>JBIKWG010000105.1:0-9796 GCA_044356425.1 Bdellovibrionota bacterium | reverse complement strand
AAGTTTGGTGCTCCGCCACACGGCGGTTTTGCCCCGGGCATCGATCGTATCGTGATGTTGCTTGCTCAAGAGCACGCTATCCGTGATGTGATTGCGTTCCCAATGGCCCAAAGCGTTGAAGACCTTATGATGGGAGCCCCTGGTATTCCAAGCGAGAAGGCTCTGCGTGAGGCTCATATTAAGGTGGTCATGCCGCCTGAGATTGAGAAGAAGGCGAGCTAGGGAACGTATGGAGCGCGGACCTTCCGGTCAGCCAGAAGGTCACGGGCTTCAACCCCCGCCACGGGCGAAGCAGGAGCTGCGAGGTCGTGGGGGCTAAGCATCTCAACGCACCTCTTTTTCCAAATCCTCATTAGTGGTAGCCTCCTCCAGCTGTTAATATACGCCCGAGTGATGAAATGGTAGACATACGGGACTTAAAATCCCGGGGGAGAAATCCCGTGTCGGTTCGAGTCCGACCTTGGGCAGTCTAATCAATAACTTTCGGTCTCTTTTTTACTACGCGCGCCAGTAGCTCCATTCTCTCCAAGCCGTCCTGACGTTCAGACAATAGTAGGCATCAATATTTTAAGGTGCCGAACTTTTTGCGCATCAACTGCTGAGCAGTTTGATTTTACCCTGCCGATCTTTCTGATTTCGGGTGCCGTTCATTGTGCGTGCGTGCCCTTACTGCTGTTTTGCGAGTTTGCTATCCATCTACTACATGCAGTCGGTCATGCCGCCTGGTGTGTTGAGGGGACACTATCGACCTACACTACTCAGCGTGTCTTAAGCCCGGTGGGCGAGGGGCGCGCTCATTATACGATAGGGGAATAACCATGAGAAAAGCTCTTTTAGTAACGTTCGCTACCCTCACTTTTTGCACCGTCTCAGCACAGGCTGATATTCAACGGCTCAGTGCTCACTTTGGTGGAGGCTGTGTGAAGTCTAACACTGGCACCTGCTATATCCATGCGCGCGCGGATGGAAGTAATTTAAATCGGGACGCTCTTAGACTTTATGTTGGGTCAAAAGGCTCGCTAAGGCTGGCAAGCCCTCGCAAGAAATCATTGTCAGCAACAGGGCGAGCAGTCTTTAGTATTAAAAACACCCCCGGCGCGTGCTACCAGGTAAGAACGGCTCCTAACGGAAACAGCCGTCCAGACTTTGCCTCAGCAGTGCTGTGTGAGCGGTAGTTCATTGGCCCGCACATCTCCAACGGGTTGTTGAAGACGGCACTAGTACCGCAGCTCTGCCTCTGCGCCCCACATCGAATTCCGTTTTGCGTCTAGGAGCTCGATCTGCACAGCAGTGCGCGGTGCTATGAAGCCGTTCTTCGCAGCCTGAGGCCAGACTCGACGCAGCATCTGTGCTAAATTCGCCAGCTGCGACTGATGCGAATCGGTTGTGGCGGCTTGACGAGCCTGACCAGACCAGCATGCAACGAAGGCGCCGCGCGCGCCGTTCTTCAGCAGTGAACGCACCCCTTCATCGATCAGCGCCTTTTCATCCGAGGGGTCAAGTCGCCGCGCACCATCTGTGCGGACGGCGGTCTTGGGTCCAAGCACTGCATCGCGCTGTCCACCGTGGAGTATAAACATGACGTACTCAAGCTGTTTTCGCGGCTTACCCTCTGGGTTTGCAAAAGCGGCCCACTTGAGCCGCTCGATGACACCATCCTCGCCTAAGTGTTGCGTTCTTCTGTCGTGAGAAACCTGCGAGAAGCGCACCATGTATCCCGCTTTGAGAAGGGGGCGAATCGCAAGCTCGGCACGACCGAAAGAATCCTCCTGGTCTTCGCTGCCAACGATAACAGCGGCCAAGGGGCGCGCGTCAAACGTAGTAGCTTGTGCAGATGACACTAAACGCCAAAGTGTGTCGGGGCGAACGCAGAATGGGTTTGTTATGTAGAGCGATGGGTTCGCTGTGGCTTTAAGTGCTGTTGCATAGTTGACCATGCCCCACACCGTGCTCTTGAGTGTGCCGTCACGCAGCATCAGCTCGGCCAGTTCGGCTGCAAATGTTGGGTCTTCCTTTTGCCGCAAGGTCCAGGCGTGCAACGCATGATTAAGCGGCTCAAGGGCCCCACTCTGTGCTTGTGTGAAGAGAAAACGGCGAGAGGCGCTCGATGAGCAGTACGTAAGAGCCTTCCATACTAAGCTATACTGTCGGGTCTCGGGCTCCTGAGCTAGCCTAATGAGCTCTTTATCTGCGCCTGCGTCGTCGCACCGTGCTCGCGCTGCTAACGCATAGAGACGCAGCTGCTGGTTGCTTGCGAGCGCCAATTCCTTCAGTGCCTGCAGCGCATCGCCTGAGCGAATAAAAGCGAGAGCCTCAGTGGCCCCCTGATAATAGATCGCAGCAGATTCCCGTGAGCTCGCAGCGTTCACAGATTCGGTAATCATTCGCACCTGCGCACTCTTCAGGATCTCGTCTGGAAGATCAGCCACCGCCTTTGCGACTATGCGATAGGAGTCCAAAATCTGTTCGCGCGGGATCTTAGCCCCTAGTAGCTGCTCAAATAGGGCTGGCATCGATTCAACCTCTCCGAGCTCAACAAGAGTTCTTGTAATCCACAGCCGCTCTTGAGGTGTTGAGGCACCCAGCAGCGCCCGCAAAACGGCAACCGACTCTTGGTCTTTTAGTGCGCTCAGAAGCTTTGCTATGCTCTGATGTGGGGCAAGTCTAAGTGCTGCTCTTAGCTCTGGCCTGACCTTATCGGCTTGGTTGGTCGTGAGAAGAGCTAGTGCGGCTGGAAATAAAGGTGACGCTAATGCCGCTCCTTCACGCAGTACACGTTGATGCTGCTCAGTTTTACCAACAGTAAAAACCGCTTTGAGAAAGCCCTCCTGATAAGAAGGATCGGGGCACGAAATTGCTAATTCTGCGACGCGCGGAAGCACGCTTGGATCGCCCCAGGCAGCGCGTAAGAGAGCTAGCCGGCAATCGGGGCCGCTGCCCTCAATAAATCGCCCATCTGCGCTCGCCAGTAACGAGCGAGTTGGCTCATCAACAGTGTAATCAGCAAGGTGCTGAAAGACCACGCCGAGAAACTCCTGATGGTTGAGCTCGATCTCGCCAGCTTTTGGAATCTCGCTTGTGCATCGCAGAAGCAGTGCGCGTATAGCAGCACTTTCAAGTGCTGCCACACCACGCACAGCCGCTGCTCGCAGCTGGTACGGCTCTAAGCGATCGCTGGCTATCTTTTCAAGCAGTGCGAGCGACTCAAGATCGGCGCATTCAGTAAGAGCTAACACCGCTGCTGTCCGAAGTTCGGATGCGGCGCCCTGCCGCGTAGCGATTGATTTGCACTCGCTATAGACCTCTGTGACCCCCGCACGTGCGCAGGTGAGCAGCAGAAATGCCTGCATACGGGGGTCGTGCAACCACAACACGCTCGTGCGACTGCGATAGAGCTGCAATAGTGTATCTGCCCCCTCACGCCCACCGACTTGATAGAGGAAACCTAATTCTCGAAGTATCAGAGCTCGTAGCTCCTGCGGCGTCTCAGGTGCTGAGATGAGTGTAAGTGAGCTCTGTTTAATGTGGGCGAGCAGCTCATCTCGCACTGTGCGTGGCTCGGGGAGTGAACTGTCCAGCTCTTGAGCTAGGGCGAGAAGCCCCTGAAACGCAGTGCGCCGTAGCAGCTCAGGTGCCTTATCAGATACCCATATCTCTTTAGCGGCGGTTAGTCGCTCTCTGAATTCAATCCTGCTATCTGAAAGCAGCGCTCGTAGCTCTGTGACCCCTATCTGCTTCATCGCGCCGAGGGGTTGTTGCGCCTCTGCCGCTCTGACAGTTGGCGCGCAGAGCAGCGATAGAGAAGCGAAAGCCACCGCCGAGTTCACTCGCGCAGCATAGGTCGTACATGGCAGGCCTCTGGTTAACACTGCTCGCTCCCCATAATTTTGCGCTTGGTATCTTCAACCGACAGCCCCTGTTGGAGCTGCACGTAACGATGCGGCGGGTGGCAGCGTGTAAAGAATTCATGAAGTCGGGCAGAGAGCTCGCGGTCTTTGCCCTGAGCTCGTATCCAGCTCTGACGCTCGCCGTGGAAAAATTCTATAGGCCCTTGGCGCGTGAGTAGACTTACCACAGTAAACGGGTCAAGCTGTAAAAGCATGCGCCGCCCCCGTCCATTGGTAAGCGAGAACTGCCGCTGCAGCCGTGAGTTGCGATACTGCGGTGAAGATGGAAAGAGCTGCGAGAGATCTTCTATTGCGCCCGCCAGCCGCTGTGCGGCGTGCATCTCTGGGCCATCAGCAAAAGTAAGAAGCTGCTCTTCGGAAAGGTTTAGCGCACGACGCAGCAGCGCCTTGACGGTAGAGTCCCCACGTTTAGCCAGCGCTTCAACGATTCTTAGTTCGGAGGTTCTAGACAAGGTAACGTTTGTAGAAGCAGACCTGAATATCTTTAGCGCAAACGCCTGCTGTGCCTCAGGCGAGAGGTTAGCAAAAGGGATAGCTGTTGCTCGGCTGGTTTGACTCAATCCTAAGGCCCTCGCGAATTCATGGTGGTCTAACCAGACTCGAGAGAGCCCGCGTAAAACCTCTCTATCAGCCACAAGAGCTTGACCAAAGGTTGACGTGCGTAGGGCGTCTGCTGGCGCTCGCGCAGCTTGCATCGAGCCGGCTCCTGTAAGGGCTTGCGTCTCTAAGAGATTAATAGCTGCGCGCAGCGAGCTAGAGGCTGAACGGCCAGCGGGTCCGCAGAGGTGATCTGCTACCTCGGCGCGGGGAACCGCGAGCGAAGTAAAGTCGGCTTCAAAGAAGGTAGACAGTCCAGCGATGCGGGGGTCGCTTGCTAGTGCCGCTGCCCTCTGTAAAAGGGGAGCGCCAGCTACAAGCGCAGCGGCCCCCCCACCGGTACGCAGCAGAAAAGACCGGCGAGAGATTGCGCCCGAAGCCTCAGGGGGCGCGGTTTTGGCAGCGCCATCGGAATCTGCTTGACGCAGTTTTTTACCACGGAGCGAAAATAGCATGGGGTGGAATCTACTCCGGCTACCTATGAAAGCAAGTCTTTTAGAACGACGTACCGGCGTGCGTTTGGTGAGTAAGCAAGGGGGGTTATGGCGATATAATCATTTTGGGTGCCGATGCCCCTTGAAGATTAAAGCACCGGCGAAACAGGCAGCTCGTCGTCGGCCTCGGGCGCTAGTGGGTCTTCCGGCGCGGGTGGGGGCTGAGAGGATGGCGGCGAAGCTAGATTGTCGCGGCGTAGACCTCTTTCAGGAAGCTCTAACAGCGCCTTTCGAAGGGCCTCACTCGTTTGACGGGACGTGGCCACCCCTTCCTTCTGTGTTAGTTGGACGGTAGTAGCTGTCACCCCATCACTCGCGGCAAGCTGGTGCGACAGCTTCTCTGCCTGCTTGCGTTGAGCCTGCGACGATACCACTGAGATTACTGCAGAGAGCTTCAGGGCGGTTGGCCTGCGCTGAAGCAATCGCGCGCTCTGGGCTGTATGTCGCTGCCCGACAGCATCAAGCGCCACGAATGTAACAGCAGCAGAGCGAGGCAAGAAATTCGTCGCTGCATCTGGTGCGATAAGCAGACTGAGGTCGCTGCCTAACGAGGCAGGATCTGCCTGCTTCTGTGCTGTGTACCTACAGAAAGAGAAGCGTGCTCGAAGGGCCGCATCACCTACAAATTGAGCAAAAGAGTCTTGATAACGACGTAACGCTTTCTCGGATCCTACGAGCACTACGGTCTCTGTTGCTGAGCTCGGAATGCTTACGCACGAGAGCGGGATAAGGTTGTTCGGCTCTGCGGTAGACTTTGCTTCGGCACGTTGAGCTGCAGCAAACTGCGCTGCTTGAGCCCCGACTGATCCGAAATCAGCAGCAAGCGGAACGCTCTGACCATTTAGAGAGACCCGCTCTCTTTGATAGCCGTCGTAGACGCTAAGAACAGCCTCTGTCTTGCTCTCATAATCACCTCGCAAGCTAGCCGTTGTGGGGCCAGAAAACGAAAGTACAAAGGTCAGCGGTGCACATACACCAACAGAATTCGCTGACAGAGCGAAAACGCGACATCCTGCTGCTGCGAATCCTATGCCCGCTCGAACGCCGCCTGCGCTTCCGTTTTGGGCGGTATGATCCGGTATTGTTAGGCTCCAATCCCTTAAAAATAGCGGTCCATTTGCTCCGCGCAGAGTTAGGTCGTAGTGCGATGTTGCCAGGGGTGGCGCTTCCCAGCCACTCTGCTGAAGTCGAGTGACCACCGCGCGCGTAGCGGCCATATACTGAACGCCAAGAGTAACGCAGGCTGGGTTAAAAACTGTCGAGCAGCCATCTCCCAAGAGCGCAGCAAGAGAGAGCTCAGCCGCACGCAGAAAAGATGCAAGCGAGCCTGTGCGAGACGACCGTGCCAGCGCCTGCGCTCGGTTGAACCACAGCTCACTAAGAGCAAGCGCTCGATGTTCGGGAGACGCTGCCGCTGCAATAAGATTCTCACTCTCTTCAAGGCTCTCTAGGCTCGGTAATTGCGAGGGCGATATGCCGATTGCGTGCAGCAGCTCGATTGTCTCAGCACGTAAGGCAAGCTTACTCGTGGGCGGAGGTGTCGTAACCTCTTCGCTAACTGACCGTGGTGCCTTTGACGTCGTAGCGCAGCCAACAGCGCTAAGACTGGCAGCAATCAGACAGACCAAAGCGATAGCCTTTAAACTAGTGCTACGGACCTCGCACGCTGGTGGGGTTTTAAAAAACATAAGTTCGCTGAGGTATAGCACAGGCTGGCTCATCACATAAGGTGTGACGATTTGAGGCACCGCGCAGTCGCGGCCAAAAAAAGGAGACAACTAGAACAGCCACTCTAGAGCCCGCAGGCAGGCCGAGTCGCAGCATGACGATCTCGGTGCTGGTGCGCACGCAGATTGCGGTATACCGAGTCGAGAGTAAAGGACAACCGTGATGGGTGCAGAGTAATGCAAGGAGCTTTAAGGCCATGGGAACATCTTTTGAGGCTGATTCGACAAAGCAGGAGACGAAGGTCATTGAACTTGGTGGCGGCGAAGCTGCGCTTGAGCACAGGGCTTTTCTATCACTGGTGCGCACCGCAAGTAGGCTTGAAGGTGAGCTAAATCGGCTATTTCGGCAACACGACCTCACCAATGCTACCTACAATATATTGCGTGTGCTTGAGCCCGTGGGTGCGCAGGGGCTTTCGTGTGGTGAGATCGCTGAGCAGCTAATAGCCGAGGTGCCCGATATGACCCGGTTGTTAGACCGCTTAGAGCGTCTTGATTACGTCAGTCGCCACCGCAGTGAGGTCGATCGGCGTATGGTAAAGGTTACCTTAAGTGCCAAGGGGCTGGCGGTTCTGCACGAGCTAAGAGATCCCGTGGGTCAGTGTCACAAGAAGCAGATGAGCGGACTTGATCAGCAACGTCTGGTTGATTTGATGGGATTGCTGCAACAGGTGCAGCTTGCTTCAGGCGATGCTCTTGAGCGTCCGGCCCCACTGGCTGGCAACGCCTAAGGTGTGCGCTTTTTCTCTGGTGCTGCGGTTGCTCGGGGCTTTCCAGGAAGAGCAACCGTAGGGTCTTCTGGCCAAGGATGTTTCGGATACCGTCCGCGCAGCTCGCGCCGAACAGCAGGATAACCAGACAACCAGAAACCAGCTAGGTCTTGCGTTACCTGCATCGCTCGCTTCGCAGGTGAAAGAAGGTGAATAGTCAGCGGAACTGCTGCTCTGCCTAAGCGCGGCGTCTCTCGCACCCCAAAAAGCTCTTGTATCGTTGCCTGAAGGATAACACGGCCGTCGGAGGTATATTCAAGCAGGCGCGTTTTCCCTGACGGCAGCACAAAGTGCTCTGGCGCTAGCTCTGAGAGCTTCTGATTTGCTGAGTAAGTAAATAGCCCATGCAACCCGCGCTCTACAGCAGCAGCCTCAACTGAGCTGAGTCGGTATGGGGGTTGCAACAGGGGCATCAGCCACGTTGCAACGCTGGCTCTTAGGGTGTCATCAGAGAGGTCCGGCACTTCAGAGGCCCCAAGCGTGGTGCGCGCAAAATGAGCACGCAGCCGCAGCCGCTCTGCCGCGGGCGAAAAAGTTATCTTGGTAAAGCCTTCAGCACTTTGCAGAAAAGAGGTCAACGCCTCCTGCTGGGCCTCTGCTGAAATGGCTACACCTGCACTCTCAGAGAGCACGATCGCTCCACACATCCGCCGATGCACTGATTGAAGCTGTCCGCGTGCACTATCGAAGATGGTCAATCGCTGTTGATCGCAAAGACTGGAAAGAGCCCCGTCGAACAGGCGCTTATCAAGAGGGGCTGCAAGCACAACGCGACCATCGGCCGCTGACTCTCTTAATTCGATAACGATGAGGTATTCATACTGACTCAGCGGATCGCCATCACGAAGAACGCACCCCCGACCGCTGGCCATTAGGTATCTAGCGCTATCTTTCTCGCGCCGCTGCGCAATTGAGAGTGGAAATGCTTGTGCTAACAGGAAGGCAACCTGATTGCTCTCTGAGGACAAAGAGCCAGTCGTGTCGTTAGCAATCGAGGGCGCGCGGTGTGGGATCTGCTTTATGCGGCGCTTCCAGCGCTCGGCAAGTTGCAGCGCTCGCACCACACGCGGGTTTCGCTGGTCTGTTGTAAGCAGACGCAGGCGGGCGGTTATGTCGGCTCCGCTGGCGTTGCTCCGCACGATGTCTCGCTCTTCAATTAGTGCCAGCAGGGATGCAGCTAGCTCTTCGAGACCATTGTAGCGCGCCGTCAGGGCAAGTTTTCCTAAGAGCGGGTGTGCTCCAAGCTCGGCTAGACGCGCCCCGATCTCTGAGATCGCACCGTTATCCTCAATGGCGCCGATGCGACGCAGAAGTGCGCATGCCGCATCGAGAGCTGCCCGTGGCGGCGGAGTTATCCAGCCGAAAGAGTGCGGGTCACGAACGCCCCACGCAGCAAGCTCAAGCACCGCAGCACTCAAGTCGGCTCGCAGCACCTCTGGCTCGCGAAATTCGCGCAGGGCACGCTGCTCTTGTTCGCTCCACAGCCGTACACATACACCGGGCGCTGTGCGGCCAGCGCGACCTGCTCGCTGCTCACTTGAATCTCGTGAGATGCGCTCAGTCTTTAAGAGCGTTGATCCAACCGACTCACACCGAGATACCTTATGATACCCCGAGTCTATTACGATGCGCACACCATCGATGGTTACACTGGTCTCTGCTATCGGGGTAGAAAGCACCACCTTGCGGCGCCCGTGAGGGTCGGGCAAGAGAGCGCGCTGCTGCTCACCCACAGGAAGTTCGCCGTAGAGCGGCAAAACGGCTGCTCGTATGCCCTTGGATAACAGAATGGACTCTGTTTGTTGGATCTCATAGACACCTGGCAGAAAAGCCAACAGGTCTCCTTCGGGGTGCTGTTGCAATGCTTGAAGTATGCTTTTGGCGCTGCGCTCCCAGAGCGGAAGGTGAAGCTCTCCTGGTTGGTAGTAGACTGAAACCGGATGAGTGCGTGTGTGACACTCATAGAATTGTGCCCCTACAAGGGCGGGAATCGACGTCGGGTCAGCTAGCGTAGCCGACATCACAACGAGTTTGAGGTCTGGGCGCAGACACGAAGCGACCTCTAGTGCGAGAGCAAGCCCCACATCTGCGTGTATGCTGCGCTCATGAAATTCGTCAAAAACAATGGCACCGACTCCTTGCATGGCGGGGTCAGAGGTAATTTTACGAGCGAGGATTCCCTCGGTGATTATCTCTATACGGGTCGCATTCGAAACCACTCTCTCTAAACGCACCTGATAGCCAACGGTTGCGCCGACCCGCTCGCCTAGCAGCTCGCTCATACGAAGAGCAACAGTGCG
>JBIKWG010000323.1:0-2799 GCA_044356425.1 Bdellovibrionota bacterium | reverse complement strand
AACTCAACGACGCGGTCGGGTCGGCGAGAGATAAAGGTAATTGGTGTGGTGGATGGCACTGTACGGAAAAACCGAGAGAACCAAGGGAAGGTGCTTACGCAGAAAGGTCTGGTTTTCTCGCATCCGATTGACCAAGCGCTTGCAGCGGCTGCGTTTGCGTGTAGGCAGCAGGGGGATGACTTATTCGAGGGTAACTATGTCCGCGGCTCTGTCCCTGGGTTCGCGCTGGGCTCCTATCAGAGCCTTGGTGTCCGCGTCCGCAGGTTCAACGACGAGGACGACATCAGCGTTGTTGCTGCGTCTGGCTCCCCCTTCGCGGAATTAAAAAATAATTTGATCGTTGGTAATTGGTTTTTTTGATCCCTTCCGATAGGAGGGGTTGGGTTTTTGATTCTTGGTTTTGCGTGACTGCCTGTGATCAGGCGGTTACGCTTTGCCTCATTGATAATGGAAAGTGAGGAGCTTCTGAGAATCTGGTAGCAGTTGCCACTCTTCGAAGGAAACCTTTGCCATTGCCTTGATGCGCAGGATCTTCCTGTCGATGTTCTTGCTCAGTTGGAAAGGGTCGAGCGAAGCGAGGTGTTCCTTGAGCTTTTGTTTCTCTTCCTCGGGGATGTAGTCAGATTCCAACACTCTCTTAAGGGGAGTCTTTGGTTCGTCGCAGATGCGCTTATAGCGGCTTCCAACCTTTAGTTTCTCTTTGAGCTTAAAGCAGGGGGTGAAGTAGTTCTTAAAGAGGCGGTAGTCGTTCTTGTACATATCGTTGGCAACGGGGACGATGTCCGGGTTTTCCATGCGCCTAAAGCCAAGAGCGTCACGTGCAGTCATCCAGTTTTTCTGCTCAACATGCGCGTTGTCGTTCTTTTTGTAGGGACGACTACGAGTAAGCGCAATCCCCTCCTTTTGGCAGTAGCGAAGAACAGGCTTGTTGAGAAACTCTGAGCCATTGTCAAAGTCGAGAGACTTCAACGGAAAAGGCAACGATGCCTTAATGTCTCGCAGAGCTTCAATCACCGCCTCAGCGGTTTTGCCCCAAATTGCTCTGTTCTCCACCCATCCCGTAGCTATATCAGTAACGGTCAGTGTGTTGACGTAAACTCCCGCTGTTGTATTGCCGCAGTGCGCCACGAGATCTCCCTCCAAGTGTCCCGGCTCTTTCTGCTCCCATTGAGCCAAGGAGATCGTAATCATATCTCTGAAGTGGGGGTCGGATGAAGTGGTGCTTTTGCCTTTTCCTAGTCGTCGCTTTGTAGGGAGCAGAATGCGGTCGATAGTTGCCGGGCTAATCCTTAAGAGCTTCTCTGATACCTCTTGATGCAAAACTCCGCAGTGCGTCTCGTAGGTGGCGATGTAGAACTTTATGGAACGCTTAAGGAGCTTTCCGCTTAGGTACCTCGTCGCCCCCCAGATGCGCTTTAGAGCCCCCATGAACTCGGGGTCGCTAGCGTACCGGCTCCGTCTTCCTGGCTTTCTCCGGCGGCTCTTATATCCTGTCAGAAGAAGCCGATTCAGATAGTTACGTTTTAGTCCCGTGGCGAGCTCTAGGTGGTCAAGATGCGCACTCTTTTGCCCCTTGCTTGCCTTCTGATACGCCTTCCTAATAGCCTGAATCAGTTCACGTTTCGATTGAAGCGTCATCGTTTGCTCCTCACCTAAATGCCTTAAAACATTTGTGAGGCAACCACTCGCCTAATCGATGCTCAAAACCGCTCTTCCCTTTCTTTTAATGTGAGGCATATCGACCTTGTCTTTTTAGCGCACGCCTATCTGTATTTACTCCATAACCTTATTGTTAGGTTTTTTTTGAGGCGGGGAAGGTTGTATGTTTTCAAATACTCATCAGATATCAAGGGGCAACCCAAACGATCAAATCGATTCTCCTAATCGATTGAACTCCGGCGAAGTGGTGGCGGCTGCGCAGCAGCGGGTGCTTGATAGAGCGGAAGCCCACACAGCAACAAGCACGGCGACCAACGAAACCTTGCGCGCAAAAACCTCGAAGGAGGGAACTGCTGCTCAAGTGACGGCAACAGCAGCGCAAGAAATAGACAAACATCTCGGCGAGCAACGTTGGGCGGGAAATCTCTCCTGGGCTCAGCACGGAGCTGCCCGAGACGCACTAATGGCAGAGGCAGCAAACTTAGCGCGCTCAGCAGCTGCAGTTAGTGAGGAAAAAGCGCTGAAGGAGGAAGCTACGCGAAGCAAAACCTCAGCCCATGCTGCCGGTGAAGACCAAGGGTTATTTGCAGCAGTCAACCGCTTCAACTATAACAGCCCAAACCCACATCAGCAGGGCCTTGCACAGCTTGGTGAAAAGCTAAAGAACGCAGTAGCACCCAATAAAGATCCATACAACGAACAGATAGCGTTAACTGCTTAATAATAGCGGCTCATCGTGGAATGGAGTAGGTAGAACTGGCGTTTCCGGACGTGAACATGCACGTGCACATGAACGTGAACGTACCCGAAGAAGTGGGGTCACACACCCTGAAGGCAAAGTTTAGAAAGCATGGCACCAATCCGTGTAAGCAAAAGCTTTCCGGCGCGATACTCGTCGGGGGAGAGGTGGCTAAGAGCGTTGAACAAATCAAAGAGGGCACCACATTCCATGACGGATCCTCGGGCTATTGAGAAATAGCGCCTTTTATCGGCTTGTTTGAGCTTGCCAGCACCTTCGGCGATGTTGAGCACAATCGAAAATGATGCGCGCTTAAACTGAGCTTGGAGTTCTCCGTTTCCCCTGGGTAGCCGGTCTCTAATCTCAACAGTAGTGACGACGAACTCCAGAGCTATGCGGTA
>JBIKWG010000322.1:0-2805 GCA_044356425.1 Bdellovibrionota bacterium | reverse complement strand
TTATTCGGTGTTCGAGGTGCGCTAGCACGGCGCGTGCAAGAACGACACGCTCTATATCGCGTCCGGTGCTCTGCAAAGCTTCGACGCTCTCCTCGTGCGTGACTCGTTCAACGTCCTGTTCGATTATCGGACCTTCGTCTAGCGCTTCAGTGACGTAGTGGGCAGTTGCCCCGATCATCTTGACACCGCGTTCCCAGGCGCGCCGATACGGTGCTGCGCCCTGAAAAGCGGGCAGAAAAGCATGGTGAATGTTAATGATCGGAATCTGCGCCTCAGCCAGCAATTCACTTGAAAGGATCTGCATATAGCGAGCCAGTACAGCTAGCTGCGCATGGTGTTGCTTCATGCTCTGCACTACTAGTCGCTCTTGCTCTCGTCGACGTTGGTGTTCAAGTGGTAGGCAGAAAAATGGCACATTAAACTGCGCTGCGGTTGACTCAAGATCCGGGCGATTTGAGATGACCAAGGCTATCTGTGCATTTGCAAGGGTGTTGCTTGCGGCTCGACCAAGCAAATCAAAGAGGCAGTGCTGCTCATGAGTCGCAAGGATCGCTATTCTGAGCGGGTCGGCACAGAAGTGCGCTGACCACTGCATGTTAAATCGTGTTGCCACGGCGGCGAAATTGCTAGTAAGAGCGCTGCGCGAGGCCGCGCAGGAATCGAGGTCAATGAGGACTCGCATAAAGAGTCGACTCTCTAACGGGCAGGTGTGCTGTTGGCAATGGATGATATTAAAGCCACGCTCGCAGAAGAATGTGCTGACAGCAGAGACTATCCCTTTACAGTCGGGGCAGCTAATCAGAAACGCAGCGTAGTTTGGTGATTTGGTTGTGGATGATGGCATGCGTTTTCAGCGTAAAGTGTTTTTTACATGCAAGCGCCGCAGGGGGGCAGGCACGAGCTTTCAAACAGAAGAGCCTTAAAGCTAGAAGGACTGTACTGCGGCCACCACAGCAGTACTATGATGGTGGTCGCAGCCAGCGCATCACACCGTAAGTCGGTAAGCGCGGAAGACGTGCGCCGGGCGCGTATTGCTCAAGCGGCATGTTACTCAACACGCTACGGGGAGCTGTGAGCCCCTTGGCCTACCTGGTAATTATCTGCCAAGGATCTGCAGCCGAGTCGCTATGCGAGCATCTGTTACCCCGCGTGACCGCCAAAAACTGCGGTCGCTCATCACTGCTGTGAGCCCCTGGGTGTTGTTGCTCACTACATATTCTTGTATCTGTTCGCGAACATCGGGGGTGTAGTCACCCCTGTAGCGTAGGTCAAAGAGTAACGCCTGAATCTCGGGTCGCAAACAGCGCCACTCGGTTGCCCCGTAGTGGTCAACGACGTCAGGCTTGGTAAGGATGCGGCGAATGTCGTTTATAATCTCAGGGGCGACTACGATCTCAAACAGCTGCTTCTGCGCCTCTTGCGAGAGCACGGGCGCGGTCGCCCGATTCTCTAAAACAAAGGAGTGCGCGGATGGGCCGCGCAGGCCCGCACCGCGGCTGAGCTGGGCCGCATCGTTGGTATCCACCCCAGCATACTCAAGCTCTCGTTGCACCTGTAGCTGGGTGCGTAAACCCATATCATAGCCACGACCGATCGTTACACCGCTCTTAACACCGCCTGGCCAATGAATAGCGCGGCTAAAGTAGGCTCCAACGGTCTCTAGCCCCTCGGCGTCAAAGGTAGCTTGTCCAAACGAAACCGTGAGCGGCGAGCCCTGGCGTATTCGGCTTGTTATGGGCTCAGATGGGGCAGATGTCAGGGGGCATTTGAAGATGTTCGGGATAGTCGTCGTAGCAGTAGTACGGTGCGATAGTCCGGGTAGCTGTAGCATAGTCCTCCACGTAGAAGCGGCCCTGGCTGATAGAGCTGTCAGGGCTTTTTTTGTTCACTAGAACTGTTAGTTCGGAAGGCGAGGTTTGGAAGTTGCGTGTGTATCGTCGGTTTTTTTACGGTCGATGCGGCAGGGCCGGTCGCACTAGAGTGCTCGCGCTAGCCTACGCAGAAAGAGGAAAACCAAAAGCACCAGGAACAGCGCAGAAGGAACCCAACGATACCGTGTTGAAAAGCTTTGAGGCTGCATAGCAAATTCACTGCGCGCTGCCGCACTCCAGCGATGCAGATAGGTGCTTCGTGCCGCGGTATCTTCCCCCCAGGCTCCACCTTGAGACAGATTAATCGCTTCAGTTTCTGTTACTGGAACTGTTGTTACAGGAGCATGCAGCAGAGCCTGAGCTACAAGCCGATCGTGAACATCGATAATAAAGGCGCCAAAGAGATCGTTTACTAGGTTCCAACGCACAGAAGCTTTTTGAGCGTCGTAGGCCAGGGTATGCCGCCATTCAAAGGGACTGTCTTGCGTAAGAGTTGCAGATGGTCCGCTTCCGTAGATTGTAGGAAGCACAGGAAGCTTTCCAAGCTCAAACTCCACAGGCCCGCCGGCAGCCCCGCGCGGAGCATACCAAAGACGCTGTCCTTTCTCGCTCAAGATGAATTCAATAAAAGCCGTAGCAACTGTGGGGTTGGGTGCTCCACGCACAAGAGCGATGCCATCACCGTTAATGGGTCGGAGATCCTCTGGCACAACAAACGCCAAGCGCCCTTTTCCTAGCTGCCGAATGGCATCACCGGCGTGGGTGTCGATCATTACAGCATAAATAATCTCAGCGGTGCCAAGGTCGCGGGCAACTTGTATGGCGGATCCTGAGAAGACCCGAACGTTCGCGCCGATAGAACGTAAGAGCTCCCAGCCTCTTTGCCAACCGTACCCTTGCAGGATCGTTTCGTATATTGAATGCATGCTGCCAC
>JBIKWG010000299.1:0-3285 GCA_044356425.1 Bdellovibrionota bacterium | reverse complement strand
GCTTTTCAATGCGGAGCGTAGAGCTGGGTTCTCGCTTCCTTCTGTCCATTGAGCGAGCCCTTCATCGAGCCAACCGGGAGCCTTTCCTCCTGATAGGCTTGAGATGATTGCGTGGGTGTATTCGTGTTTGACTGAACGGCGAAGGTTTTCAAGGTCAATCGGTTGCGTTTTTGAGAGTGGAATTAAGATCTGCCCGCGATAAAAGATGGCGTTGGTCCACGATGGGGCGCCGGTGTATTCAAAGAAGGTAGACTCGTCCATGAGCCTTACCGAGGCCGTGACAGCGGGAATTTTTCCGAGCCGCGCTGTGTGTTGGATGTGGGTCTCTCTCAGTTCAACGAGCAGGTCTTTAGAGATGTCTGACCACTGTGTAGGTGAGATAACGGTTAGCTTGCTGCCATCTGCCAGCTGCAGTGGGGTTACCGCAACTGCCTGCTGTTGTGCAGATACGCTCTGTGATTCACGAGTTCCGTAACGCGCACGAGGCTGGGTGGGTGATTCAGCCAGTGCGTTAGTAGGGGCGAGGGTTGCAACATTGACTATGCAACAAACCAGAAAGCAGCCTGCGTTGGTAATCGCTGCTAGAGACGAGAGTTTAGTTGTTGATTTGAGAACTGCTGAACGTACTGCCACTTCTGCCACCACTACTTCTTTGGCTTGGAAAGCGCGGTCAAGCGGTGCACGGTGCATGCGTTGACCATCTCTCCAAAGTAGAGGTAGCCACTAAGCCGGTGTTGCGGCACGGTGGTCCCCTTACTTCTCTATGAGGGATCGGATGATGGTGTCGTTTACATGAGCCAAATCTTCGGCCGTGGGGGTAGCTGGTGTGCTATTTAGGTTGTAGGTGCGGCCGATTAATTGCCGCAAGCATGCGAAATCTGGTCGTCTTTTGGGATTAAAGAGAGCAATCTTCTTGTGAAATGCCCCCGATCTTCGCTAGAATCATGAGATAGCTACGGTGTAAGCACCAATTTTAAACAGCAACGGTCGGTCGGCTTTTAGCCTGTTATCTGCTTTGAAGACGACCCCCTTTTTGAGGACATAGAGTATGAGTTGTTCATCAGCATCAGGTTCATGCGGCAGCGGCAGCGGTAATAAGAACGTTCCAGCAGCAGACACAGGTGATTTCGTGCCAACTGATGAGAACCCGGTTCTCTTTACTGCTTCAGCTGTAGAGGCAATCAGCAAGGCAATTCAAGAAGAGGGCGAAGAGGGAGATTTTCTTCGTGTGTCTGTGGTAGGCGGCGGTTGTTCTGGGTATCAGTACGGGCTCGATTTTGACAAAGAAGAGCGCATGGGCGACATCGCCTTGCAGTATGATAGTGTGAAGATCGTCGTCGATCCAATCAGTATCGGGTACCTGAAGGGGACAGTTGTTGATTACGTTTCAGGGCTTCACGGTACGGGTTTTCAGTTCAAAAATCCAAATGCCAAGAGAACGTGTGGATGTGGCAGCTCATTTAGCTAACTAGTGAAAGCTGAGGCGGCTCAATGGAGGGCGAGGGCGAAAGCGCTCTCGCCTTTTTTATTGCCTTACAACCTCTTTTGTCTTTACTCTCAAGGTCTTAGTTTGTAGGGGCGCTCTCGTATGTTTGACACGCGATACTTAGGTTTTCTTCTGCTTTCTGTCATTCTCGCTGGGTGTAGCATTTCTGATGCAGACAACTACCAGTATGAGGTCGCAGAAACATCTCTGCAGGAGGCTCAAGCAGAGCTGCAGCAGACACCCTCGCAGTTCTTTATTTCAAATCAGGATGACCGATACGCGTGGGAGCGCGCGCGCTTCTTCCTAGAAAATTATTCTGGGTCGAGTGCCTCATCACCCGTAGTCTCAAAGGTTGTGGGCGCGCGGTGGGGCATGGCAAGCTCAACTAACCAGGCACTATTTAGGTATGAGGTCTGGAAGGATCCGGTTTCAGGTGGCTATCAGTACTCCGTCGGCTGTCTGCCAACTGGTGAAAATGGTGGTGAGCCGGCCAAGGCGAGTCTCAACGCAGCTAACCTCTCAAGGTTTATTCAACAGGGGAAGTTAGAGGTGTCTCTGCTTGGTCGCTAGGATTCGGCGGATGCTTGAGAAGGGCTTGGCGAGCTACCCGCTGGAAGATCTTCCTTCGTCTTCAGCAGCCAGCCGCTAGTAGTAGCGTCCAGTCTGATCTCAGAGAGTTTCGCCAACACCTTCTTTAACGCGGTATCATTTGGGTAGTACTTTGCCGAGAGAGCTATCTCTGGCGCTCTACCGGTATTGCAAACTGCGGTGCGCCATAGCTCAGCCATGCGAATATCTTGGCTGATGGATTCCTCTTCTGCCAGGCCAGATGATGGGTTAAGGCCCGTTAGTAATGCGTTAGCGCGTTGAATGCCAAAGCCAAGTAGCTGCACTATTATGGAGCCGATCTGAACTCGGGTGCAGCCCCAGTGAGTCATCTCATAATCCTCATTCCACGATGAGCCGGTGCGCTTGATCCAACGCCGATATTCTTTGAAGCCCTCTGGATCGTGCTTGATAACGCTTGATAGTCCAAAAAGTGGCAGGGTCGCCTCAGTAAGGGCATTCCCCATTCCGATTCCGGGGATTGCCTGGCCTAGAAGCAGGCCAACCGTTGCATTTTCAGAGAGACAGTCTGCGAGGTACTTAAACTCTTCTGGGGGACACAGCGATTGAGCACGTCTAAAATAGTAGACGATGCCGATCAGTGCCGCTAATTCATGCGGAGTAAATCTCTTGATGAGGTCCGATTCCGAGATGCTAGCTTGGCTTTGGCCCCCGCTGTGTTCACTGAGCAGGTTAGCGGCGAAGTAGAGAGGGGCAAAAACTGATGGGCTCTTCAAGAGTCGCAGTATCCCATAACGGCTGGCTGCGCTCGGTTCCTTGGCGCCAGAGGCATGGTCGTTCATGAGCGCTCGCACCACTACCGTGAAAGAGCTCGGAATCTCTCCCATCACTCCTGCATAGCCACGAGCAGATTCCCAGCTTTCTGCAGAGAGTTGTTTGGTTGCTGTGTGTGTCATGCGGTTGAGTTGCTTATGTCGACTAAGGCTCGTCTTTTTATATCTAAAAGCTCCTTTGTAGACCGTCGGCAGAATGAGTGATTAACCTGAGCAATTTTCTCATCTTTAATGGGTGATTTGTGATGGCCTAACCTGTCGTTCTGGTTGTACTTTTGCTGAGTTGCCTCATTTGTAACATTTGGGAGGGTTATGATCGCGCAAGACATTACAGCTTTAACAGCCGAGCTTCAGGAACAACTTGACAGGTATGCTCAACTAATAGCGGTCCACGGCCTT
>JBIKWG010000166.1:0-6546 GCA_044356425.1 Bdellovibrionota bacterium | reverse complement strand
GGGCAGTTGGTAAATATTTCAAGTGAGGTGTATCACCGTGGCTTTCTTAAGATGCTTGTTGGTCATCTGTATGACCGTGGTGCAGGTTTTGTAAACGTTGAGCTTTCAGATCCAACGCTTCAGCGCACTCGTATTCTAAGAAGTGTGCCAGAGCACCTCTCACGTCTTCCAGACTTTTACTCTGCAAAGTTTTCTGAGCTGGTAGACGCGCACGGCGCAAACCTTAAGGTGCTCGGTCCGGAGTATCCTGAATATCTCGCGGACCTAAATCCGCAGCTCGTAAATGAGGTACGAAAGGCTTCGTATCACGCAGCAAAACGGTTTTACACTGAGGGGATAGAAAAATCTAAGGTGCACTGGTGCGTTGTTGCTGCCGCAACACCGCGCTGGGCGCAGCGCATCTTTCCATCACTTGACCCCATCGAGGGTGAGCGCAAGCTGTGGCAAGCGATATTAAAAATCTGTCGCGTTGATCGCCCAGATTTTCTCTCGGTGTGGGTTGAGCACAACGCGCGACTTGTTCGAAGGGCGGCATCACTAACCGCTCTTGGAATCCGATCGTTGCGCTTCACGGGACCCGGCACCGACCTCACTGTTGGGCTCTCTGAGAGAGCAATCTTTCGAGGTGGAGCAGATCATTCTCCGCGTGGTCATGCCTTCGAGCCAAACATTCCAACGGAGGAGTGTTTTACAACTCCTGACAGTCGTCTGACGACAGGCACCGTTTCTGCAACGCGTCCCTTTTTAGTCAATGGCCAACTGGTGAGTGGTCTCTCAATGTCTTTTGAAAACGGGGAGTTGCATGCGTTCTCGTGTCGCGAAGGGGCTAGCGCATTTGAAGCATATATTAGCAGCGATGCGGGTGCGAAGCGGCTTGGAGAGGTTGCCCTTGTCGGTGTTGATTCTCCGGTCTATCAGAGTGGTTTGGTCTTTGAAGAGATCCTCTTTGATGAAAATGCAGCGTGTCACATCGCCATCGGATCGGCGTATCGCGCATGTATATCTGGGGGGCCTGAGATGAGCGATGAAGATGCGTCTGCAATCGGTTGCAACGCGAGCTCTGTGCATACAGATATTATGATCTCCTCATCGGAAGTTGATGTAACGGCAACGCTTCGAAGTGGAGAAGAGTGCGTGCTGTTGCATCGTGGTGAATGGGTCGGAGACTTCGCTTTGTAGTGCATGATGAGAGATGTCGAGAGACGCGAAGTTGTCTTGGAACATGTGAGAGAGAAAGTTTTGAAACCTTCTCTCTATCAGGTATCATCAAATTAGTACTTGCCAACTTGTGCAAGCGGTGTTCATACTGCACCTAGAGTTGTGGTGAGCGATTGTTCACCTAGACAGAAACGCTCTGAGGAAACGAAGAGTGTAGGTCAAGCAAATTGTTTGCGACGCCTCTCTGATAGGAACTCGGCATTGTTCGGCAGTGAGTTGTAGGTACGCGAGCAACGTCAGTTAAAATTAGGTTCGTGATGACCGCAGCGGTCTATTTAGTGAAAGCTGAAGAAAGCGCTTAGCGGAGCAGGTCACACAGTTTCGATGTAGTTTGGATGTAGTTTGGATGTAATCGTAAAGCTACTCTGCATATCAACCGATATGCAGGGAAAGTAACGGACATCCGGTGCGACTGTCAGAAATGGCGGTTGTATAAATAGAAGTCTCCGGTAAGGAACACACGACCTCTTCCATATTGAGGGTTCGAGTTCGCGCCGGGGGTAAACAAGTTTCGGTCAAGTGTCGTGTTCAGAGTCGGGAAGCTAGCTTCCTAGCTCAGTCGGGACCGGTGCGAGATCGGTAAACAAACGTAGACGGAAAACAGGACTTCCCTGAGGACCGTCAACTCTGGAGAAAGAAAATGGCAACTAAGAAACCAGCAAAGAAGGCTGCAAAGAAGACAACTGCTAAGAAGAAGACCACTAAGAAGGCTTCTAAGAAGAAGTAAGCAGACGTCTATAGCGTCTTTACGGCGGCCCCAGCTATCGCAGCGGGGGCCGCCATTTTTTTTGGTAACTCTCACTTAGGGATAAGCTTCGCATAGACGGCGTTGTGTCCAATGCATCGCTCGATGGCCTATTTAAATATATATAAAGTTGTGTAAGTTGGAGATGTTATCCGCCTAGCGGTCAAATCCGATACCCAGCGAGGTATTTTCAGCACCGACAACCTCGCTACGCAAACGTGCGCCGAACAGCTGGCCAGCTGAGAAGAGGAATCGTGGCTCGCCTTGCTTGCTTCCATCAGGGCCGTCGCGCAGCGGGAATGCTACGTCCATTCTTAAGACACTGCCGCCCGATGAGCGCGGAAAGCATAGCCGTAGACCGAACCCAACATCACCGTATAGGTCGTCAGTCAGAATTGCCCCTAGCGAGTCTCGCGTGGTGCCTCCTATATCGACGAATATCGCTGTTCCGAGGCTCACGAGCTGCAAGATGTCATCAGCAACGTGTGCGCGCTCCTCTAGGTTAAGAGCCAGTCGCTTATCACCCTCGAACGTGTTGACCTCATAGCCGCGTAGGGCGCTATCTGCTCCTAGCAGGAGCTGTCTGTCGCCATCAAGGTTATCACCGAGGTCTACAAAGAACTGACTGGCAAACGTGTGTCGACCAAGATATGTGTCGCCTGCAAACCAGTCGCCTATCACGGAGTAGTACTTGGTTTCACCGCGTACGAGGGAGTTCTCCGCGCGGTCTCTGAGAAAGCGAGCTGAGCCGCCGGCTTCGGCACGTAGAAATGATGTGGGAGATAGCCGCCAGCCCGCCCCGCGGTTGGCGCTCATGACTACTACGTTCTCTAAAGATCCCAGGCTGCGAGGGGAGATCAGCATATTCACCAGCGACTGGTCTCCGATATTGTAGTCTTCAACGCGGTCAAATCGGTCTACATAGTTCATCGTTATAAATTCAGGTTCAATATTTTGGTATTGAAAGAGCGGGCCGCTGAACCGCCGGTTTTGTGGCACGTCTGCCGGATCGTTGCTGACTTCATTCGGATCAAGGTTAAGGTCCTCATAGTCCTGTGCGTCTGCTTGAAGGAAGCGTGCCGACTGGTATGAGAATCCAACCGAGTAAAGCTGTGAGAGAATGCGCTGTCCCTTGTAGATGCCCGTATAGGGGTCGTCACGCTCTGCCGCGTGAGCACTTGGGCCAGCGAAGGTATAGAGGGCTGAAAAGTCCTCTAGTCGCTGGCGAAAAATGTAGTTTTCGGTGCCTGATTTAAAGAGGCGTCCAACCGTGTTCGCCTGATCGGTATCAACTGACCAGGCATCCCGCTGCATCAAGCTACGGAAGGGAAGACCAGTTCCAGCGCGAAACACCTCGCCATCAGACCGATCTTCGTATCCAAGCACAAACTTATGCAGCGTACCGAAGAGCTGTGGATCGGAGTAGCCGACGCCAAAGGTCTTGCGCGAATATTCCTCTTGAATCTTGCTTTCCAAGCGGTTGGCGGAGCCCCCCATGTTGGAGTCGTAAAGCCCTATGCCACGATTCTTCTGTCCTGCTCCAGTTGAGTAATTGAGGTAGGGAATCAGGGTCCACGCATCCCGAGCCTGAATCACGATATCAACCGCATCTCCGTCAAAGGTCGCTGAAACCTTTATGTCTCGCAGGAATTTCTGGAGCCGTAAATTGCGTTCCGTTTGTTTGAGCAGGTAGGGGTCAAATTTGTCTCCCTCCTTAAGCAATACCTCACGGCGCACAACCTCCTCTTTGGTTTTCACCTTCAAGGAGTTGACAGTCGAGTAGGCAAAACCAGAGCTATCCTCAAAGATATCCCCCACCTTAATCGTTACGGAACGCACGTACTGTTTGGTTGTTTTAGGACCGATGCTGGTGGGTGACGGATGAGCAGCAGCAGGTCTTAGGCCTACTGATACGAGAGCTAGACATGTAAGGAGTAAGGGTCGGATCACGGCGCTCCAGTTGCGATACGCTTATACCGTAAATAGTTTCTCTTCTGGACGCCAGTCGGTGCGGCTGTGCGCTTTACCATAGGGCCGGTTGCGTTAACCACCATGGCTCTAGAGGTATGATGCTTGGTGGGGGGAACGGGAAGCGAATTTGCTTCTTAGTTTCGACGGGTTAAGGCGTAGTTCGTTGACGAAGGCAGTTGAGCTGGATATGGTGCGTACGATGACAAGCACCGCCTGGGCCTTTTCGAGAAAAATAGCACTACGATACCTTTGGAGTCGACGTGCCGAGGCATTTATCTCAATAATTACCTACATTTCTGTTATCGGCGTAGCGATAGGGGTGATGGTGCTTAACATCGTTATGGCGGTGATGACCGGCTTTGAACACGAGCTGCGCGAGAAGATCATAGGTACCGAATCGCACATCGTTCTATCCAGTCGCATTGGAGGGGGGATCGGCGAGTGGAAAAGAGTTGTCGAACAGGTTAAAGGCATTCCAGGCGTCGCATCAGTTTCTCCTTTTACATACAATCAAGCGCTTGTTCGTTCAGAGAGTCGAGCCTCTGGCCTGTTGGTCCGTGGGATAGAGAAGGGCACCGCTTCGGCAGATCAGGTTGCCGGCTATCTTCGAAGCAGTCGTGTGCTTGATCTGCTCTTTGATCCACCCCCAATCACCGTATCTTTGGCCACTGGAGAAGAGAGTGAGGCGCAGCTGCCCGGGATACTAGTAGGTGGAGCGTTGGCAAACAGCTTGGGCCTGTATGCTGGAACGCCGGTGTCTATTCTCTCTCCGCAAGTGTCATCGACACCTTTCGGATTAGTTCCGTCGTTTCGACGGTTTGTTGTGGTGGGCACGTACTCCTCAGGGCTGACCGAATATGAAAGCGGAGTTGCATACGTGCCGCTCGGTGATGCGCAAAAATTTTTTGGAATGGGCGATACCGTTTCAGGCCTGGAGGTGAGGGTTGCGGATATAAACGAGGCGCCGGCGCTGGCTGCACAGATTCTTGATTCGCTCGGTGGACCGAAATCGGGTCTTGCGGCACGCGACTGGACCCAAGCAAATAAACCGCTGTGGGATGCAATTCAGTTAGAGAAGCGCGCGTATTTCATTGTGCTGCTGCTGATTATCATCATGGCAAGCTTCTCGATCGTTACGACGCTTATTATGATCGTTCTGGAGAAACGCAAGGATATTGCGATCATGAAGACTATGGGCGCCTCTACCGCCGCAATCTCTCGCATCTTTCGGATTCAAGGGTCGGTTATCGGGGGCATCGGCACCTCGCTTGGATTGTTGCTGGGCTATCTTGGTTGTATCGGTCTGCGTACCTTTGGGTTTCCTCTTGATGAGCGGATCTTCCAGATGTCCACGCTACCTGTAAAAATCGACCCAATTAATTTTTTAGTGGTTGGCGTTGCAGCATTCGGTATCTGTTTCTTTGCAACGGTTTATCCAGCTCGTCGCGCAGCAAGCTTAGAGCCGAGTGAGGTGCTTCGGTATGACTAGGGCTCAAGAGTATTTGGTGTATAAAGGCCAGATAGCGAACCCACTGCGCACTGCCTGGGTCTTAAAGAGATATCGTCCTGTAGACATGTGGAGTTTGGCATGAAGCTAGAGGTTCGTTCACTAATGAAGCGTTATCGCGATGCAGATCGTGAGTTAACAGTCATTGATGACCTGACTTTTTCATTCCCCGAACAGGGTTCAGTTGCAATCATAGGCCGTTCTGGAATTGGCAAATCAACGCTGATGCACCTGCTCGGTGTGCTTGATGTACCGACTGCTGGCACGATCCTCTATGGAGGGCTTGCTGTTAGCGGTTGGAGTGCAGATGAACGAGCTGCATTTCGCGCCAAGAATGTCGGGTTTATCTTTCAATTTCATCACCTGTTGCCGGAGTTTTCGGCCATAGAGAATGTGGCGATGCCACTTATCATGACGGGCCACACTGATGACGTCGCTTTAGGTGAGGCAGCGGCGCTGCTGGCGCGCATGGGATTGCAATCTCGCGAAAGGCATCTGCCGTCTCAGTTGTCTGGGGGTGAACAACAGCGTGTAGCGATCGCCCGCGCTCTGGTTAGCAAGCCTCGGGTGGTGCTCGCGGATGAGCCGACCGGTAACCTTGATGTGTCCACGGCCTCTCAGGCTCAAGAGATGCTGCTCGAGATGAATCGTGAGCAGAAAAATACCCTAATAATAGTGACGCACAATCAAGAGCTGGCTCGTAGTATGGATCTTGTGGTGGAGATGTTGCCAGGAGGAGCACTTGTTGCACCTCAACATATGGGTGCATCGGCTTAAAGTAGGAGAGGAGTTTTGAGGATGAGTGGTATGCACCGAAAAGTTTTCTCTCGAGCCCGTAGAGTAGCGGCAATTCTCTGTGCGGCTGCCACCATCAGCTACAGTGGTATTGTACGTGGTCAGGATTATTTTACCGTTCAGAGCGTTGTTATTGAAGGCAACCGGCGCATCGACATCAATGCGGTCAAGGCCCAGATTAAAGGTTCCTCAGGTGTGGTAAGTGCGGCTCAGGTGGCTGAGGATGTCCGTACCCTTTACAACACTGGTTTCTTTGATCAGGTAACGGTGAGTGCAGTTCGTGATTTATCTGGTGTACAGCGGTTGCGTT
>JBIKWG010000003.1:0-36330 GCA_044356425.1 Bdellovibrionota bacterium | reverse complement strand
ACCGTGTTTATTCTGGCAACCACAGAGGTCCATAAGATTCCAGAAACTGTGATTTCGCGCTGTCAGCGTCACGATTTTCGAGCGCTCAGTGCGTCTGTTATCGAGGCGCGCCTGCAAGAGATCTGCGCTCGTGAGCATATTGATGCTGATGGTGAGTCGCTGAAGGTAGTTGCGCGACTAGCTGACGGCTCAATGCGAGATGCTCAGACGTTGCTAGATCGGGTGATTAGTTTCTGCTCGGGCCCAATTCGGGCCGAAGAGACGAGTGTTGCTCTCGGAACAGTCGAGGGAAGAGCGCTTCGTGAATTAGCGCAAAGCATCGTGCAGCGTGATGTGCAAGAAGTGCTTCGTTTAACGGCGGATCTTTTTTCTACTGGAATTGATCCGTCGATCCTTCTGAAGGAATTTGTGAATTTTTGGCGCGAGGCATTTGTTGCAAAGCTTGGCGGCGAAGCTCGACTTCAGACTCTCGGGGTTGCAGGAGACTCAATAGTCGATCTCGTACGGCTCGTGTCATCACTGGAGTCGGTTGATGTTCAGGATTTGTGGGACTTTGCACGCGAAGGCGCCGATCGGTGTCATCGCTCTTCTTATCCGCGTTATGGGTTTGAAGCGCTAGTTGTGCGAATGGCGACGCGCCAGCCTGTCGCTGAAATTGGAGAGCTTATAGGCAAGGTTCTTTCGGGAGCGGGGGGAGAAGAGCCTCGCAAACAGGCTGGCTCGGTCGTGGCGTCTTCCGCTGCTGCTGTGGGCGCACCGATACGCGCTAGTTCGAGTCCGTCTGTGCCCTCGAGTGGCGCAGCACCAAGTCCTATGGGTTTGCCGCAAAATAGTCAAAATGTTGCACGCACTGAGTCGGTTGAATCAGCGACTGCGTTGGCGCTTCCTTGGGAAGATTTCTTACGCTTTGTAGGCGAGGGCACGGGTAAGGTCTTGGTTGAGAACCTTAAGCGTCTCAAGTTGGTGCGGTTTGAATTAGGGGTGCTTGAGGCAACGGGCCCCGATTTCACCGTTACTAGTTTGCAGCGAGATAAAGATCGAATTACAGAGACTTGCAAGGCATTTGTTCAGGCGCGCGGTGCAGTCGCACAAAAAGTTTGGAAGCTCTCTTTTGTAAAGGGGCCAGGAGCGTTTGATCCTGCAGTTGAGGCTGAAAAAGCAAAGGCAACTGAGGCGTCGTTGCAAGCTCATCCGGCCGTGCAGAGTCTGCAAAAGGTATTTCCGGGCAGTAAGGTAGAGCAGATGCGGGTAAAGAGCTCTTAGGGTTGCTATTTCATTTGTGTAAGATCGTAATAGTGCAAAAGTAGTAAAGGAGTACTATGGCAAAGGGATTTGGGGGCTTCTCAGGCGGCGGTGGCGGTAATATGCAAGCTTTGTTGCAGCAGACTCAGAAGATGCAGAAAGACATGCAGAAAGCCCAAGAGGAAGCTGAGAGCTTTCAGGCGGAGGGATCTGCTGGCGGCGGCGCAGTGAAGATATCTGTAAACGGAAAAAATGAAGTGATTGCTGTTGCAATTAAGCCAGAGGCTTGCGACCCGTCTGACGTAGCTATGCTGCAGGATCTTGTAAAGCAGGCGGCTAATGATGCGCTACACAAGGTTCGTGAAAACACCAATGAGCGGCTTGCAAAAGTGACAGCTGGTTTTAGCATCCCAGGACTACTGTAGCGTAAGGTATGTTGGCTTTTCCGGCGGCATTACAGAAACTTATTCGCGAGCTTTCAAAGCTTCCATCAATCGGTGAGAAGTCGGCAACGCGTTTAGCTTATCATCTCGTTGCGAATGATAAGGGTTTGGCGCGCACGCTGGGCGATGCTCTGCGCCAGGCGGCTGAGCAGGTGCGGTATTGTGAAAAGTGTTTCTTTTTGAGCGAAGAACCGCTCTGTTCGGTATGCAGAAATCCCTCGCGTGATGGGGCATTGCTGTGTGTTGTAGAGAAGCCCGTTGACCTTGTAGCGATTGAGCGGGTTGGCGAGTTCAAGGGTTTGTATCATGTGCTTCACGGCTTATGGGCGCCGCTGCGAGGTCAGGGGCCTGAGAGTATGAAGCTGAAGGAGCTTCTTGAGCGAGTGAAGGGAGGCGTGGTTAGAGAGGTTATTATCGCAACTAGCGCTACCGTAGAAGGCGATGCAACAGCGCTGTACATCGGACGTCTATTGGCTGATGTTGGGGTTAAGGCAACTCGCCCTGCGCAGGGTATCCCCAAGGGTGGAGAGCTTGAGTATGCAGATGATGTCACACTTTCTCGGGCATTCGCCGCGCGCAGTTCGCTTTAGCGAGTAAAAATAGCTCTCATTAAGCGAGCGCCGTGAGCCATTTATTCTTGCTGAATATAGGTCGTTATTTAATCGTTAGAAGCCCTTTTTGTTGGGTGGCGCGCCTTTTTATGGGCAAAAAGGCTATACGACTTGACTTTTAGGGGCCGTAAGAGAATTATGCGGATTCTGCCGTTCCCCGGTAGCTCAGTTGGTAGAGCAGGCGGCTGTTAACCGCCTTGTCGGGGGTTCGAGTCCCTCCCGGGGAGCCAGTTTTTTACTAAAGAAGCTGGCGCCACATTCACCGAACCCAACTGAACATATTATACACTAATGTAGCTTATTAAGAAGCCGTTTAAGGACAGCGCTCTGTCGTTGGAAGCGCTCTAGCTGTTTTTGCATCTCAGAGATTGCCTTGACGACATCGTCGCTGGCTTCGCTGTTGGTTGACTCGCAAGGTGACTGCAACTCTAGTTTCTCCATTTTGTCAGCGAGCTCTTCGAGTGCTTTTAATGGGTCGCTATCCTGTAGTCCGTGCAGGCCATGAATATGAATCTCCTCTGGCTTCTCTGCAGATGACACCTCAACTTCAATGGCTCCCAGCAGTCGAGACCTCTTACTGATTAGCTTATCAAAAGACATATAGCTCCAAGCGCACTCTATTTTCTCAATCAAATTAATCGATTGACCAGATGCAAGGGGAAGAAAATTACCAAAGAGTTGTTGTTGTACAGCGATGATTAACTGTTTGGGCTCTTCCCTAGATCCACAACAAAATGTTAGCAAGAATTGTGCTAGGCATAACTACCGAGGATTACTTGTGCCTCCAGACCGTAGAGGGGAAGGAGCTGCCGCATGCTCAGCTAAGACCGGCAAAATGGTAAAGAAGTGAGGTTTATATGGCTGATTTTATAGCGATGGCGCCCCTGTGGTACGTGGCGTTTCTCTTTAGCACAGTGTGCCACGAGGCAGCGCATGCCTTGGTTGCTAAATGGGGGGGCGACCAGACGGCGTATGCTGGTGGGCATGTGACCCTTGATCCGGTGCCGCATTTGCGGCGAGAGCCGTTTGGCTTAATAGTCATTCCGCTGTTAACTCTTCTTGCCTCCCGCGGAGCTAGCATGTTTGGTTGGGGAAGTGCTCCGTTTGATCCCTTCTGGCAGATCCGCTATCCGAAACGAGCCGCGTTAATGGCGCTTGCCGGGCCGCTGTCGAACTTTCTAATAGCCTTGAGTGCCGGAGTATTTATGCACACCGGCGTAACGATGGGGTTCTTTGAGCCGTCTTTCTCAACGCTCGTTTATTCTCCGCTTGGTGGGCTTGTCGACGGGCTGGCTTCGTTTTTGCGTGTGCTCTTCATTCTCAATATTATTTTGGCGGTATTTAATTTGCTTCCGATACCTCCACTGGATGGATACTCGGTGCTCGGACTTGTTCTGCCAGAAGAGATATTTTTAAAGCTGCTTGAATTTGCGCGCTCTTCAGGATTCAATTTTCTAGGGATTATCTTGGCGTATCAATTATTCCCAGTAGTTGTTACGCCTGTACTTCAGGTTGCGGTAGCTCTGTTTTTTCAGTCGCTTGGTTCTGTGTAGAGCGCGCTTACTTTTTCGAAAAAAGTGAATCAGGATCGCTTTCCGTGAGCGCACTCGTGAGGTCGAATCTGCAGCCCCGTTTTTGGTATAGAGTAAGACGTTAAGCCAGCCGCTGTTTCACCTGACAGGTCGGGCAGTAATGAGTCCCTCGCTGTCCCACAACTATTCGTCTGATCTTCTTGTTACAGCGAGGGCACGGCTCATCCTCTCTGCCATATACGCGCGGCCGGTACATTCCGCCATGAACGACGTTATCGCCGAAGTCGGTGCCAAGAAAAGATATGGCCTCAGTCAGGGTCTCTTGGATAGCGCTGTGCAGGGCTGAAATTTTTGCCTTTGATATCTGGTGAGAGAGAGTTGTGGGATGGATCCGAGCTTTCCAGAGAGATTCGTCGACATAGATATTTCCGAGACCCGCGATGAAAGTCTGATCAAGTAAAAGCGGCTTTATAGTTCGCGATCGTCCGGTTACTCCTAGAAGCAAATAGTCGGTAGTAAAATTAGGTCCAAGCGGCTCTACGCCGAGGCCGCCGACGATCTCTTCTAGTGATGGGGCGATGTATATTCGACCAAATTTCCGGGTGTCGTTAAAGCGAATGCTCTTGCAATTGCTGAGTTCGATTGTTGCTCGATCATGAATAGCGATTGCAGATTCCGACGATACAACATCAAGGGAGCCACTCATGCGCAGATGAACAAGAAGAAAGTATTCTGGAGAGCCAGACAGAGAAATACATACGTATTTCCCCCTGCGAAAGACCTGTCTGATCGAGCGCCCGGTTACTATGTCTATAAAGTCGGAAGTCGGCACCCCATGCAATGTTCTCGGCCAGCTAATAGAGGCACCGGTAATGCGGTGTCCCACTATCCGCTCAGTTAAGTAATCGACGGTCGCTTGCACCTCTGGAAGTTCTGGCATAGGCAGTAGGTTTTATATTGAACGGGGTTGTTTTACCACTAGGCCGTAATAATCACGACCTGTAGCTAGGCTAACGCACTGAAAACACTTTAAGTAAGACACTGATGGCGCCGGCTCTAAGATAAACGCCTATAGCGAGTGACAGAGCTCCGTGTCAGCCTAAAAGGCACAGACTTCAGTTATTTACTGCAAGAAATCTCAATTCTTGTGATGGCTCATACGACTACTCGTATAGAGGCAATATTAGGTGCCGCTTAAGTATGAAGACCCTCCGAAAGGTTGAAGATAACGCCAAGACCCTAGAGCTACTTGTCTCAGATGACAAGCTGAAGCTCTTTCTTAAAGTGGATCCGAAGCAGGGGCATGCGTTTGTGCAAGAGGAGGACCTCGTAAAAGAGATTCTCTCAGTAACTACTGAGGATATGCTTGACCGAACGATTATAAAAGATATCGCGCGGGAAGTTCGAGTAGGAAAACCTGGAGAGGCTCGGAGGGTGGCAAAAGGGTTTCCGGCTGAGCAGGGCCGAGACGGAAAGATTGTGTGGTTAGTGCGGCGTTTTACGCCGGGTAAAAAAGACGAGAATCGCCACCAAGAGTTCACTGACTTTTTCACCTTGGGTCTCTTTGAGAATATCGAAATTGGCCGAGAGTTGGCGCGTGTTTATAAGCCGACGCTCGGCACCTCAGGGCGCGATGTTTTTGGCAAAGAGATATTTGCTGCTCCAGGGAAACCATTTGAGCCCAAGATAAATGAGTCGATTGCTCGAAAGCCGGCGCCAGACAGTGAAACCTATGATCTTCTTCTTGCTGAAATTAACGGGTATGTGCATGAAGAAGGCGGGCTTATTTCAGTTAGAGAGACGTTGCAGCTTCCTGGTGATGTCGACTACTCAATTGGACATATCAATTTTATCGGTAGTGTGAAAATAGGCGGAGATGTACTGAAGGGCTTTCATGTTAAAGCCCAGGGAAACATCGAGGTCGCGGGCTCTATATTAGGCGACAATATTATATCCAGCGCAAAATCTATCGTGGTCAAGGGATTTCATCACGGAGGTGAATCCGGAGCGGTCTCTGCTGGCGGTAACTATTCAGTTTCAGTAGCTCACGGTGTTTCAAGCGAGGTGCATGGTAATATATTTGTTGAGCGAGAAGCTCGCGATTGTACGTTGCGCTCGCTATCAGCTGTTTTCAGTGATCGGGGAGCAATTGTTGGCGGAAGTGTGTGGTGCGTCAAAGGATTCGAGGGCGCCACACTAGGGAATGAAGCTGGAGCGTTTACTGTTGTAGAGCTTCGCAACGAGGTCGAGGTCACGTTAGAGTACAAGGCACTTAGCGAAAATATCGGGAAGCATCAAGCGGCGCGGGCAGCCATTGAACTGCATGCCGGACCGTACCTTCAAAATCGCAAGCGGATTACCTTTCTGCGCGCTGATTTCAGAGCAAAACTAGAGGCGCTGTTTAAAAAGTACGACCAGATAGATGCTTCGTTGCAGTCGTTGTTAGAGGAAGAGAAGAAGATGCGAGAATCCAAGGCTCGCCTGTCAGATGCACGTATTAATGTCACAAAGGGGGTTTATCCTGGGGTAACTCTAAGCTCTGGTAGCGTTAAATTGGAGATTCGAACTGAGCTTCCTGGCGCCCATAGCTTTAGGTTGTCCGAAGACGGGACGACATGGATAAAGACCGAATTAAAGGCGCTTTCGCGCGAGTAGGTAGGTATGAACGAGAAAGAACACGAAGAGAGAGAGCTGCTAAGGACTATTCAGGGTGCTTGTGCTACTGGATTGCAGCTGATGCCTCCAAGCATTTTATGTCAGAGCATCGGGGCAATCGGACTCAAGCAGCCTCTGACTGTTGAAGCAGATACGTCGCTTCAGGATTGTCTTGAGCTTCTTCAGCATCACCGTGTCGGAAGTGTCATCGTTGTGGATCAAAATGATCGAGTAGCGGGTATTCTTACAGAGCGAGATTGTATCCTTAAAATTATGGGAAAGGTTCCCGATCTTTCGCAGGCCCTTGTGAAGGATTTTATGACCGCTGACCCCGTAAGAGAAGCGCCAAGTTCGACGATAGCGTTCGCGCTAAACTTAATGTCCAACGGCGGGTTTCGCCACATACCGATCGTTGATCAAGACGACATGCCGATCGGAATAATTTCAGTTAAGGACATCATCGATTTTCTAGTCCAACGTATGATGGGCGAGCTTTTTGATGCGTGTGATTTGCAGCTAGAAGGGCAGGGAGATTCCTGCAGCGAGTAGTGCATAGCTGTGCCTCGTTAAAGAGGATTCTCAACCGAGCTAGGCGGGTCGCAAGGCGGCAGTTGGGGCAGCGTGCAATTCAAAACAACACGAAACGGTGGGCCTTTCTAGTGGTGACATCTTGGTTTGAAAGATTATCTGCATATTGAGTGGAGGGGGCATAAAAAAAGGGGCCGCCTTGCGGCAGCCCCTCTTTGCAAAGGTCAGCTCTTCGCTGCTCTACGCCAAGAGAGGCGCTATGAGAAGCGAAAGAATTGAAACCATCTTAATGAGAATGTTGAGGGCTGGGCCTGAAGTGTCCTTGAACGGATCTCCTACAGTATCACCAACCACGGCTGCCTTGTGAGCATCCGATCCTTTCTTCTCACCTTCAACGAGGCCTTGCTCGATGAACTTCTTGGCATTGTCCCATGCTCCACCAGTGTTGGACATGAAGATGCCGAGAACTACTCCAACCACAGTGGTTCCAAGAAGGAGTCCAGCAAGAGCATCTGCTCCCATCAGAAAGCCTACGAGGATAGGAGTAATAAATGCAACCAGTCCAGGGGCACGCATCTCAGAGAGGGCTGCCTTGGTCGAAATCTCAACGCATCGAGAAACGTCAGGCTTTGCGCCTTCTTTTCCTTCAAGCAGTCCTGGGATTTCACGGAACTGACGGCGAATCTCGGTAACGATCATTCCAGCGGCCTTTCCAACCGACTGCATTGTGAACGCAACTACCAATCCTGGAAGCATGGCACCCAGAAACACGCCTGCAATCAACATTGGATTTGTAATCTCAAGGTTGATTGGCTTGTTGTGTGCGATGAACTCCTGAGTGTATGCGCCGAATACTGCGAGGGCCGTGAGGCCTGCAGAACCGATAGCAAAACCCTTGCCGATGGCAGCAGTGGTGTTTCCAAGGGCATCTAGCCTGTCAGTGATAGCGCGAGTTTCAGCCCCGAGATGAGCCATCTCAGAGATTCCACCAGCGTTGTCAGCGATTGGGCCGTAGGCATCCACCGTCATGATAATGCCGGTTGTCGACAGCATCGCAACGCCTGCAAGGGCCACACCGTACACACCGCCGAAGGCATTCGATACGAGTACCGAAATCACTATCAAGATGAGCGGTATGGCTACGCTGCGAAAACCAACAGCGATGCCGTTGATAACGCAGGTTGCTGGACCTGTCTTTGAAGCGTGAACGATCTCGAACACCGGCTTCGACGAAGTGTAGTACTCAGTTGCAACACCGATTCCGATACCGCAGAGCGTTCCAAATAGGACAGGCCACCACAGCTTCGCATCAATTGGAGTCGTTAAGAAAAGTCCGAGTGAGCCAACTACAAACAGCACAGAGGCAAGCAACACTGCCATTCTGAGCGCCTTAGCTGGATCGCCTTCCTTAAGGAGTGCCATCCACTTAATCGCGATGAACGACGCAATCGTGCCTAAAAGGCCAAGAGCAAGCGGAGTTGCCATCAGCCAAATTCGGTAGTTTAGCAGGTCGGCAGTGCTCATTGAGGCCTCGTAGTCTGTGAGATCAGCTACGAGTGTGGCACCAAGAGTTGCAGCCAGAGCCAAGCATCCGATTATGCAGGTTACGTATGACTCAAAGATGTCGGCGCCCATTCCGGCTACGTCACCTACGTTGTCACCTACGTTATCAGCGATTACTCCCGGATTTCGAGGATCATCTTCCGGGATACCAGCTTCAACTTTTCCGACAAGGTCTGAGCCTACGTCAGCAGCTTTGGTGTAAATGCCGCCACCAACGCGAGCAAAGAGAGCTACCGAGGACGCTCCCATCGCAAAGCCGATTATCTTGCCGTGCTCCTCTGGATTGCCGTAAAGCAAAAAGAGAACACCTACGCCGAGTAGCCCTAGAGCAGCCACTGAAAGGCCCATCACTGCACCGCCATTGAAGGCCACCATCAGCGCTTGGCCTGCCTTACCTTCAGAAGCAGCTTGAGCAGTGCGCACGTTTGAAATTGTTGCCGATTTCATCCCCAGGAACCCTGCAAGCAAGGAGCTTGCTGCACCAAAGAGGAAGGCCACTGCTGTAGGAAGAGAATTTAATCCCCCCCATATTGCTAGGAATGCACAGAGAGCAAAGATGGTGAGAAACTGTGTCTGCTGACGCAAGTAAGCAATCGCACCATCTCGAATAGCTGAGCTGATCTCTTGCATGCGGGCGTTGCCGGCAGGCAGAGCTTGAATGCCTACGTACATTTTGTACGCAAGCGCGAAGCACACGAGGCCAAACACAGGAGTGGCCCACGTTAAAAAATACAAGGTTGATTGTTCCATTGGTATGACTCAAACCAAAATATGAATGAATGAAGCCTATGCAGTCTGTGATTGATGAGCGCTTTGTCGAGACTGTAAGGTTTTATGTCCCTCAAGCATCAACGACGCGGCACTCTTCCGCACAGTGCATAAGTGCTTGAAACAACAAGCGAGGGGGATTGTAGCCTTATGAGGATAGGTGTCAACCCAGACGTCAGAGAGTATGATGGTGCTATCTAGCTGAAAACATTGAGCTTCGCTATGGGCGAGTGGAGGGTTAGCTGTTAGCAGTCGGGCCTTGCACGATCTCTAAATAGAGATCGCATTTTTGCGTTATCGCACTACTGAGAGGTTGTCAGCGATTTGCCTGCTTACTTTCTTCAAGATGCCCTACTGTCCAGAGGTCACACTCTTTCTCAGTGTGTCAACTTCTTGTACTTGATGCGATGAGGAGTCTCTGCGTCGGCGCCAAGTCGGCGTTTTCTATCTTGTTCGTAATCTTGGTAGTTGCCCTCAAACCATACCACTTTGCTATCACCTTCGAAGGCTAGAATGTGTGTCGCAATACGATCAAGGAACCACCTGTCATGGCTTATCACTACGGCACAGCCAGCAAAATTGACGAGTGCCTCTTCTAGTGCCCGTAAGGTATTAACATCGAGATCGTTTGTTGGCTCGTCAAGCAGAATTACGTTACCACCTGCACGCAGCATTTTAGCGAGGTGAACGCGATTCCGCTCTCCTCCTGAAAGGGCACCAACCAGTTTCTGTTGATCCGGTCCCGCAAAGTTGAAGCGTGCAACGTAGGCGCGGGAATTTACCTCTTTAGTGCCGAGTAAGATTAGATCGCTGCCACCAGAGATCTCTTCAAAGACAGTTTTCTTGTCGTTGAGAGCGTCGCGGCTTTGGTCTACGTAGCAGAGACTTACGGTCTCTCCGACTTTAAAAGCTCCGGCGTCGGCTCGGTCTTGGCTCGTGATTAGTTTAAACAGAGTAGTCTTGCCGGCGCCGTTTGGCCCGATAACGCCTACGATACCTCCTTTAGGAAGGCTAAAATCGAGGCCTTCAAACAGCACTCGGTCGCCAAAGGCTTTGCTTACCCCACTTGCTTCAATTACCACATCTCCAAGACGAGGCCCGGGAGGGATGTATATTTCAAGCTCGTCAACTTTTGCTTGTTGCTCAGCACTAAGAAGCTCTTCGTAGGCCTTGATGCGGGCCTTTGACTTTGCTTGGCGAGCGCGAGGAGATTGCTGGATCCATTCTAATTCGCGAGCAAGTGTCTTCTGACGCTTTGATTCCGACTTCTCTTCTAGCTCAAGTCGCGATCTCTTCTGCTCAAGCCAGGAGCTGTAGTTGCCCTCCCAAGGAACGCCGTGTCCACGGTCAAGTTCGAGGATCCATTGCGCTACATTATCAAGGAAGTAACGATCGTGCGTTATGCACACCACTGCGCCAGGGTATTCTTGTAGGTGGCGTTCTAGCCAAGCTACCGACTCAGTATCAAGGTGGTTTGTTGGCTCGTCGAGCAGCAGTAGCTCCGGTTTTTCCAGAAGTAATTTACAGAGTGCAACGCGTCGTTTCTCTCCGCCTGAAAGTTTAGATATATCAGAGTCTCCGGGCGGGCAGCGCAGGGCATCCATTGCGATTTCAAGAGTTCGATCGAGCTCCCACGCCCCGATTGCATCGATCTTGTCTTGCAGGATAGCCTGCTTATCAATCAACTTCTCCATCTCTTCGGGTGTAATATCCTCTCCTAACTTTGCGCTTATGGCCTCAAAGTCAGCGAGTAGGGTAGCTGCTTCTTTGCACCCTTCCATGACGTTCTCTTTGACCGTTTTGTTGGGGTCGAGTCGGGGTTCCTGTTCAAGGTATCCGATCGTTAAGTTAGGACGCGGAGAGACGTCGCCACTGTATTCCTTATCGAGCCCTGCCATAATCTTTAGAAAGCTCGACTTACCCGATCCGTTAAGTCCGACTATGCCAATCTTGGCTCCTTCAAAGAAGGCTAAGGATATGTCTTTTAGAACCTGTTTACCTGGAGGATAGACACGGTTCACGCGATGCATTGAAAAGATTGTTGGTGGCATGATTGGGAGGTTATCGCTTTAAGTGGTAGGGGGGCAAGAGCTAGGAGGTCAACAAAAACCACATGACCGGAGTCTGCATCTGCTCTGATTGGGCTTTTCTTTAGAACTAGCCCTCGAAATGACGAAACTATCGCTCTAGAGTTCCGAACAATTCAGGGTCTCAAAACCAGATTGAATCATTTAAACGAGAGCGTGGGCCTATGTTAAATCAGCAACCTCTTGAGCGACCCGATTTGCGAAGACAGCGAGGAATCTATCTGCTTGAAACAGGGATAGCGATGATAGGTGTGGCGCTGGTTGTTGTCGGCATAGGTGACGTTGCGCGCCTCTATCAAGGGCGCAACGCGGTTAGGTCTGCCGTGCACGAGGGGCTGCGCTGTTTGTATCCAACAGATGCAGGCTGTATTCTGTCTTCTGTTGGTAGGGATGGAGCATCTCCGCCTCGTTTTGATGTGTATACGTGGGGATCAGGATATCAGGTAGAGCAGGAATCTTACTCTGCGTCAGCAGCATGGCGCACCGCGCCCTTGTTAGAGATGCCCCTAGAACGAACTTCAGTTAAGTCTGTGTCTGTAGAGCGCGGACGAGATAGCTTTCAGGAGCATGAAGTGCTTTTTCCAACAGAGGCGCATGCGCCGTATCTTGTGCAGACAGCTCCACTGCCTCAGGTTGGCGGAGACAATCCCCTGCAGCCGATATTTTATGACCCTCGGACAGGCAGAGAGATGCAGCCGCCTGTTCAACTCTCGCTGGAAGGGGTGGGCGGTGTTACAACATCGGTGCCGGCGGGAGGTCGTGAGGCTGGGTTCGACGAGCGCTATAGGATTGGCAGACGCTCTTTTTCGCTCTTCAAAGCGTGGCCGAATCGAGCCACTGAGCTACGGCGTTTAGCCGCGATTGAAAAGACATTCGACGTCAGCGTCCCTTGTTATCAGGGGCCGCTGACTCGGGGTGGTATTATTGATTGGAAGCGCCAGGACGATATTGATCAGTGCTTCTACCGCAACACGAGGAATCTACTGCTTTCTGAGGGAAATCTCTCAGTGCCCGTGATGTTTCACATCTCTGGAAGAGTTGACGCTGCTGCGCCCGATGCAGAGGGAACGGTGCTGATCTCGCTATCGTGGGGCGGAGAGACTCGTCATTTAGGGGGTCGTAGGTTGCAACCTAAACAGAGTGGAGACTTTGTTGTGCGTGGAGCTGCTTGGGAGGACATTCGTAACAGCTCCGAAGCTCCCTATCGGCAAGGCGGAAGATACACAGAAGAGATTAATCTCCACGGGTCGATTCAGATTATTCCGATAGACGAACCCGTTACCCTCAATGTGTACCTGGTCAGCACCAACGGAAAACAGATTGGGTGGCGTGGTGAAAAAATGGTGCTGTATCACCCCACATTTGCCCTCAAGGAAGAGCAGTTTGATTGCGGCTATTCCCCTAACCCTACAAAATGCGCCACCCCACCGTTGCTTGCTCCACGTTTGTATGTAGCTGCTAACAAAGCGCAACCGCTGAAGCTCCAAGCTGTTGGCGCAACGCAGTGCCTGCGATCCGCTACGATGCCGATAGAGGCTGATCCGCAGGAGAGGCTGGCGCAGCTGGCTAAACAGTTCGCGCAAGGTCGAACGGTGTCGCCGACTAAATGGTGGGAGCGAAACGTGGAGGGAGTAAATACATGTGCTCCAGATAGAGAAACCTACGCATGTCCTGTGACGGCAGCACCCGAGCTTCCTAAGGGGTGCTACGTTCGTCCGGCGCTTGCGGCGATTTTTGAACAGTGTGGCGTTCCGGCGCTTATTCCAGGAAGGGATCAGGTGCAGGATGTTGCTTTTGCGACAGTTGAGAGCGCATCACCGAAGCGAATTGTTACATGCTCGGGAGACGAAATCCCGTTATGCGCAAAGCGCTATGCTCGCGAGAGTGGGCAAGCCGTCATACCAGCCGCCGATTCGAATGTAAGCTGTCCACTAGCGCGTGTTGTCAGACCGAATATGCAAACGGTAGGGCCGATTGATGCTAGCTCATGTGATGACGCACCTTCAGCAGCACTTGAGCGTAGCTATCGAGATACCTATAAAGTTCCAGAAGAGGTGCCAGTTACTGTATCCCAACAGCCAGCAGCTCCGCGATATACAAGCAATCCTCCGGCATCGTCGTGTGCCGTGTTCTCTGCTGTGCAGGTCGGAAGAGGCGCTCAGGCGGCGTGTGGAGTGCAGGTATCATGGGAAGATGCTCAACGATGCTGCGACAGTCTGGCAGGAAGGTGTCGGGTAGAGCAGGTTGGGGGATCTCTTGATCGCGGCGCTGATGGCTCTGTAGCTGCTGCTGTAAAGATGCAGGGCGCTGTTCAGCGGGCAGTCGCTGCTGTTCAGGCGGCATACCCTCGAGCAGCATACCGGCTGGCGTGTGCCGCTGATGAGCATGATTGTCTGGAGGTTTCAGGAGGTGTTGTTGACGATGACTCTCGGGCTACTATGACTGCACGAATGACGATTCCGCTGCTTCTGGTAAAGCCATTTGGGTCAGCAGGGATCACGATTGAACATTCAGCTGATCGGGCTCTAGAGCGAATGGCGATGGTTGACTAGGCCGGCAGATGCAGTGGTGTCAAAAAGCGCTCAAGGCGTGTCGGATGATTAAGAGAATAGAGCTTCAAAGAACGTGATTGTTTGCTGGGTAAAGCGCAGCTAACATGGCGTTAACAGCACCGATAGCAAAAGACAAAACTCTGTGGTGAAAATTGCAGGTAAAAAAATGCTTTTGTTCTGCGCACTGCACATAGATGTGCAGTGCGCTTGTTGCGTAATTGTTACCTAAGGGACCAAGATGCACCACCACGCACAGCGCATCACAAGCAGAAATTCGCGGCCCTCGCAGAGCGGATCATGTCGTTCTTGCCAGCCCCGTAGGCCTTTGTTTTTAACCATAGCCGCCGCAACGTTGTGGTTTGCGCTATCTCTCGACACCGAAGCAATGGCAGCTCCGCAGCGATCTTTCCCCACTCCAAAAACAGAGAGGGTCGCTCCGTTGGTTTTGGATGGCTTCAGTAGAAAGATAGATGAGGTGTTCAATAAAGCCGTCGATGCGCTGGTTAATGGTCGCAACGAGGATTTTCATGCGCTTCTCAGCTCTTCAACCATTGAACGTGAAACGAGAGGCTCTGGAGCTATCGATAAGATAATTCGCGAGCGGTTTATTCCATACTTCTCAGACTTTGGCAGGTTAACATCTAATGCAGCCTCAATTCCGACCGAGGATCCGGAAGGGCATAAAGGAATAGCGTTATTTCGTTCTTTTGAAACGAAAGATCACAGTGAAAAATCATTTGTCATGTACATCGTGGAAGAGGACGGCGATGTTGTGGTGAGCAATCTTCTGCTTAACAAAAGATTACGTGACGTATCGCAGTAAATGCCGATAGGCCCAACGTGCTAGGCTAGTGGAAGAACCGGATCTTCAACGCCCGATGAAAGGATGCCGGTGATAATTTCTTCTGCGACGCTAAAAACCTTCTCTGGAGATTCTGTCGTCAGTTTTCGGGCGAGGCTAGTTGCCTCGGCGACGCTCCCGCTGTTCAATAAATGTCTAATTTCGGCTAGCTGCAGTAGGGGAGCTTCAGGAAAAGCTGCTGCAAAGCGTCTTAAAAGAGTTAATCCAGATCCGGTAGACATCAGGCGGTCATACGCCATAACGATCTGGATAAGGTGAGCCGAGTGAAAAGGATTTGGCTTGGCGCCCTCTTCAAGCGCTGTAGATGCTGATTGAATAGCGGCAATTAGTGGGCTAACAGGATAGACCCCTGTTTTTAGATGAGTAAGGTTAGTTACGATCCCGTGATTAATCATCGCACTGTAGTGGCGTTCCGGGCGTCGGGGGAGCTTTTTTATGTTGGTAATAAGCTCGTGTACGGTTGCGGCTCTGTGAGCGGTCGAGTGTTTTTTTAGTATCTCATCCCGACCATTTTGAGCGATCGTACGCATGATTTGTGGGTGGGCGAGTGCCCATTTGATTTTCTCTGCAGCCTCTTTCGGATCGTTGTGGGTGTAGGTTATGAAATGATGGTCGTCCTGAAAGAGGTCGAAGAGCCCATTCTCTGTTTTTTCAGTCAGAAGTAACGCTCCACTCGCCATGGCTTCGAATACTCGAAAGTTCAGGTCGAGCTTTACGGTTTGATTGATTACTATTTCTGAGTACGGAAATATTTGTGAGAAGTCACCGGTCTGAAATGTAACCGGCGCGATCTTCTCAAGCTCTTGAAAAAAAGCTACTCGTTCAGGATTGAGTCGCGGATTGAGCGTTCCTACAAAAGTGGCAGCGTATTTCTTCTCGGCAGATGCCTGCATGTTCCGCGAGGCCCACAGAGGAAGCCATGAGGCTGGCGTTGTGCAATTCGCAAAGCACGAGAGGTAGTCTTTTTGCGCCACAAAGACGTGGTCAACGCACTCTGCTAGGTGCGAGTGAAGTACGTAGTGATGGTGCGTATCGACGCTGTAGAGAACAATTGGGATATCACAATCTTCAAGCCCCTGAAGAAAGAGGGGGGTGCTGTTGTCTAGCCAAATAATTACATCAGGTACGAACTTGTTGGGGAGGTGCTCAATTAAAGTGTTAATATGAGCATAGGGGATGATCGGTTTAGCATCGAGATGGGGAAAGTCCCCACAACTCATTACCTCGTGACCGAGTTCCCGAAGCTCCGCTGCCCACCAGTCTTGATTAAGTAATAGTACTCGCACCGTTGTGATCCTGGTCCTCAAGCCTTATTTGAGGTGTGCGGACAACACACGCACACACCCAGTAGGGTAGGATGGTAAAGCCGAAATACCCGATTCATTTTATCGCTTGTTTGGGGTAGCTGCGTGGAAAGAGGGCTAACGGTTGTTATAATAGCCAGGTAATTACAGCAGGTTGGGGTACCAACGTCGCCAACCAGCAGTAAAAACTTAACTCTTTGCCAAAGCGGTCGATCTGAAGGTAGGTGTGAATGCGTCGTTAAATTTTCGGATTCATATGCAGCGTGGGATGTTAGTTCGTCAAATGACAGCACCAGTCTCTGCTCAGCGGGGTGTCGGGCTCGTTATTCTTATACTGGTAGTTGCAATCGTGGGGGCGTTCGTATTCGGATTCTCTGCTCTCAAGAAAAGTTCAAGCAGGCTGTATCGCTTCACAGATCCATCTGGAACGGTTCAGTTTGTTGATTCGCTTGACAAGGTTCCTCTAGAGCAACGGGCGGCAGCGGCTAAACGGCCAGATGTAGCCCCAATCAACAAGGTTGATTTTCGCGGCCTGGTAGATAGGATGGTTTCTCGCGATGTAGGAGTGGATGATCGGAAAGATGCGCGTTAGTCGGCGGGTTGGTGCTGCACCGAACAGGTGCAGCACTCTCAGTGATTACGAAGCAGCAGCGAGTTTGTTCTCAACGGCTTCCTGATAAATTCGTGCAGGAGGCTCGCGCAAATCCCATACCAGCCCAAACCACGACAGCACTTTTAGAGTGTAGTGTGAGATGTCTACCTCCCACCAGTAAAAGCCCTGGCGCTCAGAACCAGGATAGCGGTGGTGGTTGTTGTGCCACCCTTCGCCGAGAGTAATAATCGCAAGGATGAAGCTGTTCTTGCTGTCATCGCCCGTTACGAAACGAGGTCGACCAAGCATGTGAGCAAGTGAGTTGATGCAGAAGGTGCCGTGATACAGCAGTGTTGTGCTAACGCAGAATCCCCATACGAAAAGCTGACCAGCCGAGGTTTGTAGTTCGGGCCAATACAGCTCAAGGCCAGCACCTACCGCAGAAACGACAGCTGCAAGCGCAAGTGGTGCAAAGATGTGGTACTTGTCTAGAAAACGCAGCTCAGGAAACCGGACGAGGTCTTTAACAAGCTCCCAACGTGTTTCGATAAACTGAGTGCTCAATACCCACCCAACGTGCGCCCACCAGAGACCGTAAATACGAGGTGGGTGGATATCTTCTTCTGTGTCGGAATGCTGGTGATGATGGCGGTGATGGGAAGCCCACCAGATCGGACCTTTCTGTGCAGAGGAGGCGCCGAGCACCGCCAGTACGAACTGAAACCACCGACTAGTTTTATATGAGCGATGAGAGAAGTAGCGGTGATAGACACCCGTGATACCAAACATTCGAACGATGTAGAGCAAGATGCACACAGCAAGCGCTGTCCAGCTAAAGCCGACCCAGATTACACCGAAGCATCCCAGGTGAATGGCCCAGAAAAAAAGCTGCTTAATTAAATTCATCGGATGAAGAGGGTTTCCGACGGTGCTCGCGGTAGGAGTTAGAGAAGTCTGTGTAGCCACGGTAGCGCTCGAAAAGGTAAAGGTTGCAATATCAATATCAAGCCAAATACTAGAGGAATTGGGGGGCTCTGCCTACCCCTTTACCGGCGATTTGCGCAGCTTTCTTGTCGTATAATTAAAACATTCGGTTAAAGAATCTGTTCCAGGCTTGCTCTTTCAGAAGTCTCTTAACGGCGAGGCTTTTTGGAATCTTATTTAGTGTGTCTGAGCCTTACGAGGAGCTATGTGAATTACGTTGGGGCTGTTTCGGGTGGCACTGCGCTGATGTATGTAAATTCCTAAGGTTGCTGATGCTGCTGCAGCAGCAACTGCATAGAGAGCTAGCGTTAACTGAGTAAACTCATAGATCTCTTCGATTGCATGAAAGAGCATAAAAAAGCTGATGCAGCTCAGGATAGTTGAGACGACTCCCGGAAGCTGATCGAGGGCGCGCAAGATCCTGTGACGTTGAGTTTCTCCGAGTAGAACGATGGCTGCAATCACTGCTCCGAGAAGCAGTGATGCGACGAAGAGAAGCGGCACAATTAAGGCGACCGCGCTATCTCCCAGAGTGCGTTGTAAAACTGGGCCAGCGGCAAGAGCGTGAATTGAGAGGGTGCCGGCAGTTGAGAGCATCGTTCCAGCCGACGCTGGCTTGGGTTCGTGGTTCTCACATCGACAATCGCCATGTGAGCCGTGATGAAGCCTGTGGTGCACAAAGTGACTGAGCAAAACAAGCGCGCCGGTGAGAGCAAAGAGATCGCCCACGAGTTGAGAGTAAAGAGAGAGCTCGGTTGCTAGGGCTAGTCCAGCAAGAGAGTATACGGCATGAAAGGCGGCAAAGCTTGCACCCCAGGCCCAGGGGCTGCCCCCCATGGTTGCCACAACGGCCATCGCAATAATGATGCATCCGTCGCCCAGTAAGGTAACGAGATAAAGGGCGATAATAGGCAGCAGTGACGGGCTGATCATAGCCTCAGTCTAGCCCCAACAAGACTGCCAATGCAAACAAGTGGAGACTCAAGAGGGGTCAGGTCTGGGCTGCCAGTGGTTGGTTTGTAAGTCACGTTAGTGCGTTACGCTTTGGCGCTAATGTGAGGGATTCTGCTCTTTGTGCGCGTTAATAGCTGGCCGCAAAGCTAATTAATTCGTGCAACATCTGCGTATTGGTAATAATCCGTGGGACCTTATTTTGGCCACCGAGCTTTCCGCGACTCTTCATCCAAGAAGCAAAGCAGCCGGGTTTGGCAACGATGATCTGCGGCGGCTTTAACCCGAATCCTTCAGAGCGATGCGCTTCGTAGTCTTCATTTCGTTGGCAAAGTTTGCGGTCGAGCTCTTGAGCGAAGCAAGAGAGTTGCACGTTAGCCGGCTCATTGCGCGAGAACTCAACTATGTACACATGGCCACCAAGTTCCCCTGATCCGGATGGAAACACGGGTCCTACCGTAAAGTCAGCGATCTCCGCTTGAACTGCGCGAGCGGCGGTGGTGACGCCATCTTCGATCTCTTCGGCGATCAGGTGCTCTCCGAATGCTGAGAGGTAGTAGGACGTTCTGCCCGTAACGAGCACTCGAGGCGTCTTTGTGTCACAAAAACGCACCGTGTCGCCGATGATGTATGACCAGAGCCCTGCGCAGGTCGTCATGACGACGGCGTAGTTTACGTCTGCTTCGACGTTTTCAATCCAGTGGCGGGTTGGGTTCGGGCTGTCGAGCTCTTCGAGCGGCACAAATTCAAAGAAGATTCCGTGATCGAGGCTAAGCCGAAGGCCGTCTCCGTAGCCCCTGTCTGCCACGGCTATAAATCCCTCGCTTGCGGGGTATACCTCCCGAAGTTCGGCGTTGCTTTCACAGAGTAGCTCTCGAAATCGATCGACGTAGGGGGCGAAGTTAACGCCACCGTGCACCACCATCTCAAGGTTCTTGTATATCCGACCGAGCTGGCCGCTAGCTTCAGGAACTAGCGAATTTAACTTGTCGAAGAAGATCAGCATCCACGCTGGCACGCCTGATATCATGCGTATGTCAGCATCTAGCGAGAGTTTACTGAGCGTCTCGATCTTTTCTTCCCAGTTCTTAATCAGCGCGAGCTCTGGTGGTGGAAAATATCGAGCTCGGGCCCACCAGGGCAGGTTCTTTACACTAATGCCGCTGAGGTCGCCGTAATAAATGTCAGGCGCAGGAGAGGTCAAATCGGCGCTTCCTCCCAACATAAAGCTGCGTCCGCCCATGATATTAGACGCGGGGCGATTTGTTACGTGGTGAACCAGAAGATCAAGTCCAGCTTTTGTGTTGGATCTTAGCATCTCGTCAGAGAACGGGATGTATTTAGTTGTTCCGCTCGATGTTCCAGAGCTAACCGGAAAATAGTGAATCTTCCCGGGCCAAGTGCAGTCGGTAAGATGTGGAAACGAAGGCTTCCAAAACTCGTTCCAGAAGTCTTCGTACTTTCTCAGCGGAACGAGGCGCTGATAGTCCTCAACGGAACAGATACTGCCGAAACCGTGTTGTCGCCCGAATGATGTGTGTTTCGCCTTGCGCACTAGCTTTAGCAGCTCTGCACGTTGAGTCGCCGCTGGATTGAGCGAGGCTAGCTGGCTAGTGCGCCAGCGGGCGTAGAGTCTGAGGGCCGGAGTCGCGTTTAGCATACACTGCTGGCACCAAGCTCAGAGCTCGATGCGAGTGCTGTTGGAAATGACGGCCCAACGTATAGAACGATCGCATCTTCAGAGCGACCCGATTTGGCGATCATCTCAAGAAGCTCTCTGCGGTTTGAGCTGTGGTGGCGCACGCGACCGGCGTGAGGGTGCAACCGCTCAGCCTTCCACGCAAAGTCTACTAGCTCTATCCATTCACCTTCGAATGCGTCTTGAATTCGGCTCCACGGGATCCTGGCCATATGCCCCCTTCTAAAATCAGATTGCAGATAGTACCCGTAACTCAATTCTTTGTGAAGTTGTATCCCGACAGATCCGGCAGATAATATCCCTTTTGAAGTGGCAAACTCATGCATTTCGGGTATATAGCGACTGGGAAAAGTCGTTGGCAAAACACATACTTTTGTCTTTTGTTGTCGGCTCACAGAGGCGAGTTAAACCAGCAGGTTATAGGGAGTAACGTAAATGTCCTGCCGTGCCGGTTCGGGCGTTTGTTCACTTGTTATGGCATTGCAGCTCTGTAAGACAGCGCTAAGAGGTGTGGGGGGAGTGTATGGCTAAAGTGGGCAAGATTTCAGGGTTTCCAGAGTGGCTCCCTGAGCAGAAGCTGGCTGAAGACAGGATTATAGCAAAGATCAAGAAGCTCTACGGAAGCTATGGGTTTACCCCAATCGAAACTCCGGCCGTAGAGCTATTGACCACCCTTGGGTCAAAAGGGGTAATCGACAAAGAGATTTTTGCAGTTAAGCGTTTGAGGGCTGCAGAAGGTGATGAGGCAGAGATGGGGCTGCACTTTGATCTCACAGTCCCGTTCGCCCGCTACGTCGCACAGCATGCGCAAGCACTCTCGTTTCCTTTTAAGCGCTATCAGCTGCAAAAGGTATGGCGTGGAGACCGCCCTCAGAAGGGGCGATTTCGTGAATTCTACCAGTTCGACATCGACATTATAGCGCGCAACGAGCTTCCACTTTCCTGTGATGCAGAAGTTCTCTCGCTGGTTGGTCTGGTAATGAATGAAGTTAACTTTGGCCGTTATTTGATTCGGATCAATCATCGAAAGCTGTTGGGGGGGGTGTATGCTGAGGTCGGCCTTGATGAGGCTCAGCGCAAAGCCGCTATCATCGCGGTAGATAAGCTGCTCAAGATCGGTATCGATGGCGTTGCCGCAGAGCTTTCTAAGATCGAAGGGCTCTCTCAGGCTGCCATCGAAGTGATCATTAAGAGCACTACCGTGCAGTGCCCAATCGGCGAGCTAGAGCAGCGGATTGCGCAGCTAGGCCTTTCAAGCGAAGCGATCTCAGAAGGAGTACGCGACCTGCGTAAAATCTGCGCTCTCTTGCCGGAATCAGTGCTTGGTAATGTTGTCATCGATCTGACGGTGGCTCGTGGGCTTGATTACTACACCGGGATCGTTGTGGAAGTAGGGATGACCGACTACCCAGAGTTCGGAACAGTGTTTGCTGGAGGTCGGTATGAAAACTTGGCATCTGACTTTACCGATCAAGCTCTGCCTGGGGTTGGTGTCTCGGTAGGCTTGAGTAGGTTAATGGAGCTTGCTTTCGATAAGAAGCTTATCTCCACTGAGCAGAAAACCACGACACAGGCGCTGGTTGCTGTTTATTCGGAAGCGGATCGAATCGTATGCGGACAGATTGCAAACGAGCTGCGCGCTGCAGGTGTTGCAACAGAGGTGTTCTATAAATCTCCGAAGTTGGGCAAGCAGATCGATTATGCTGATGCCAAGGGAATCCGTTATGTATTCTTCGTGGAAGACAATGGAGCCAAGGTGCAGGTAAAAGATCTGTTATCTAAAGAGCAGATAGCAGTTGATTCACTGGCTGCTTGGGCAGCAAAGACCTTCGGTGCATAGGTAGTAGGATGGCAAGAGCAAAGACCCTTACGATTCGCACACCGGGGCAGGGCTTGCATGAGATAACGGATCAGGTTGCTCGATGCGTGTACGAGTCGGAGCAGTTAGAGGGGATATGCACGGTTTTTATCCGGCATACCTCTGCAAGCCTTACAATTCAAGAAAATGCTGACCCCTCTGCACGTGCCGACCTTGAGCGCTGGCTCAATCGCTTAGTTCCTGAGCGTGATGCTCTTTATACACACACGGCAGAGGGTCCAGACGACATGCCGTCTCACATTAAATCTATCTTAACGTCAGTCTCTCTATCGATTCCGATTGTTTCTGGATCGTTGGTGCTTGGCACCTGGCAGGGGATTTACCTTTGGGAGCATCGGCGGGCGCCGCATACCCGCACGGTAGTGGTTTACGTTGGGTAACCTTGCCGTTGTGTTAATCCGAGAAACATAGAAGGGAGCACTATCGCTCTGTAGAAAATCCCCGATAGTCCAATTGATACTCATTCTAAGCATAAGACGCGCGGCTCGTTTGGTGATCCCATTATATCGAGCCATTAAGAGGCTGGTTTTGGCCAATATCAAGAGGATTAGTTGCAGACAATCAAGCGCCTTTTGGTAAGTAGCGGAGCTGTGTTGGCGAGTCGAATATGGCCCTGCCGACAAGGCTCTGGCTGAGTTCGAAATGCTTGGCCTCTGGCTCCAGGGCGGGGTGTCCTCGGCCCAAGCAGCTGAATATGTGGTGCTAAGCTATGAAAAATAGCATGTTGTATTCACGCCCGCCGTTCCGTCACAGAAGAACCGGAGTTTAGAAAAGTCATCAGGGGATGGTTTGACAAGCTCGACACAACTCGATGAATTTAGGAAGAAGCGGTGGCGTCTGCCCACCTATATCAAGGCTCCGTCGGATAAATATCTCTCACGTGAGTGCGCTCTACAAGGCAGGTAAAAAAGGTTTTCCCGCTAACGCGAGCCACCAGAGCAGCACCACGCAGGCGAAGTAGAGGCAGCCAAGGCTATGAAGAATCAATGTGCCGCATCGTGCGTTTCGAGCAAAATATCCCAGCAAAGGAAAAATTTGCAGACCGTGAAGACCAACGAAGTGGGCTACACGTAGATCGCCATACTCGATGCTCCAGCCGAGGAAGGGAAGGGCCACGCCCCCACTGCCGCCAACCGAATGGTTCGTTCCGCCAGCCATGAAAGCTGCTTGCACACATCCCAGCAGAAAAACAGAGAGCCCCCAGTATATTCCCGTGCGCACCGGGGTCGACAGCGACACCGAGGAATTCCAAAGATAGTAAAAGATAGTTGCGGCGAAGGGGATCTGAGCGAATGCAAACACTCCCATAATTGCATAGATCAGCCCGTCAAAGGGTAGGGTGGTGTTAAAGTGAGAACCTACGCCTCTAGCACTTTGTAAAACAATGCACATTAATTCGATGGCCATCGCCACAATTACAAAGGCAGTAAGGCGCTTCTTCGCTGAGGAGTGTCCTTCGATACACCCAATATAGAATGTAAAGTAGCTAAATATAAAGCAACGGAGAGGAAAAATTTAGCCGGTTTGACCCAAACGTTTACGTTTAACCACTCTCGGCCATCCGCTTGCCAAAGCATGAGCGACGCAATAAAGCCCACCACACTTACTAGCGACGCTAGCAACAAAGGAGATTTACTTAGACCGCCCATAGTCTTTTCCCTTTCAGCAAAAGGAGAAAAAGCAGACAGCCATTGGTCACTAGACCGGAGCTGTTGTTTTTTCCCTACTGGCGTGGATTTCGAGGTGGTTTACGTCTCGGGAATTTCTTGCCAGCAGTTCAATCCCGCCAGCAAGATGAAGCGGAATCTAATGCCCAAAGAGGTCGCAGAATCGTCGGGATAGCCCCAACAACAACGAACTAACTTGGAATATTGAAAGATTGTGACTCACGTAAAGTCTTCCTAAATGTTTACAGTAGACAAATTCAAGCTCATCGATGGTGCAAGGAGAAGTCCAAGAAAAAATGGACCAAGGATTCAGAAGCGCTGTACTGCTTATGAGGGCTGGTACGATTTTCAATTTGAGATTCGCTCCTTTCGTAGGCGAGGTACCTCTGCATGGAAACCTCATCCGGGAGGTGTTTTAAAAGACTGCGCAGTCCCTACCCCCAATCCAGAGAGGTTGGGCAACTTATAGCTTTGAGAGTATTTACGTTTCTGCTTGAAAGCGACCGATAGCGACACGAGGCTGAAGAATATCCAGCTTCACAGCATCTTTTTACGCTGGTAAGAGCTCTATCCTGATTACGAGCACCCTCTCAAAGTTCAGGGTATCTCTTGCGTAACTGGCCATATCAACCTCACAGAGCACGAGCGCCCCTCTTTCTGGATCGGCAGAGCGCTTTTTGAGTGTTGTGCAAGAAACTTTTTCTGATGAGCAGCGATTGCTCTGTTATGAAAGCACAGCAAGCTGGCGTCTCGCTCGTCGAATGTATGGTGGTTCTGGCGGTGTTGGGGATAGCTTGCGCTGTCGCGGCCGTAGACCTGCCTGAATTGCGAGAGCGGCGAGTTATCCGCACAGAAGCCGAATCGATCAAGTTGGTCCTTGAGCAGGCGGCCATGTTGGCTGTCGCCTCGATGCAGGGAGTTGACGCCGAGATAACGAAGAATGCGATTAGTCTCAAGTATCAGGGGGGTACCTCGATTCTTGTTCGGCATCTACCATTATCCCTGCGCCTCATCTCTCAAGGTGAGAGCCGACATCTGCTCACATTTTATCCTACCGTATCCGCGACGCCAGCAACTTTCGTTCTTAAGTCTCGAACACTCTCTTGTTCAATCGTTGTCTCGCTTAGGACCAGGATCACCGTCATATGCTGAAGAACACTCGTCAAGCTGGAACACTGCTCGTTGAGGCGTTGATTGCTCTCCTGCTAATCGGAAGCACCACTTGTACGATTGCAATGGCTATCACGCGAAGCTCGCGCGTCGGTCACGATATTCGCAGACAGCTTGAGCCCGACTGTAATATCCCGAGCTGCAATGATGATGGGGTCGCGTTCTCTTGCGTTTGCGGATCCCGTAAATGGAACGTCTTAAAGTAGGAGAGTGCGTGGTTCTCAGATTGCATAGATGCCGCGTGGCTGAGAGTGGATGGAGCTTGCTCGAGCTGGTGGTTGGCCTCGGGGTTGCTGCCCTAACGGCGCTTGCAATTAGTCACGCGGTGACACTCATGTCTCAAAACATAGGGTTCAATGCCGCTGGGGCGAGCGCAAGCTTGGCGCAACTAAAGGCGGGTGCGATTTTGCGGTCTGCGATCTCTGATGCAGATCGCACTCGTAGCAACCTCGGGCCTTTTGTTGTCGCTCAAGATCGGCTCGCACAGGATAAGCACCCTCTGCTATCGCTCGGAGGAACTTCTGCACCACGGTCTGGTTCTGATGTTCTCTCGGTTATCGAAGTATCACCACTTCATCGCGGGATCGTATCGAGCACATCTTTCCAGGCCAGTACGGTCTCTTTCTTTGCATGTAGCTTTGCAGCAGTTCCATACTCGGACGATTTTCGAAGCTTTGTTGCTGTGGGCCCAGGCGGACCCACAGCATTGGTGGGTGAGCTGCGACGAGGAACCGCTGGCTGCGGCTCATTTGCCGGCAGGGCGATACCGAGCATACTCAATCAAAAAGATATTGTGCCCCAAGGTTTCATCGCTGTGTGGCCAGTGCGCCGTGAATACTCTCTGTTTATCGACCGCTCGGGCCAGTTCCGCCTCGTTTCGCATGTTGGGGACCGAATAATCGAGAATCAGCCGATTGTGCGGGGATTACGGTCGCTCAGCATCGTAAGAAAATCTGTAACTCCACAGGTCGAATACTTTGATGTAGTAGTAAGGGCATCTGGGGTTCCGGCCCTGCATCTGATAGTTCCGCGCCTGTTTCGCTTGCGTGGTTTGTGGAATGAGCTGGGGGTGGCGTAACGATATGTTCAGTCGCCGTTCGCGCAAACTGCAGCGCAGTCGTGCTGGATTTGTTCTTCTTCCGGTGATTTTTGGGATGCTCCTACTGCAGTCGCTGGTTTTACTTGCCCTGAATGCTGGACATGCATGGGCACTTGGAGCTGGAATTTCAGCGCAAGCTGATGATCTTTTTGCGCGTGTAGGTGCATATCTAACAAAAGATCGTGGGCTCACAGCAAGCTGCGCTCCGTTTTTTATTGCTTCACACGGGGCATCAGTCGAGTGGATGGGCTGTAGTGAGGGGAATCCTCAGTTAAAGACTTCGGCAATGCTCCCGCTTCCAACTGGTGTGCCTGACTATCACGAGATCTTTAAAACCATAACTCATTGCCCCGGCATTGAGGTGCCAAACCGTCGACAGCAATTCAGTGCGCCTGCGCATCCCGTGACCTGTACGGTTTCAGGTGAATTAACAGACAATCTTATTCTAGCAGAGAATATAAAGTTTAATACACTTACGCTGCGGCATCACAAAGAAGCAGGGTATGGCATCATTGCATCTCTCGGCGATGTCCGCGGCGAGGGTGCCATCATTACTAGCAGTGACCTGCTCATAATCGCAGGTGGCGATGTGTCGATCGCGTCAATTTCGACATCCACATCAGAACGAGTAAAGGTCACCATCCTATCTGCCCAAGGCGCTATTGAGGTTCTAAATGCTGACGCGCAGGTCTCGCTGCTGCTTATCGGACCGCAGCGTCTCGCTGCTCCCACAACACGCACTACACAAGGCTACCCGTTGCCGCAGTTCCGACCGCTCGCTGTGCGCGGAATTGTGCCGAAGAGCAGGCTGCCTTAGCTGATACGTTTGCGCCTAGTCTCGGTTATGCTGTTCCCGGTCGGTAACGCCACCGCGGCTCTTTCTTTTCGCGCTTTTTGGAGGTGTTTTTTTGAGTAGTGCGCGGTCGTTCTGAGTTGGGTCCGTCAGATGAATGGACAGTTTCAGAGCGCCACAGCTTCCAAAGGTTGGCACTTGCGTCGCGTAATGAGAAGCCTGTTATTGCTCCTTGTCGACGCAGCAAGCAGCAATACGAGCCTGCTCCAAAACCTTGATATGGCCAGAGTCGATAGCTTGGGAACTCTGATAGGTTCGATTGGTAGCTGGATAGTGGCGCTATGGGTATAGCCTGAAATTCAGGGAAGGTTCGCAACAGCCAGAGCATATTGTTCTCATTCTCTTCCTGGGAAAATGTGCAGGTTGAGTAGAGAAGGTAACCACCAGGGGCAACTAAGGCTTGCGAATGCGCAAGGATTCGTCGCTGTCTTCGTTCGTTCATTCCAATTGTCGCTTGATGAAATGCACCGGGTGCCGTCATGCCTTTTAAAACAAGTGACTGACCCGAACACGGAGCATCAACAATTACAAGGTCACCGTACTGCCCACATCGCTGGGAGAGGTCCTCTGGGTCATACGAAACAACTATAGCAGGATCCAGGCCGCATCGTTTGTAATTTGAGATTAGCTGGGCGGTTCGTTTGCGAATAGCTTCATTAGCAACTATGAAAGACGGCTGAAGATATCGATATGCAAGGATACCCTTACCTCCAGGCGCCGCGCATACATCGATGATGCTGGGGTGCGGTATTTGAATCATAGAAAATGCGGCACCAGCAAAGGTTGAAGAGAGGTCAAGGCAGTAGATATCGCCATCGAGGTGTTCGGTGGTTTTGCCGGGGCGTTCACCAGATGAGGCTACGTCGATCCACTCTGGTAACCACGGAGCCTTCGGTGCACTGTAGGGCCGCTGTTCAGAGGGTCTGTTTCGCAGCCAGGCGACGGCAGTTCTAGCGCAGCTCTCACTTGCTAATGAGTCAAGAAATCTGAGTGCCTCGTCCTCTGATGCAAAGAGGGCGCGAGCCACACGCTCCATGTTGCGACTTGGTTTTTTTTCACTCGCTTGCATGGCTTTTATTAAAGCGCTCTAACTGAGCTCGTAGGTCGTGCAGCGCCTTCACTCGCATACTCATCGCTGCCCGCTCATTTGGATCCATTTCTCCAAACGTCTTGGTGCTGTCCGTTGGCTGAAAGATCGCGTCCCATCCAAACCCGCCGCCGCGAGGAGCTACGACCTCTCCGGTCAGAAAGCCCTCTCCGTAAATAAAAGTCTGCGGACCGAGCGCGAGGCCAAAAATAGTTCGCACTTCTGCTTCGCAGCTGCCGAGTGACGAGGCCATGCGATATAGACCCTCTCCGCCCATAGACTGCAAAAACCATTTGATAAGAGGTCCAGGCAGCCCGTTCATCCGCACGACAGAGAGCGAGGTGTCTTCAATAAGAACCGGGCAGTATCCCTGCGCCATCGCCGCTTGAGCCTTTGCTATCACAACTTTGCGAGGAGCTAGCTCTTGGATCTCTGGCAGATCCAGATCGATGTGACGCATCTTTCCAAGAACGGATTCAACTTCCAGCAGCTTGTAGCGGTTTCCGGTGACGAAGAAAACGTCCTGAAGAATCTTATCTACCTGTGCCCAACGCTCTCGCATATGTAATTTACTGCTCGCTATCTCTCTATCTTCACGCTGATCGCAGGGGACGGTCAATAAAAGGTATCGGCGGGCTAGCCCATTCAATAGGTTCCACCAGCATAACTCACTCTGTGGAAGCAAAGGTACCCCAATCAGCGGGAAAAATACACCCGCAACGCCAGCATGATAGGATTCAGGCGGATAATAGGAGGAAGAGCTATTTTGACACTTTAGCGGCGACGAAACAGCGCCCGAAAGCAGGACGTAGGTGTTGGATAAAATGGCACACTGTTGTGATAGGCCACAAAGGCGTCGCCAAACTTTTTGCGAAAACGACGATCCTTTATCATCGGTCCAGCGATGCAATACGAAATAAAAACCGCACTAATAATCACATGGTCTATGTTCCATACTGGGCCAGAGCAAGATACTAATGCCATCGAGAAATACACCGGGTGTCGACAAATTGTGTAGAGACCATGTGAAGGAAATGAGGGGTACGTAGGCTCTTTGCCGCGAAAAACCGCAATCCATCCGGTGTACCCCATCTGAGTTCCGAGGCCTGCATTGATCATCGAGAGACCAAGCAATATCCAGCTGATCGCATATGCACCTTTCCACACAGATAGAGTGAACCCAGTAGGGGCCCACTGCTGGGTTCCAAGGTGTGCTCATAATCCAAACAGCAGCAGAAGCTGAACAGAGGCGCACATGACGAATGTGGTGGTAACTAAATGTTTACCTAACTCTTGCGGAAAAACCGAAGCAAGAGCGGCGCGACCTCCTCTGCTGAGAAGAAATGAGTGCAGCAGGGGGAATTGAATTAGTAGCAGCAGGTCGAAGCAGACAGCAGAGTAACCTCGCAGCGGGCCCTGATAAAGATTCATTTCACCAAAGAGCGCTGCTAACATTACAGCGACAGATGCAAAGAAGAGCAGATGGCAGGTTGCCCCCATTAAGAGAGCAAAACTTTTAATACCCATAAATTTGTGCTGTCTGTTGTGCTGATTTTCGATTACGTGATTATCGTGTTGCTTTCCCCAATTATTATATAATTTGCAGAAGTAGCGAAAGTTTTAGGGAGGAATTATGATTGTTTGTTACGGGGTAACGTTGCCAAAAACTATTATTGCAGACTCCAGTCGTACATGCTCGTTTCCTGTCTTTTGCCACAGGGTTAAACTAGCGAGCTAACCGTAAGAACATAGATTTAGCCGTTGTGGTTGTGAAAAACGCTGCTTATATCATCCTAATGTTTATAGCTGCCTCTTGCTCACCAGCTGCTTTCGCAGCTTCGTGGCAGCTGCCTATTGCAGTAGATGACTCTAATACTATCGTCTCATTTGAAGTTGATTCAACGTGGCACCTTGTGCGGGGTGCTACCAGGGGGGTCTCTGGGACAGTAATTCAGGGCAGTGTAGCAGACCCGCTCTCTATAGAGGCAAGTATCGTTATTCCCGTGCGCTGGTTTAATACAGATTCTCTATCTCGCGATGAACGTATGCTGGAGGTTTTGGCAGCAGAACGCTTTCCCTCCGTTTCCTTTCGCTCGACTCGTCTCTCAGAGAGTTGCTCGCCCGTCGTGCTCGATCTGCACGGAAAATGCAGCGGTTCGCTAAAAGGAGTTCTTACAATTCGTGATGTATCCAAAGATATCGAGCTGCCGGTTGAGATTGCTAAAGAGAATAATAGGTATGCGATTAGTGGAGGTATCCAGATATCGTGGGCTGAGTTTAATGTGGAGGACCCCTCGATTCTCATAGCGCGGCTTGACCCAACTGCTACCATCTCGATTCAAACGACGGTGCCGTTAAAAAAATAGGTTGTATGTCATTCATTCACGCTGTTGCTACTGATCTGCCTCCCTATCGATATTCGACGCACGATATAGCCGAAGCGGCGGCGGCGTGGCTAGCAAGCGACCCCCAGCAGAAAGCACTTTTTGAGCGCCTTGCCGCCACGACAAAGATAGAGAATCGAAATTTTGCATTGCCTCTGGCAGATCTGCTTGGTCTTCAAGGGGCCGCTGAGCGAGCAAAAATCTTTGATGAAGTTGGGGCGTCTCTTTTAGCAAATGTAATTAGAAAAGGATTGTCAGCGGCGCATGTTCCAGCTGCCACCGTAGGAGCCCTTATTAGCACCTCGTGCTCTATACCTGCTATTCCTGCCATTGACGCTAAGGTTGTTACGCCACTTGGCTTGTCTGCCTCTATCTTTCGTCTACCTGTTTTTCAGTACGGCTGTGCCGGTGGTGCGGTTGGATTAGCGCTTGCTCAGCAGCTTTGTGAGTCCTGTGGCACGACGGTGCTTGCATCGGTTGAGCTCTGTTCGCTCGTATACCAGGGGGCTGACTTTCGCGCTGGAAATATTGTGGGCTCGGCCATTTTCGGAGACGGCGCAGCGTGTGTAGTAATTTCTCGAGAGCCAGGCCCGCTGAAACTTGCGCTCTGTCGCTCTTTCCTCATTCCCGATACTCATAATCTAATGGGGTATGATATACAGGATGAAGGCACTCACCTGCGGCTCGATAAAGAGATTCCCCAAGCTCTTTTGCGCGCCGCCCCAGAGGTCATAAGTCAGTTTCTTGCCTCGGTTCAGCTATCTGTTAGTGAGATTGATTGGTGGCTTTTTCACCCGGGTGGAGTAAAGATTCTAACAAGCCTCGAAGAAGCTTTCGGCATATCGCGTGAGCGTTCGCGGTGGAGCTGGGATAGTTTGCGTGATTACGGCAACATGTCTTCAGCGTCGATCCTCTTTGCGCTGGATGGCTTTTTGCGGGAGAAGCCGTACAAGCCGGGTGACCGAGTAATTATGTTGGGTGTTGGGCCCGGACTAACGCTTCAAGTAAATCTCTTAGAGTGTAGCTGATGGATACAGTGTTCTGGGTGCTCTTCGTTTACTGCATGGCAGAACGGCTGACTGAGCTGCTCGTTTCGCGGCGCAATCAGCAATTTATGAGCGCACGCGGATTTGCTGACAGAGAGAGTCCACAAGGATTGCGCGCTATGGTGATGCTGCATGGATCCTGGTATGCGAGTACTGTTTGTGAAAAGTTACTTCTACCAGCAGCAATTCCTGTTGCTGTTTGCATCGCTGCAACCGCACTATTCTTGGCCTCCCAAGCCCTACGTTTCTGGGCTCTACGGACGTTGGGAAGGTTTTGGAATATATCGGTACTGACTACCGATAGTAACGGGCGATTATTTGTCTCTAATGGTCCGTATCGTTATATCAGACATCCCAACTACCTGGTTGTGATAATTGAGTTGGCGACACTGCCCCTGGTTGGTGGTGCGCTCTATACGGCAATCTTCTATACCATTTGCAACGCGGTTTTTTTGCGCAGGCGGATTGCGCTTGAAGAGCAGCATCTTTTCTCGATATCAGGTTACCGTGAAGAGATGGAACAGAAGCCTCGGTTCATTCCAGGCCTGGTATAAATGTCGCATGAAATGTCTGTTAGCGAAGCAACTATCTCTGTTTTTTTCGAATGGCTACGATGTGGTCTGATCCTGTAGTTATCATCGGTGCATCCCTTGCAGGGGCTGCAACTGCTGCAACGCTTGCTCGCATGGGCGTGCGGGCTATTGTGATCGATAAAGGCAGATTCCCTCGGCGAAAGCCTTGCGGTGAGGGTTTGTCGGCGCGCGGGCGTGCTGAGTTGGATGATATAGGGTTCTCGCTAGCTACAACAGGCTGTTCACATCTCTCACTTGATGGATACAGCATCCATCGCGCAGATCGTACATTACATATCCCCTCACATTCAGGGCTGATAGCGGTTGAAAGATATCAACTTGACTGGAAACTTCTTCAATATGCTTTGGGCTTAGGACATGTGGAGTTAATTCAGGGAGAAGTTCCCCAGGTGTCACGCGATAGCTGCGGAGTTTTTACCGTGCGGCTCAAGGGCCGAACTATTTCAACACGCCTACTGGTAGCAGCGGATGGCGCACAGTCGTCGACCGTAAGGGCCCTTTCAGAGGGGTCGGCGGTTTATCGCACTGACCGGCTGGGATCTAGCTCCCAGTGGCAAATTATTAAAGGTTCTCTAGCTCCACGCGTGCATCTATTTTTAATGCAGGGCGGGGAGATATATTTGACGCCGCTACCTCATAGCCGCGTGAACATCTCTGTACTTGGGGGTGTCGCTCTCGTACAGCCGTTTGCGCATCTTCGTCGCCTCGCCAGCCAGGTTGAGCTGTTGAGCAGATATTTGAAGCTGAGCCTTGAACCCACCGAGGTGCCACTAAGCAGCGGGGCTATTGGCTCGCTTCACCGCGGAGCTCAATGCCGTGGAGCCTTTGTTGTCGGAGATGCATGCGAGACGTTTGACCCTTGCGCCGGATTTGGAATGACGCACGCGCTGATCTCGGGAAAACTCGCAGGCAAGCACATCCTTAAAGCGCTATCCGCTTCGAATATATCAAATGAGCTACATGAGTATGAGCGTAATCGGTACGACCAAACCCGTGATCTGCGAGGCTTTACAAAGCTCACGTCGATGACGTTCGCGACGAAAATGGGCCGAGTGGCTCTTCCCTTTCTGGTGTCATCTGGAGTTGCTGGCACAGTTTCAAGCGCGATACACTCGCATGCGTCCTATAGCCGCCGCTGCAGGGCAATTTCGTGGCTTGGTCACTAGCAATATTTTTATCTGCGCCTGCTTAAGCCGATCATGTAGTTACCTCTGCCCGCGCTTCATGAGCCGAGGCTATCCATGAGAGGTATCGTCCCAGCACATACACCTCGCGCCCATTTCGTAATGTAGCTTTAGAACGGGACGCGGGACAACTGAGGCGGGGAGTTCGTCGAGGGAGCGTTTGTAACTCGTCGCTCAACTGGCTTAGTAGTGCTTCATGAAGCAATAGCTTTCCCTGCCGATTAAGGACAAATGTTTGCGAGGGCGGCACGCTGGCGAGCACTCCTGATAGAGAAATAAAAGTGCTCACGTGTAAGTGTGCAGCATCTCGCAGTACGTTTAGGGCCAGTAAGCGAGACTTATGATCATTGAGGTCAAGAGAGTCTTGAATAGCAGAAGATACGTCATAAAAAAATGTTTGGTTGGAATCCAGTGCCGCACTGAGCAGGGTATGAACTGATCTAAGAATCGCTGGAGACGACTGGTCTAGGCCAGGGGCAAGCCGTCTAATAAGCGCATCAAGTTGGGCACCACTAAGCGAAAAAAGCTGAGTGCGTGGAGCCAAAGATTCACACCATACCGATATCGTATTCTTTAATAGTGCACAGATCAGGAGGGAGTGCTGCTCTTGGGGGGTGTTCCTTAGAAGATCTTGAAGGTGGTGGGGCTTCATGTACTCGTTGATAGGATCTCTAGTATTCACTGCAATTGGAAGGGTTCCTGATTGTCGCAGGGCCAGATCCGTCTCAACGAGAGTCCAGAATGAACCGATGAGCTTTTCGACTAATGAGTACGCCAGGATTTTAGCTGGAGCGCTTAGCATCTTTTTAAAAGGACAGCGGGAGTCTTCTGTCGGAAATAGGGAGTCCTTCCCTGTTTCTAGCAAAGCTCCGGCCATCGCATTTTCGCTAAGCATCGGCGTGCGGATGCGAGATGTTCTCTCAAGCTCTCTCAGTTGAGCGAGTAGGGGGCTGCACCCTGAGTTTTTTAACGGCTCAAAATCAATCATAGTGAAGCAGTTGTTGGCTGCTTCTAAGGATTATCAATAGTGCCTTGCTAGTCAAAGGGTAGCGACAAGGTGCCTGTCTATTCTAGAGAGCTTCTGCAGGTATGAGGAAAAATATCCCCGGCCCTTGTTTTTCAGAGAAAGCCGAGGGTCAGGTGCGGCTAGCCCAATAGCTCTTTTATCCGATTACGGTCGAGCCGAGATGCCTGTGCCACGAGTGACGCCGAGTTTTGGGCTAATATCTGACTGCGAACCAGAGAGGAGCTCTCCTCTGCGATATCTGCGTCAGCAATCCGAGACCGCGCCTCTTCCTCGGCAATTCTTCGGGCTGAGATCGAAGAGCCTGCACTCTCTAGTCTCGATTGAACCGCCCCAATAGAGCCGCCGCGTTGTTGAGAGAGAGCAGAAGAGAAGTCATTGAGCGCAGATATTGCGGATTGAGCGCCCGCCTGAGTTCCGATGTTTTGTGTTCCGGCCGCAGAGGCTAGTGATGCCGTATCGATTCCTGGGGCCGTGATGGTTGAGCCAGCGCTGGCGTCTGTGCCCACTTGAGTCGAGAGTGGTTCACCCGAGAGCAGCTTTTTACCATTAAACTGGGTAGTATCTGAAATGCGAGTTATCTCTTCTGAGAGCGCAGAGTACTCCGCTTGCAGCGTCCCGCGCTGCTCATCAGAGAGGGAGCCGTTAGCAGCCTGTGTGGCAAGCTCTTGCTGGCGCACCACAAGATTTTGAATCTGTTCAGTTGCGCCGTCTGCAACCTGCAGGGCAGAGCTTGTATCGCCGACGTTGCGAGTGGCCTGACCGAGCATCTTTATGCTCGATTCAAGATTAGCAACCACTGCAGCTTCAGCAGGGCCGTCTGATGCCTTATTGAGACGCTTACCAGAAGAGAGGCGTTCAAAGGCTTTTCCGCTCTCCTTTGCCGCCTTTGCCAGGTTAGCTAGTCCGGATGAGACTGATGGTTTGGTGGATGATACCATACGCGCGCTCCTTGTAGGTGCAGTGCCTCGGGCCCTTGCTGACCAGGGCAGTTCAATACAGCCGTCACGCAGAATGAGCCGTGACTTCTGTTTCGTCTACTTGCCAGGTCGGTTAATTGCCGACGAGACTGAGTTTGCGCGGCTAAAAATCGGCGGCCAAAGTGGCTCCGGGGGCATTATGGGTAGATCCATTACGAGGAAATCTTATAGCGACTATCAACCAGCGCCTGTTCGTTCAGCAGGGCATAATCCCACTCGTTCTTGGTGGTGCACGGTATAGCGCGGCGCTTTGAAAGGGTTACTGCTCGCACTGCATGAGCGGCTCGTCTGGAAGCCCTAACAGGTCTCTAAATCGCGAGCGAAGGTATGTCTCCATGCAATCGACGATTCCATTGCACCGAATGAGGTTGTCCATAACTTGCGCGATAGCTCGGCGCGAGTTTAGGTCCAAAACGTCTTTGAGCTTAGCTGCCTCTAGTGATGAGCTCCGCATAGCTCTCATATGTGCCTGAGCTTTTTCAAATACGGCTGTTGCAGATTCGTCAGAGATCTTAAATAGCGTTTTTAATCCGGCATGTATAACCGACCGCTCAATTCGATCAATTACGTTATCTGAGCTAGCCACCTCTATGAGTAGCATGGCTGTAGCAAGCGAGATGTCGGCTTTATTGCGCAGTGTTTGCTTGTTGCGCAGCTCAGTCATCTGATCAACAAGATTATCTGCGAAACGACCCTGATTGTGAGCCCCTCTGGACATGACATTCACCTCGCCAAAACATTTTATCTGTTATGGTGCCCGCTGGGGTCGATGTGCTCTTATTTGTAGAAACCGATATGCCTCACATTAAAAGAAAGGGAAGAGCTGTTTTGAGCATCGATTAGGCGAGTGGTTGCCTCACAAATGTTTTAAGGCATTTAGGTGAGGAGCAAACGATGACGCTTCAATCGAAACGTGAACTAATACAGGCGATTAGGAAGGCATATCAGAAGGCAAGTAAGGGGCAAAAGAGTGCGCATCTTGACACCTTGA
>JBIKWG010000019.1:0-21948 GCA_044356425.1 Bdellovibrionota bacterium | reverse complement strand
CCATTCTGGGACGGCATTTTAGAGGTGCCGAACTTTCTGCCAATCAACTGCCGAACATTTTGATTTTAACCTGCTGAACTTTCTGATTTTGGGTGCCGATCATTTTGCGCGCGTGCAGAGTGCATCGTCTTAATGAGGTTTTCGCCTATTGGTTTCTTTTTTACTTCTTTAAGTGCTGCCTTTAAGGCGCGGCGATAATTAATTATCTCTCTGACATCTCGCTCAGTCTCGCTTTCTTCTGATTATTGATTATCAGCTTCGTAATGAAAGACATCTTCCAAGCTCGCCTGCGTTCCCTCGATTCGCGAACTCAACACCGCTTCTTTGGTTAGCAATGGAGCTGTAAGCAAAGCTGGATTTGGCAGTGTAAAAACAACGCCGTCTAAGCGACCAAGCTGATGATTTGCCCGTCCGATTTCATACGCCAACGGCGCAAAGTCTACCGTTGGCGGTAGAAATTGCAATTGAAACGGTTCCTTACGGTTTACGGTCGTAGAGTCTCCTTAGCGCTGCCGGTCTTTTTTCTTATACTAAGACTTTAGAATAAGCCCTGGGCCTATTCTGGGTTTATGCCTACAATTAGAATACGCCAAGGCAATTAATTGTAATAGTTCAATAATAACAGAGCCTAACGACGGCGATGACGTGCAGCCGACCTGCAACTAACCAACGCCCCGGCAGACAATAACACGGTCATGTCACATCCATCGCTTTGTTATACTGCATTCTGATTAGGTAAATACTGAGTAACAAAATTAAGTCTGTCTTCAATAGGCATAATAGGAACACGAATCACTTGATATCCTAATAATTTATAATCTGAGTACAGATAGCTATCTAATAACTCTCGTTCGGAATCGTTTTCCGTTCGTGCATGATCAAATTCAATCGGCAGGCGGTCAAATATAAAAACTTGATGGTAGCGATACCGGTTCGATAGTTCAAAAACTTCGGACGGATTTAATCCAGCAAGTTTATAATAACTGATACTATCTGGCATCGCTCGGTCGAGAAATATGGTCTCTTGCGGATCGAGTTTCTCCTCAATCTCTGCCTTGGCCAGAATTAAGCCTCTTTGAAATTCGCCTTCATTTTCTCGAATAGCTTTTAAATCTCGACCCTTTGCCAATTCCGATTCTATGTAGATTCGAGCCACTTCGGGGACATAGTGATAACCTTGTTTCTTCAATCGATCGAGGACGGTTGTCTTCCCACTACAGGGGGCACCGGTGAAAACTATCCAATTAGTATTGATCATCTTCTATTTGGCACGTAACTCAAAATCTTGGCATCAGAAATGAATTGGGCAATGCAGTATAACGCATAAATCAGCAATTGCCGCTCCTCTTCAAAGCTCTTATACTTTAGTGAGCAAGGCGGCAATCTGCTGCATTTTTTGTTATACTCCTGTTAGTTGGAACGCACCATGAAAAGAGCCGCCGCAGTTCAATATATTACCGATGAGAAGGGTCGCAAGAAATCAGTTATCCTCCCCGTTGAGACCTATGAGGAAATGCTTGAAGACATTCAGGATCTCGTTGCCGTTGCTGAGCGTCGGAACGAAAAGACGATCTCATTCGAAGAAATGAAAAAGAGGCTAAAAAAAGATGGCCTACTATAAGGTCACTTTCAAAGCGTCAGTAGCTAAGGACCTCAAGCGTCTAGATCGATTGGCAGCCCATAGGGTACCTAGAGCAGTGGAGTCTTTGCGGGAGAATCCGTTTCCCGCTTCGTCCAAAAAATTGATTGGATCAGAACATACTTTTCGGATTCGAGTTGGAGACTATCGCGTCATTTATATCGTAAACAAGCAGGGGCGAGAAATCGAGATTCAACGAGTGCGGCATCGCAGGGATGTATATCTTTAAACCTGAAGATTCTATGAACGCCGAAGCATTTAGCTTGCCGACTGCGCCTGGGGTTGAAAAATAGTCACGACCTTTCGAGTCAAACCATCAGCCAGCCTTTTATGATTGTCGGCATCTGGGTGAATGCCATCTGTCTGACTAGTCTGAGCAACAGAAGCCGCATCAAAAAAATGACAACCGTGCAGCTCGGCAAAACGCTGATAATGCGCCGATAAAGATCTTGATTTCTCAATGCCATCTGGAAACTGATGCAAGATACCAAAATCATCAGTGCTGGTAACATGGGGTGGTGATACCAACAAAATCTGCTGAATTTTAGGGCTAAAGTTTCGGGCCGCCACAAGCAAGCTGGCGGCTCCACGACTGATATCGAAGGCACTGAGATTAAAGTTGGCTTTCAGGTCGTTTGTACCCAGCATAATTATCAGCAGATCAAGCGGGCAGTGCGTCTCTAAGGCGACTGCGAGGTAGGCCAATCCGTTGCGATTCGGACTGAAGGGGTCGTCAAAACAAGTGGTGCGGCCACAACGTCCTTCCTCAATAACGCGGAATCCATTGCCTAATGAGTCTTGGAGAATACCAGTCCAACGCTCATGCCAAGCGAAGCGGCCATTACCACCAGGAGAATCTCCCCATGTATTGGAATCGCCAAAGCAAAGGATCGTGCGCATCAAGTTCCCTATAGGGAGTATAACGCCACTATCAGCGGGCGCGACAGCGCTCTGCTGGCTTTCATTGTTATCCCTGAAGGTTAGCTAGTCAAGAAATGATTCGGAAACGAGCACGTATATGGTATCATATGTATATATATGGTAATTATGTCTCATGGAGTTTGAGTGGGACGCCGACAAAGAGTCTGAGAATATCCGCAAGCATGGCTTCACTTTTGCCGAGCCTGTTGAGGCATTCTTAGACCCGCACGGTTTTGCCCTTAGAGATGAGAAGCACTCAAACACAGAAAGTCGGCACTATTGGGTAGGGAAGCTTCCGAGTGGAGTTGTCGTCACAGTCCGTTACACTCGTCGAGCGGGGAAGATTCGTATTTTTGGATGTGCCAAGTGGCGTAACTTTAGGAGACTGTACGATGAGAGAGCCAAAGCTAGGAAATCTTAAAGTGGATGTCGCGGAGACAGCGAAAATCCGACGTTCGCTTAAAAAGCAAAAAAGCGTGAAGATCACAATCAATCTTGATGCCGATAGCCTTATCACCCTTAAGAAAGAGGCCTCGGCTTCAGGGGTGCCATATCAGCGATTACTTAACAGACTGTTAAAAGAGAGTCTGACAAGCAAGCGTGCCACAGAATCTCGAATCGATCGCCTTGAGAGGGAGTTGCGGGAAGTAAAGAGGAAGCTGGCCGCCTAAGTACTCGTCTCAATTCAGGGAGAAGAGGTGCGGTAGCGAAGCGGGACGGGCTTGCCACATTCTCGCGTTATGCCCACTCTAATAGGACATCAGGCACTTTCTCTTCGTTCAAAGCTCCATCAGTGAGTGCGATCTCCTTGAATCCATGCCGTGTATAGAATCGGCGAGCATCGATGTTCTCTTGAAATGTATAGAGCCGGATAGGAGCACTAAGGGTTAGCTTTGCCTGCTCAAGGAGAATAGTCCCAAGACCCAAACCTACTGCTAATGGATCAAGATAGAGATGATCAATCCAGCCATAGCGGTCATCCTTCGAGACCGCCAAAAAGCCCAGGACAATCTCCTTCGATACAGCCACTGTCACACCTCCTGTGGGAATGAGCTGGCTGCCAATCCAACTACGAACAGCGTCATCGGTGTGAGCGAGCGGCGCATAGGGAAGATAGCGCTTCCGAGATGCCAGATAGATCTCCGCAACACGATGCTCATCGCCTATGGCTGCCTGTCTTAGGATAACTTGCATATGGGGTAACGCCTCAGTGAGCGGGACGTCTGCGTCTCCGCTCGACGGGTTTGTTATGCTCCGACAGTGCTTCGCGCGCGCCGTACAGCGCTTCCGGAGCAATGTCCACACCATTTGGCCAAGCTAGTGTACCAGCTTCAATGAAGAACTTCCTGAATATTTTGGGATTTTTCAGCGGCTCGAATACTGGCCCTTTGAACCACTTGGAAATATCCACGTTCTTCTCGGTGCCATCATCAAACGTTGCATGGATGATAAAGTCTCTAACATGGATGGCTGCTACTACTTGCGGTAAGTATTTCATCTAACGCTACTCCAGAGGCTCAATACGGTTCAGCGATCTTCCCTTCTCCATATTCTTCCAGTTTATCATAAGTTCGAGCTTATGTCGGCGCGCCCACTCACGGATCAGCCTCTTCGCCGTTTTTGAAGATATCGACCCCGCTAACACCTCGCCATCAAAGGTAAAGCTCGCCTTTTCACCCTGGAACTCAACATGGAAATGGGGCGGTCTATGATCCCCGTAATACATTCTAATGATTATTCCGAAAAAGGTTGAGACTACTGGCATGTCTAACAGTCAACCACACCTTTGCCGCTTAGTCACCGAAGAAGTGGCTCTGCTCGCCGCGCCTAGAGATCTACACACCGACTACATCGGAGGACAACCTGGTGCAACACGGGCGTTAGGGAATTAAGGGTTACCGGATGGGACGGTGCCGTCATGGGCGGGCTGCAGTGAATTGTCGTGCGTTTTCAATGTTGGCCCCAACAGCAACTGACTGAGAATGAAAACTACAAGCCCAAGACCAGAGGCAGTCCCGACCGGAAAGCTACCAGTCTCCATCAAGGCACTGCATGCCATTAAGGTGAGGTCTGCGAGATGCAAAACTGCCGATAGAACGAGCAAGGCAAAGCCACTCGAAAAGATAATCTTTTTAAATACTGCTTGCGGCGAAAAGACGGGAATAGATCCTTTAAGCACTCGGACGCTTCTGATAAGCAATCTATACCCTAGGATCAACAACCAAACGCCAACTCCAATCGGTAAGAATAGCAAAGGGAGATTAACTGGCAGCGATGCTGATTGCGAGTCCGTTACGATCGCAAACGACCCTGCAACTAAAAGAAGAAGGAGAACAATCGAATTAATCAACAGAGCCAGTCCGTAAACCTTCGTCATCCGATGCCTTACGCATAACGCGATTATCAGGGGAGGCTACAGCCCTCTGCTGGATATTTTTTGTTATCCATAAAGAGCATGAATTACGTTCGATATGCTCTTCAAGGTCGGATTCCCCTCCGGCGATAGTATCCTGTGTAGGGTTCGCCGTGACGTTTTTGACCTCTTGGCTAACGAGCCCTTATTTACTGCATCCAAGTGCCCACGGAGTATCTCCTTGAAAGACTCGATATCTTTATCAATAAGACACTGCCAAAATGCACGAAAAACGAGCTCCTGATCCTGTAGTCGCTTCGCGCTGCTCGTCTTGATTGTTCCCGTTTTCGCCTTAAGTCGGCGAATCGGAATATCGCTCAAGGAGAGCTCTGGCTTTTTTGATGTCGCTTTTTTGGGCATTTTTTCCTCCGCCGTGAATAAGCAGAACAACTCGCTGACCAACCCTGGCAAAATAAACTCTCAGTCCATTCTTCCAACGCAGCTCAGATAGCCCATCGCCGAGATGCTTTGCATCGCCAAGGTGATCATAGTGCTCGATTCGAAACACACGCGATTCCACCAAAGCCTGAATCTTGGCCGACTCACTTTTCAGCCAGGTTTCAAACTCAGGCGTACGAATCACTTGCCTTATCCCAGTGTGCCATATATGGCACACTGCGGCAATCTGTAACTTACGTGTTGGTTAGATGCTTGAGAGCGGTCCTCATCAGCCTATTTAGATAACGTAGCCCGCCCTTCTTCCGCCGAGCTAAATCGGCCTCCTCTAATCTCTCGTAGGTGAAACGGACGCTCGGCCGCGCCATCAGCGGCCATGGAGAATACTCCACTGACACCCTGGTAGGTCTTGACACTGCGCAGCCAGTCAGAAACGCAGGGGCCCTTTCCGTCGCAAGAAATCAGAGCTTTAGCTAACAGAGTTGTTGCGTCGTAAGCATTAAGTGAAAAGGTCGAGGGAGTCTTCCCTAATAGCTCGGCCAGACGATTCCGCACCTGCAAAGACCCTTCTGTGCCACTGGGGTCGTAGCTTACAAAATACCGCAACCCATCGGCGTGAGGCCCCGCAGCTGACAACACCGAGTCGTCTTCCGCCTCGTACACTGAGAGAATCTGAGCCTTCTCCCCGAGCTCTCGAGCTTGGCGAATGGTCAGCCCAAGAAAGTGCCCAAAAGTAGCCGCAAATATGGCGTCAGGCTTTGCTGCCTTTACTCTTACTAGCTGCGTGCGATAGTCAGTATCCCCAAGCTGATAGCTCTCATCAGCGACAACCTGACCGCCGAGCAGCTCAAACGCCGCCTTAAAATGTTTGCGATATTCAACGCCAAAGTTCGTCTCAATAGTAACTATTGCAACCCGATGATAGCCGGAATCGAAGGCGTACTTTGCCATCCGCGCAGCCTCGTCTCGCACTCTAATATTAGTCGAAAACACGAAGCCCCGCCCTGCAGCGAGGATCTCATCATCCATCGCAGCCGTGTGCATCGCCACCATTTGTGATTTTCTGAGAGCAGAGGCCATGGTCAGCATAGCAACATTCGAGAAATTACCGGCGATACCGGAAACCTTCAGGGAGTCATTAAGCTTGCGGAAGGCCGATAGCACGCCAGGACCACTCATTGGCGCGTCCTCAAAGTCTAAGGCAATTGCGCTACCCCCGGCTTTTAAGTCCGCAGCCGCTAGCTCCATGCCGTGACGAATCTGCTCTCCGTAGGAGGCAAGATTGCCGCTAAGCGGCAACGTTGCTCCGAGGTGTATTACCTCTGCGCGGTTCTCCGCAGAGCAGTGCAACAGGGGCAAGAGGCAAGCGATAATGCTTGAAATTAAACGGGGGATGGGTTCATTCATATCAGAAACGATACGTCGACGTGACTGCATCGCTCAAGAGGATAACGTTTATGCCAGGTGGTCTCGGCGCGCCAGCGTCCGAGACTCCCCTGGGCTCATTTGTTATGCGGTGTCTCTCAACGATCTACATCCACCGACTTTCCAGCAATAACTCGTTGAATCTTATAAGAGGGCTTCAGGAAGCCTCGTTTTCCATCAGCTTTCAGCGAGCCTGATACACCCTCGTAACTCTCGATCCTTGCTAGCTCCTTGGCAACCACCGCAGGATCAAACGAGGATGCTTTGCGTATCGACTGCGCAAGCATCATAACGGCGTCGTAAGCTGAATCAGCTCCGATGTCGATAGGAATTCCGAACCGAGACTCGTAATCGTTTTGAAATTGGGTAGTCGGTGTGAGGAATGATAAATACTCCATGCCCTCAAAGCCCCCTTGGGCTGCATCAATAGCCGATTGGTCAACGGTAACCGAGAATATCGGTTTGCCAAATGAGAGTTCCTTCAGGGCCTTTGCAACTAATGAGCCGACGATGACACCATCCGTAGTACTTACAACAGCCTCGATGCCCGGTGTTTTGAGGATTCGAAGGGCATCTGTTCGCACATCAGTGGAGCCAGGTGGCGGCTCCGTTTGAAATAGAATTGCACCACCAAGCTCGAGAAAACGAGATCTGAATGCCTCGGTCTGCTCTTTTACCCACGGATCCTCAGCACCAACCAGAGCTATTCGTTTATGTCCCTTGCCAAAAACGTAGTCCGCGAGCATCGCCGAGCTGATACTGTCGTGTTGCCATGTGTTGAACAAAAACTCACTTGATTCATTAAACTTTGCCATACCCAAAGAGGGGGATATCATCAAAACTTTCTTACGATTGACCAGATCTATCAGAACAAGACCCGAACGCGACCATGTCGGTCCGATTATAAATTGAATATTGGAGACATCTGTTAACTGGCGAAAAGCGGAGATCGTCTTCTTTGGATCTCCTTGATCGTCCTGGAACTCGACTACTACTTTCCTTCTCAGAACCCCACCCTGAGAATTCAGCGCGTCGGCCGCCATGGTCACGCCATTCTTAGCGGCAGTGCCCCACGAGGCGCCTTCTCCCTGCAGAATCGAGATGCTCCCTAATTTAAGTTCCTTAGATTCAGCGAAAACGGCTGTGTGGAGAATTAGCGGAAGTAGAGCAAGGACCAACGAAAGTAGTTTCTTCATGTCGCGGTTCTACACCAACCAGAACTGAAAATCACCGCATAATGGTTGCAGACTGCGGTTCTCGCCGCTCCATTAATGTTTTGAGAATACACTCGAGGTTGCCGATACTCAAGTAAAACGGTGCGGCGAAAATCCGTAGCTCTGCTTTGTTATGGCTCCGTCCCACCGACGCTTATAGGCTTGGCTTATAGATGAATTTACCATTCTCCAGTTTAAAGATGCTTTCCATCTGGGGAGAAGAGCCTCCTGCATTGAAAGAGAGAGTCTGACTCGCTCCAGGCAGATTCTTGGTGTTTGCGATACAGTGCTTGATAGAGGCAGGAACGCTCCCTACTTCCCTTGCACAGTGAGCAATAAGCATTACACCATCGTAGGCCGTAGCAACGAACCAAGGCAACGCTAAGGCTCGCCGGTATTTCCGCGCATAGGCCGCGGATAGCTTCTCCACCTCCGATCCGTTTGGATCCTTCATGTGGCTCTGATAAATTCCTTCGAACACCGAGGGTGCCTTGGTAATATGTTCATCGGCAATTACATCTGATGAAACTACTGGAACGTCCGGTACTTGCTGCTTGAGCTGCGTATAAAAGGCAACGATGTTGTCTCCGACTGGAGAGTAGATAACGTCGGGTTTCAAAGCTCGTGCCTTCGTAAAGGCGCTACGGAAATCCCGCTCCTCTGGGTTGAACGCAAATGACTGTAATATCGCGCCCCCTCGAGATTGGAATTCCTTCTCAAAGTATTCCGTCACTAATTGAGACCAGGAATCGTTGATGTGAAAGGTCACTGCCGTTCTTGCATTGAGATTCTTCCGAGCAAATATAGCGCTGACTTCACCTGCGCTCGGTGTCCATGGTCCAATGCCGAACAAGTAGTCTCCCATTGCCTCGATATCGGGACTAGCATCCCACAAATGGACCACTGGAATCTCGTTACGCTGGAACTCGGCAGCTCCTGTTCCCAGTTCAGGATACGACGTAGTAATCGCTGCAACTAGTTCCTTGCGTTGAAGTAATTTGCGCGCGGCGGTGAGCGCATGTAGAGGAATGTTACTTGTATCCTCTGCCTGAAATTCCAGCTTCCTACCTTTGATTCCACCGGTCAGATTGATTTCGTCCACAGCGAGCTCAATACCTTCCCGGAAGGCGGCCCCCTGCATCGCATATTGCCCTGTTAAGACGATCAGGCCTCCGATGAGCACCGGCGGTTCTTCGCCCTTTGCGACGCGGGCGACGAAGAGAAAGAAAGTCAGAAGGGTTCCGACGCAAAGCTTCTCGATGTGGTGAAAATATTTAGGAGCCATAACGTTTACGTTTCAGCCACCGCTTTGGACCGCTAGGTCGAAATCCCGGTGGGCTCAGGTGTTATCCTACTCAAAACAATGAGGTTTTACAATTACTTTGACGTCACGTAGCTTTAAAGCTACATTTACATGAGCTGGACGATAGTCATTTACGAGCAGAAGCGTGGCTAGAGCGCCTTTCTCGACTGGCTATTACATCTGAAAGATGTCAAAGCAAGAGCTGTCATACGAGCCCGTATCAATAGACTTGAGCTTGGAAACTTCGGTGATTGCAAGAGTGTAGGCGCCGGAGTCCTTGAGCTCAGAGTCTCATTTGGACCTGGGTATCGCGTCTACTTTGGTCGAGATGGCAGTACGGTAGTGGTCCTTCTGTGTGGTGGCGACAAAGGCTCCCGAACAATGAACATACATAAAGCGAAGCTATTTTGGAAGGAGTACAAAGATGCCAGTAAAAAGTTATAGGGCTGCGCTCCTTAAACAGCTCAAGGATCCGAAAGAAGCTGCTGAATACCTCAACGCATGTATGAGCGACTCCGAGGAGGTGTTTCTTCTCGCGTTACGTGATGTCGTTGAGGCGAGCGGTGGAATGGCGAACCTTGCTCGTAAGACATCACTTAACCGTGAGAATCTCTATCGAAGCTTGTCCAAGAAGGGCAACCCCAAGCTCTCAAGCTTGGCGTCTATTCTGGACGCTGTGGGGATAAAACTGTTCTTCGCGCCGACGAAGAAACAAAAAAAGCAGCCTAAAGAAAGGAGTTGCTCCAGACAGGCGCATCCTGGCTCCTGTTTTGCAACCCGAATCACCAAGAATTCCGCTTTAAGGTGGATTCAAGAACCGGTTTTGTCCTTTGAATGTTCTCCTCTAAGAGGCCGGGATATCGGTCACGCGCCCAGACTGCGGCACGCATCAATCTGTAAAGAGTGAATAGATTAAGCTCCTCCGAAATCCGACCAGCTTCTCGACTATCGACGCCATACCCCTCGAAGAAGGCTTTTGTCTCCTTGGATTCAGGCCCCCGATCGGCCGCGATGCACGCAAGTTGATAGAAGGGAACCGGGGCGACGTTAGCAGCTTCTAGGTCGAGAAGAAAAATTCGGTCGTAATTAGAATCGCAAATCACAGCATTAGCTATCGTCAAATCAAATACGCACACTCCATGATTTACGGGAATACCCGACGTCCCTAATAGGTAGCTACGAATTCGCTCCTGCTGAACTACGGAGAGTAGCCCACGGTCCAACCAAAAACTATCTTTGAAGATAAGTCCTACATCGGAATCGACTTGTTGTTTCCAGTTAGTTGGAAAATAAGTAGATTGATTGCTTCCAACTTCTGGCGGGCGCACTAAGTTCAGGAAGGAAGCATATCTACCCAGAGTTTTCCACACTCGAAGTTGATCAACTTCGTTCCCGATCGGCTTACTTCCCTCAATAAAGGGAGCGACAGAATAAGAGTGACCATCGACAATCCCACATCCAAGAACTTTTGGCGTCAGTACGAGCATCGACTCGAGTTGCCTGAAACACCATGCCTCTCTTTGGAATCGGAAAAGGTGGGATTCTACATTTGTTCTCACAACGAAGCGTCCACGCGGCGTGTGCGCTACCGTCACGGAGTTATTCATCCCGATTCCTTTGATGTGATCGATTGAGTCGGTGCGCTCGCCAATTACCTTATGAACTATCGTCGAGATGAGCGAGCGACTATTTTCTGGAATTCGTCCCGCAATTTCTCTCATAAGAACACCGAAAAGCTATGGTCGGCATAACGTCCAAATCACCAGTTGTCGCGTCCTAATGTAGCTCATATTATATTGATATTCACGCGCGACAATCTGGTGGATTTAATTGTTATGCATCGGTTACTAACCCATTGAAATAGCTGGCAGTAGCATCAGATGAAAGTCACTAAATACTTCCTGTTTCGGCGCTCTCTCCCTGACCGTGGCACTATTCAAGATGAGTGGATTCGAGAGGTTATAAGAAATCCAAGTAGAAGAATACACCAGGATGATGGTAGAATAAGGCTATGGGGCAAAGTTGCCGAGGCGGGCAACAGGTATCTTAGGGTAGTCCTTCTTGAGGATGGCGAAACGGTGCATAACGCGTTTTTCGACCGAAAGTTTAAGGAGTAAGTGTGATGAAAGTGAGATATTTTGAGGACACTGATACTCTTTATATTGAGCTCAGCGACAGAGAGCCTGCTCAAACTGAAGAGCTGAATGACAATGTCCTATTAGAGCTCGATAAAGATGGTAAGGTCGTTGGGCTGACCATAGAGCATGCAAAACAAGCACAGGGGAAGCTAGACTTTTCGTACGAAACCGTAGCTGCATAACGCCAGCAGCATATTCTCACGATCAGCGTATCAAATATGCGCAGTTACCACGCAGGTCTTTCGTCCCCGTGGAGCAGTGAATCTACTCGGGCATCATATCGACGATTGTGTAGCGTCGACGAGGCCAAGCCACTTTTCTCTCATGATTAGCCGCCACGAATGCTGATAATTCAGCCCTTGGCTTAGTGAAGGCTTCGTTTGTTCGCCGAAAGACCCAGCCACTGTTTTGCGTAGAATTAATCAGCTCAAACCCTCGCATACTTCGATAAACTTCAGCGGGTGGCATAGAAGAACCATTTACTGCGTCAAAGCTTACAGTCGCTAATACGACGGCTAGCATCCCGCCGGGAACTAGGAGCTCACTTACCACGTGGAAAAAACCGAATAAATCTGGATCGTAGCTACCAGCCGCAAACACATCACTGATCAATGTCGCTTTATCAGCAAACACACCCCGCAAATCCTGAAATTTAATCCCGTCTATGCACCGAAACCCTCCTTGACGCCTTAGAAACTCCAGATTGGCGACTGCCTGTGGAGCCTGAGAGAGGCAGTAAGCATTGGACACGACCTTTGCATGCGTGGAAAAAAGTGGGGACGTAAAGTAATCCAATTCAGCACAAAAATTCCCCGGCCCTATGTGTAGCCACGTTTCGTCTTGTCTGAGCTGTTGTAGCGCTTGCAGATAGCAAGTCAACGTGACTCAAGTTATCTACTGCTCCCCGCTGCAACAATCCGCGGTCCTGTATATAGTCATTAGCTCGCAATTTCTGCTCGTTAGTTTCGAGCTCCAGAGCTGTATCTGTAACTTCATCAAATTTGAGTGCAAGCTCAATCGCTTCACGATGACTTACCTTGATTACCTCACCCACCATCCTATAGCTAGAAGTCAATTCAACCTGTCGAAACTCGGTCGAATAAAATGAATAACATTTACTTATTGCGGTTCGCGCCGCTCAACTTGTTTATGCAGCGTAACTTAGAGTACGGATTTACTCAATTAAAAATTGGCGGCGCGAATCCGCAACTAAGTTGGGTTATCGGTTCTTGGATGCTTGCGTGACGCTTGCACTTCTTTTCTTGTTTTGTAAGCGGCCCAGCCGATCGCTACTGTAGAGAGAGCACACATAATCGGCAACTGTGATTTAGGCAAATCGTCACGACCAGATATCTCAGCTACTGCCGCATCGACTGCTTTAGGGCCAAAGCTTAACCCTGCAAGCGCGGCTATAGTTGCGATTCCCCTTCTTGTGCTATTAGAAAACATATTCACTCCTAAACCGATAACATAGGTATTGTGCAGATCCGGTGTTCTACCACCAAAACCATCCGAGTCAGAATACCGCACCCCGCTCGCCCTACTCAACCACGATAAAACCTCATAAATGCAATCGGTTAGAGAATTCGCCTCATTCGAGCCTATCCGGTGTGTACTCCTCAGGATGTAGATCACCGGATCCGTGATTGCAGTACGACGAAACTTTTTGGAACTCCTCTCGATTTGTCACCCATGGACTCAAGCACACGACCACCAATTAGATTTCTTGATCTCGTACGGGAGCGTATCCGGCTCAGGCACCTCTCTTACACCACAGAGAAAAGCTATCTCGGCTGGATTAGGAGATTCATTCTATTCCATGGAAAGAAACATCCACGAGAGATGGGTGAAGAGCACATTGTCGCCTTTCTGTCTGACCTGGCGGTGCAGCGAAACTGCTCACCGGGCACGCAGAACCAAGCACTCAATGCACTCGTATTTCTCTTTCGCCACGTACTGAATCGCGACGTCGGCGAATTCAAAGGGGTCATGTGGGCTCGCCGCAAGCAGAGAGTTCCTGAGGTCATGACACGGGAGGAAGTGACGCGTGTTCTTCAAGAGCTAAAACCCCATCCTCAGAAATGGCTTATCGGATGTCTGATGTACGGATGCGGATTACGCCTCTCAGAAGCGCTTCATCTGAGGGTAAAAGATATCGAATTCGGTCAGGGATTCATCGCCATCCGAGACGCCAAAGGAAATAAGGATAGAATCGTCCCCCTACCCAAGCGATTGGCAGAGCCAATAAGAAAGCAGTTATCAATAGCTGAACGCATTCATCAAGACGACTTACAGGCTGGATACGGAAAAGTCTCTCTGCCCTACGCCCTTGCTAAAAAGTATCCGAATGCAGATCGCGCTTGGGCGTGGCAGTACCTCTTCCCCTCTACCAAACTATCCCGAGACCCTCGCAGCGGCGAGATTAAACGCCACCACATCTTCGATACATTTATGGACGATGCTGTTAAAAGAGCTGCGCGCGCCGCCGGTCTCTCAAAACGCATCACCTGCCATACCTTTCGCCACTCCTTCGCGACTCACCTTCTGGAAAATGGTAGGGATATCCGTCTCATTCAGGAGTTGCTCGGGCACAGCGATGTTAAGACTACGATGATCTATACCCATGTGGCGAAGTCGCCGGTGCCACGGGTAGTAAGTCCTCTTGACGAGCTGTGAGTGGACCACAATAAAAATCAAAACGTTTTCATCGCTATGTAATCTGGAGAGCTTTCTAAGCAGCCAGGCGCGCATAAAAAAGCGCCGTCGTTTGACAGCGCTTCAATACAAGCTTACTAAAAGCTTCGGACGACTACGTTGCAGCAGCCTTTGCATCCTTTCTGTAGCGCCTATTTTTGCGGGCTACCTTCTTTGCGTCGCGCGCGTTTCTTCTGTTCCAAGTTCTCTTAGTTGGCGATGCCATAAACAAGTCCTTTAGGTCTAAGGGTGGGAAAGTTACATAAGTTCCCGAGGTCGGTCCTCATCGCCACACCGTCTTTACTATCCCAAAACGCCTACGGGTCTTTTTTAAGTACGACCGCAAAATTAACACTATTCTCTTACGTGCCGCTGGAGGAGGGGCTCGCAGGTGCTCGGTATCGATGAGCGCGAACTAGCCGCAATCTTCACCGTGCAGACTGCTGACGATGCGTTAAACCATCCCGCCACACCTTCAGGGACTACTCGCTGATGGATACTGGAAGGACGTCGTCTTCACAGGCTTCCCTGAGGTAGACCTCAAAGCAATCGAGGAAGCCTTTGCTGACCGGGTGCTCACTCCGCTGCATAAGCAAGAGCTTATCACCGCCTATGACGTGGCTTCGACAAGCTCAGCCGAGCAGAGCAGAAGCTCTCTCAGGAGCATAGGGGATTTGGGGTATGGTTGGATGACGCATCCCACAACAAAGAGAGCGAGCAGTTCGTTGCAAGGTACATCGAACTCGATCAGCGGTCGGGCGAGATTCAACGCCATCATCTCGTCGACTCTTACATGGAAGATGCCGTAAGGCGAACTGCTCTGCAAGCTGGCCTCACCAAGCGAATTACCCGAAACACCTTCCGTCACTCATTCGCCACACACCTGCTTGAAAATGGCGGGGACATACGCCTCTTTCAGGAGCTGCTCGGGCATAGAGATCTCAGAACAACAATTATTTACACCGATGTAGCTAAATCGCCAGTGCCACAGGTGGCGAGTCCTTTAAACGAACTCTAATTTAACAAATCCATTATCTGGGTGAGCCTCGGCTTTACTCGTCACTACCAACCAGCACCAACTTTGCAAAGCGATACACTAGCTTCTTTGGTTCTTCAAAAGACTCAAACTTCACAACCACACTCGCTGAGGTGCCCTGACCATTTACTGTTTCTACAACACCGCGCCCAAATGACGGATGCATCACACAGACTCCTTCTGCTAAATGCTCAAGAGCTGCCGCTGGCTTATCAAAGTACTCCTTCGAGACCTCAGGGCCATTCTGAGTCTTGATAGCATCAGCTGGAGCAAGCAGGCTTTTAATCCGATCAAGAGAAAGCGATGCCTGCACCTGCGGGCGCTCTATCACCCTCGATGACTTAGGCCTCTTGCGCCACTCTCGCTCATACTCACCTTCGCCACCGTCAACCTCATCATCCTCAAACGAGAATCGTGGATACCCTTCAAGGAAATTGGCGCCCTGCGACCGCTCAGTTGCGACGGGCAGCATTCGATTGCGGTCAATATCTTTTGCAAAGCGGCTTACGACCCGCGCACCACCAGCTCCACCGGACTGTCCACCAGAACCGAACATGCCACGATAGTAGGCGCGCGTCATATAGAGCACCTTCATCGCGCGCGTAATGCCCACATAACAAAGTCGTCGCTCTTCTTCTAGGCCATTAGCATCATCAAGCGACCTGAAATGGGGCAACAAGCCTTCTTCCAGCCCACAAAGAAACACAACTGGAAACTCTAACCCTTTTGCTAAATGCAGCGTCATGAGCGACACGGTATTTGGCTGCTCATCTTCACCTCGCGGTGCTGTTTCATTTACTGCAAAATCTGCGCTTGAGGTAAGAGATATACGATCAAGAAACTCCTTTATTGAGGCGCTCGTATCAGACCCTGCACCCTCCATGGTCCGTCCGAGAGCCACTAACTCTTGTAAGTTTTCAATTCGCGACTGTGCTGCCGGATCTTTCATGGCCGCAAGCTTGGGGCCGTATTCCGATCGCTCTACAATAAACTCAATTAACTGGCCGAGCTTCATCGTCTCAGTGGCTTGCTTAAACTCAGCCATTAGCTCTAAGAACTTGTGCACACTTTTATTGCTCTCTGCGACCGTTACAGAGGCATGCAAAAAGGGGATCGCCGTATTACGAGACTCTTCAGCTATCGACTGGAGTGCCTGCGCACCGATTCCCCGAGGTGGCGTGTTCACAATTCGTTGGAATGCCTGATTATCAGATGGATTGACCAAAATTCGTAGATAACCCAAGATGTCTTTAATCTCTTTGCGATCAAAGAATTTTAGACCGCCAAAGATTCTATATGGAACCCGATCGCGCACCAGCGATTCTTCAAGCGCTCGAGTCTGTGCATTCGTTCGATAGAGAAGCGCGATGTCCGAGTATTTAAAGCCCTGCGTCACAAGCCGCTTGATCTCAGCAGAGATGAAATTTGCTTCCTCATTTTCATCATACCCAATGAAGGTGCGAATCTGCTCTCCAGCTGCTCCCGACGTCCACAGCTTCTTCGCCTTTCGAGCTTTGTTCTTTTCAATCACGGCATGCGCAGCATCCAAGATGGTTGCGCTTGAACGGTAGTTTTGCTCAAGCTTAACAACCTTAGTGTTTGCAAAATCTTTCTCAAACTCCAAGATGTTACTGATCGTTGCTCCACGGAAGCCATAGATGGATTGATCGTCGTCACCAACTACAAATAAATTTCGCCGTGGCTCGCAGATGAGACGAATAAACATGTACTGAACTTTATTTGTATCCTGAAATTCATCTACCAAGATGTAATGGAGATTTCTGCGGTAATATTCAAGCACCTCTGGAAACTCTCGAAGCACGCGCACAGCATTAACGAGCAAGTCGCCAAAATCCATTGCATTAGCTTGGAGCAGAAGCTTCTGATACTTGTCGTATACCTGCGCTTGAAGATCTGTCTCTACGTTAAACGCACGGGTTGCAAGCTCAGCAGGAAGAACGAAGTTGTTCTTGGCTCTATCGATCGCGCGAGAGAAGCTATCCACAGGATATTTCTCGTCGTCGATATCAAGCTCCTTGATAACCTGCTTCAAAACCCCTTTACTATCTTGCTCATCATAAATAATGAACTGATTTGTGTATCCAAGCCTACTTGCATGGTGTCGCAAGATGCGTAACCCCGTAGAGTGGAAGGTCGATATCCACACTCGATCGGCTTTCTCTCCAAGCAACCCCTTTAAGCGGGTCTTCATTTCACCTGAGGCTTTGTTCGTAAACGTCACTGCGAGAATACGATCCGGATAAACATGGTGCTCATGAATTAGCTGTGCCACGCGGTGGGTAAGCACTCGCGTCTTGCCACTTCCAGCGCCCGCTAAAACAAGAATCGGACCATCACGATGCAACACAGCCTCTTGCTGCGGCTCATTTAGACCTGTCAGCAGTTGTGCTGTAGGTGAACTCACAACACCTTCTTCATCTTCTAAAAGCGACAATGGACGCTGATCTCCAAGCATGGCGAGAAACTATGGGTGGGTTAAAATAAAAAAGGGGAGATGGCACATCTCCCCTGCACAACAGATTTACAAGATACAAACTCTGACGAAATAAACAAAGCGAATTGAAACCGATTGCAAAAGAGCTTTGTCTCTCGCTCGCTCTTTACAAGGCTACCTCGTTCGACGAGCAACCTGCTGACCTCGAAGAGAGATCTTCGACACTCCAACCTCGATTGCAAAAGAAGGGGAGAACGACGCCGACTGAACAAGCAGCCGCCCGATATAAACAAGGGTAAGAGCTGCGCAAACGAAATCAACGCCAGTAACCAAAAATTCATTGCCCATAGTGTGCCTCCGCTCAGTGTTTTCATTCTTTTTCTATACCCAAACTCTCTACCGTTCAAGTCTTTTTCTATATCAAATAGATTTATTATCGGGATAAAAACGGCGCCTGATAAAAATCAGGGCCTTAGCCCAACAAACATAGTTCGCCCGATGCAATAAAAAGTTGCTCCTGCTACTCTGGTCATCTATGTCGCAGTACAACCGAAAGGATCACCTCTACCAGAAGGCAAAGGACGAAGGTTACCGCTCACGGGCGGCCTACAAACTGATAGAGATTCAAAAAGACTACAAGCTAATCGCCGCTGGGGATTCTGTTATCGACGTCGGGGCGTGGCCCGGGGGCTGGACTCAGGTTGCCCTCGAATTCATTGGCCCCAAGGGGTCTGTTACGGCAGTCGACCTACAGGCACTAGACCCACTAGATGATGAGCGTTGCAGATTGCTCACTGGAGATGCGCGCGACCTAGACACGCTGCTAAACAACCCGGGGCCCGTATTTGATGTTGTAATCTCTGATATGTCCCCAAAGCTCTCTGGCATCAAAGAAGCCGATCAAGCTGGAATTGTTGCCTGTGCAGAGCTTGCCCTGTGGGTTGCCGGTGAATTTTTGAAGACAGGAGGCAACTTTGCCGTCAAAGTGTTTAAAGGTGGCCAAGTTGAAACGTTTGTCAAATCAGCTCGACCCATGTTTAATAAGCTAGTGCGAACCGAGCTGAAATCAACTCGAAACACTTCGAACGAGTTCTACGTTATAGGACTCGGCTTCAAACGTTAGCTAATTCTAGGAATCTGCTGATAATGCCCATAGTCACCGCAACTCAAAATCTGGGCGCCCTTGTGATTGAACGCACTGAAGGGTGGGGCAAAGCTTGGATATTTCTTTACCGAACACTCGTTGCTTTGTTCAAGCCTCCGTATCGGCCCTACCTGTACCTGCATCAAATGCTCCAGATCGGAGTTAACTCGACTATCGTCATCGCGCTCATCGGGCTCTTTACTGGCGCTGTTCTTGCGGTGCAGGGCGAATACACACTCTCAAAATTCGGAGCAAATGCCTACACCGGGCCGGCGGTTGCTTTGAGCCTCATTAGAGAGCTCGGGCCAGTTCTTACTGCGCTGATGGTCATCGGGCGCGCAGGCTCAGCCGTAACAGCCGAGGTCGGCATTATGCGCATCACCGAGCAGATAGATGCACTACGTTCGATGGCAGTAGACCCGATTAAATACCTGATGGCGCCTCGCCTATTTGCTGGGCTGCTAGCGATGCCGCTCCTATGTGGAATATTTAACGTCGTTGGCATCCTTGGCGGGTATATTGTTGCCGTTGGCCTGCTGGGATTAAGCTCTGGAACATTCATGTCGCAGATAATTTCGGCCGTAGAGCCCATGGATATCTGGTCTGGATTTATTAAGGCCATTGTATTTGGCCTTATCTTTGGATGGGTGAGCTGCTACAAAGGCTACACCTGCGGTTTCGGAGCTCAAGGGGTTAACAAGGCGACTACCCAATCTGTGGTAACCGCCTCTGTTGCTGTCTTGATCGTTGACTACTTCCTTACCAGCATCCTCACGCGCGTATTCATGGAGTAATGACGATTGATCTCTGTTCGAAACGTCCACAAACATTTCGGTCCACAGATAGTGCTCGATGGCATCAGCATCGACATTGAACCTGGAAAAACGACCGCGGTTGTTGGGCCTAGCGGCGTAGGAAAATCTGTTCTCCTCAAGCTCATTATGGGCATCATGACGCCAGATGCAGGAGAGATCTATATCGGCGGAGACAACATAACTGCAGCGCGATCCGAATCGCGCAAGAATGAGATTCGCAGCTCGCTCGGAGTTCTGTTTCAATCAGCCGCGCTTTTTGATTCTCTCTCAATTTACGACAACATCGCTTTTCCACTGCGCGAACGATCGCGCTTGCGCGGAACAAAGATGCACCTCAAGGTGCTTGAAATAGCGGAGGCCTTAAGCCTTACCGATTATTTAAAAAACTTTCCTGAACAGGTCTCGATCGGAATTCGAAAGCGTGTAGGAATGGCGCGCGCTCTCATCACAGAACCAAAGGTTCTTCTTGTTGATGAGCCAAACACTGGTCTTGACCCTCTTGATGGACAGGAAGTGTATGATTTAATAAATGCTTGCAAGACACAGTGGGGCTTCACTGGCTTAGTAATTAGCCACGAGCTTCCAGAGGTTTTTCAGGTTTCTGACCGCGTCGCAATGATCCTCAAGGGCAAGATAATTGCCGAGGGCGCCCCGGCAGATCTGATAGCTTCTCAGGATCCCTCTGTGCAGCAGTTCCTTAACGGGAGAACGGATGGACCAATCAAAATTCAGTAACACCGCTAACGCACCACAGATCACTGTGCCCAAAAGAACATTCTCGCTTGAGTTCTTTGTCGGCATATTCACTATGGCTGGCGTTGCCGCTGCAGCGTATCTGGCAGTCGGCCTTGCTGGAGTTGAGGTCGGACCGAGCACAACGTATCCAGTTTACGCTGAGTTCTACAACGTATCAGGACTAAAATACGGAGCGTCAGTTGAGCTAGCCGGTGTTCCTGTTGGGGAGGTGTCTGAGATAAATTTAAATGACCCGAAAGCGCGAGTTACGCTGAAGATTCGGAACGACTTCAAGCTGCGAGATGACGACACGCTTGCGATACGAACTAAAGGAATCATCGGCGACCGTTATGTAAAGATCTCTCGTGGTGGATCTGACGAGCACGTAGCACAGGGAGGAACGATATCAGTAGCTGATACAGAATCAGTCATCGATATTGAAGACGTCATCAGTAAAGTTGTTCACAGTCTCTCTGGCGATGATGAGAAGGCCGACAAGAAGAAAGACGAGAAATAGCTGTTAAATCTGCTAAGCGTTGTAAAACCTAGGGTCATAATAAAGAGAGACGTACCATGAAATTAAGAAACATTTTCACTCTCCTGTTCTCATTAAGTCTTATTTTTCAAAATTTGATACCTAGTGCAACAGCAGAGGGCACATCACCCAAGGCCGAGATAGAACAAACTATTAATGATATCATTAAAACCGTAGCCACGACCCCGGACGCCTCAGTATCGCCAGTGCGCCGCCAAAAGCTTCGCGAACTCATCAATCCAAAGTTTAATTTTGCGGAGATGTCCAAGCGCTCGCTGGGCCCCAATTGGAATGAAATAACCGCGGCAGAGCAGGCTGAGTTTACAGAGGTTTTCTCTGAGCTACTTGCGCGCACTTACCTCTCAAAAATTGAGACTGTTAAACCCGGGATGGTTAAAGTTGAGTCTGAAAACGTAGAACCGCCCAAGGCAGTAGTGAAAACTATCGTTATCAGCAAAGGTGACACCTTTCCGATTGACTATAAGCTGATTCAGAAAGATGGGGGTTCGTGGCAGGTATACGACGTGGTAATAGAGAACATTGGATTAGTTGCCAACTATCGAAACGAGTTTTCAGGAATTATCCGCAAAGATAATTTCTCGGGACTAATGGAGAAGCTTCGTGCCAAAGTTCATTAAGACCAATAAAAGTATACAAAATAGATGAGAGGGCTGCTCTGCATTCTTATCGCTGCCGTCGCTGTTTCAACTGCCGGTTGCCTTGCGTCCTTAGACCCGTCGGAGCTCGCGCCCTTAGAAGAAGCTCCGGCCATTGTTAGATTAACAACCGCACACCGAGGCAGCCTCCATCGTGGACTTCCTGATAACTCTATCCCAGCACTAAAAGAAGCGATCGCTGCTAAAGTTGCTCTGCTTGAGGTGGATGTCAGGCGATCAGACGCTGGAGAGCTATTTCTTTTTCACGACAGTCGCATTTCCTTTAGCAATTCGGTTGGTGCGTGTAATTTTAGACTGCAAAGGGTTGCTTCGCTCTCAAGTGCGCAGCGAAAGAAGGTGTTTTTAAACGAAGAGCACTCAATAGCTATTCCTGACCTTTCTGAGGCACTTATAGCGATCAAAGATAGT
>JBIKWG010000051.1:0-14475 GCA_044356425.1 Bdellovibrionota bacterium | reverse complement strand
ACGATCTGGTTCGTGCAGTGATTAGGGAAGTAAAGAAGCACGGGGCTGAAAAAGACGTTGTTGTTCAACTGCGAACAGCCTCGCGAATCCGCCTGGCAAGAAGCGAAGATCCAACCATCGCTGTGCTTGCGCGCTGCAAAAACCAAGAGCAGCTGGGTGCGGCCCTTGAGGCCAAAGCAGATTTTATTGAACTTGAGAGGTGGGTATCTCGAGCTGCTATTGATGCAGCCCATGCTGCAAGAACGCCAGTGCTTCTTAATATTGCCCACTCTAGCATTGATACCGAGAACGCTCACCGCTACTTCCGCTCTCGTGGCATCGACATCATCATGACTGACCACGCTAGTGATTGGTAGCTTATTGGTTGCAAGATTTGTTAAGGCTATCCCCCAAAGACCCGTCAGCTAACTTCGTGTTCAGCCGATCTACGACTTGCTGCCAAAGGGTAACAACAATCACCTCCGGTGGTCCGCTATCAACTGCTTGCGTTAGGCGACAAAAAATAAGGGCTGATGCCTTTTCGACATCAGCCCTTCTTATCAAGGCAAGTTACCCTGCCTACCTACTATGTGCCCAACACTGTGGGTTACGACGCAGAAGCTTGCAAAGCTACTACGAACGCAAGAATCACAAGTGACTCAATAAGAGCCATACCGATAAGCATTGGAGCAAGGAGCTTGCCACCAACTGATGGGTTTCGGCCAAACGACTCAAGCATTGCGCCTACAGCCTTTCCTTGACCCATACCACCACCAATAACTGCTAAACCGATTGCCAAACCAGCGCCGATTGGGCCGAGATTTGAGCCACCTGTAGCTGCTGCTGCTTCTTCAGCAACTGCATGAGCTACTGGAATCATCGCTGCTGCAAGAGTAGTTACTGCGAATGTCGCCTTCTTTGCGAATGTTACTAGGTTCTTCATCTTCATCTCCTTGTTAGTAAAGCTTTTGCAAACTTACTCAAAAAATCACATTTGTGAAATTACGTTAGTGGTGCGCGCCCTCTTCATGCTGAGTAGCGAGCATTATGTATATCATTGTGAGCACCGTTGGAACGAATGCCTGCATGAAACAAACAAAGGTCCCAAGAGCGTAAAATATAACTGGGACCAAAAACGGAACAAGCTCAGAAAATATCCCGAGCACCATGTGGTCGGCTGAGATGTTCCAATAAAGACGGAGATTAAGCGTTAGGATCCTCAAAACCGTTCCGAAAAGCTCCAGCGGCAGGATAAACCATGCCAACCACCACACAGGGCCGGCAAAGTGCTTAAGATAGTGCCAAAGGCCTTGCTCTTTAATTCCGTAATAATTGAAACAGATAAAGATAAGAAGAGCCACAGGGACAGTAATCCATACGGTGGTGGTTGCCGCCGGGATTCCTGGAATAAGACCAATGATGTTAATCGTAAATACGTAGAGAAAAACTGTTGCTGTTAAAGGAAGATATTTTCGCTTCTCTTTACCGAGAATTGAATCTTGAAACGCGACGAAAGTTTCGACGAAAAAGTCAAAGAAGGCCGGAGCTGTTATCTTCTCATCAGGAATTACTGCTCGCTCAACGCCATACAGATTGCGCTTGCGGGCCAAGGCTCGCGCGCTCTTTGCGCCTAAATATAGTAAGGCAACGCCAGCGGCTACTGCTGTAATGAGACCTTGCTGAGAAGGATCTGTGAAACCAAGGGAATTAAGATAGGTGTAGTGATGTTCCATAGTGTGCCCAACGGCGCTTCTTTTGTATAAGATTTAGGCAATTAAGGCAAATTCTGCGTGCTCTCGTCAATCAGCGACATCTAGCATCTAGTATTCATAGATTGCGCGACGCTCTCCTCTCATTTGCGTATGTAACAGGCAAACCAAAAATAGAGCTTTTTAGTTGAAGGATTGCACACAAAAAAAGTTTGTTTAATTAACTTGAAACAAGCCACGTTCCGTTGTAGCATTATTTTTTGTTCTCGAAAGCTGACTTTTTCTTCGCTTCCTCCTTGTAAAATTTTCTAACCGTATTATAACGCTTCCTCGCCGTTGTAAAAACGGTTGTTGTTGATCATGTGATCAACGACACACTGAAGTCCGCTGCTTTTAAAATACAAGCAGCCATTTCTTTCAGGGGGTATGAGCGTAAACCTGGCACCAGATGCACTCACCGGCCAGAGCTCTCCCGACGTCGACACGTCGGCAGGATACCCGTCCCTCCACGATTCACCTCGCAAATCTGACACATCAGCACCATCGATTGATCAGGCGTGGGCTGTGGCTATCGCTGAAGCATGTTCAAATATCAATCAACACATCGTAGCTGCTTACATTGAGCCACTTGATTTAGATTCTCCTGCTTCTTCTCTTGAGCGGGTAGTTGTGCGTGGACCATCACGACTAATTTGCAACTACGTAACGACTAATTACGCCAGTCTGCTGCGTGACAAGTTAGCGAGACTGCTTGAATGTGATGAGCTGCTCCTTTCGATAATTCCTCGCGAAAACCCCCTAAATACGGGGGACGCCAGCCTTCGCAGGCCAGCTACGCCTTTTATAGTAAAACGCCCCCGACCAGCATTGCCCCAAGCAGCTGCTGCAAACTCTGATAGAAATGAGCGGCCCCAAGACGTCTCAGTTACCACTGCTACAGCACAAACTGTTTCCAGTACCGGCGAAGTCTTTAACAACATCAACCCTCGCTACACCTTTTCTGACTTTGTAGTGGGGAACAGCAATCAATTCTGTCATGCCGCTGCCATGCGTGTCGCCGAGAAGCCAGGTCAGAGCTACAACCCGCTGTTTATCTATGGCGGAGTTGGGCTAGGAAAAACTCACCTTCTACACTCAATCGGCAATGCTGTGCTTCAGCGCAATCCGAATGCCCGAGTGTTGTATATGTCCTCAGAGACGTTCACTAACGAACTCATCCTTGCTCTACGACAGGCAAAAATGGAGGAGTTCAAGCGACGTCTTCGGACTATTGAAGTTCTTTTAATTGACGATATCCAATTCATTAGTGGCAAAGAGCGAACTCAAGAAGAGTTCTTCCACACGTTCAATGCGCTCTATAGTGCCAAGCGCCAGATTGTTATCACCTCTGATAAAATTCCTACTGATATCCCTGGCATCGAAGAACGCCTACAAACACGATTCTCGTGGGGGTTAACCGCCGATCTACAAGCTCCAGATTTTGAAACTCGGGTCGCAATCTTAAAACAGAAAGCTCTCGTTGATGAATTTCATCTTCCTGAAGAGGTCAGTCACCTCATTGCTGAGCGTATCTCTTCAAATGTACGCGAGCTTGAGGGTGCGTTAACGCGTTTGCATGCTGTTAGCACAATTCAACACGTGCCTATATCGATGGAGATGGCGAAAGCTGCTCTCAAGCCTCTGTTGCAGCCGAAGGTGGTTAACGTAACGGTAGATGACATCAAAAAAGCTGTGGCTATGCACTTTAGCCTCAAGGTCTCTGATATTATCTCTAAACGACGCACAAAAAATCTCTCTTTTCCTCGACACATCGCGATGTATCTCTGTCGCAAACACACCACAGCTTCATATCCTGAGATTGGTGAACACTTCGGCGGTCGCGACCATTCGAGCGTGATACACGCTGCTACCGTAGTCTCAAGCAAGTTATCCACAGATGCCCAGGTAAAAAGCTACGTTGAGGAAATTGAGAAAAGATTGTTTAGTTAAACACAACAAAAACAACATACTAGCTCAATTATCAACAGCTTTTACCAAGCTGTGTACAACAGGTACTACCAGTATTATTCACAGGCTTATCCACAACTATTTGTTGCTGGAAAATAACTTGTGAGTTTGATGTAGCTACGCGGTATACAGAGCTGCATTTGAATGAAGAGACGAAGGCGTCGTCGCTCACGTACCACTTTAACGAGCTCTTTTTGTGCTCATTAAAAGGGGGGCGATGCAGCTGGTGAAAAGCTGTGGATAAACTGGCAGATGGTGGTGAAGAAGTCAGCCTGGAGGTAGTTAAGAAAAGAGGGTGTGAATAACTCTCGAACTTATACACCCATTACCCACAGGCTATTAGAGTGGTTTTTGTTAAAAAATTTAATTACTTAGCTTGGTTACCAACAAAAAACAGTCTGACTAACTACTATTCACTATTTTAAATTAAATAAAATAAAGAATTAATAGAGAAACTAAAAGGGAACAAAAATGGAGATAACAATTCCAAAAAATGAGCTCGCTAAACTTCTCCACGTCACGTTAGCGATTGCTGAGAAGAAATCGACCATGCCCATTTTAGGTAATCTTCTGTTAAGTGCAGATGAGAAAGCTCTTAAAGTAACAGGCAGCGATCTTGAGATAACAGCAGTGGCGTCTTCTCTTGTAACCGTTAAGAAGACGGGTTCGATTACCGTTAGTGCAAAAGTATTTGGCGATCTAGTTAGAGAGCTTCCCGAAGGAGACGTAACGGTTCGAGTTGCTGATCGTGATCGCATTGAGGTTATCGCTGGAAGTTCAAAACTTAAGATCGTTGGTGTTAGTTCAGAAGAGTATCCAGTTCCACCAGGGCTCTCACTAAAAACAAAAAGTAAGATATCTGCCTCTAAGCTAATTGAAATGATTAATCAAACTCTCTATGCAGTATCGCTCGATGAGGGGCGTTACAACATGAACGGAGTGTGTTTTGAACTCGTAGAAGATGGTAAATCAGCAGCTCTAAGAATGGTTGCTACTGATGGTCATCGCTTGGCACTCATTACTCGACCTCTTGAAGGAGTTGAGTTTACCGGAATGTCGAAAAAGGGTGCAAAGAAGGGAGATGCACCTGATCACATTATTGTTCCTCGCAAAGGACTCACTGAAGTTCGCAAAGCATTGGAAACTGCCGGTGACATTCCGGTCGGTGTTGATGTTAGTGAAGGATTTCTCGTTGTTGAGGGAGCATCCTGGAAATTAGTAGTGCGTCTGTTGGATAGTGAATTTCCTAATTATGAGCAGGTGTTGCCAAAGGCAGCAGGAACAAAGATAGCTGTTCTTAGTTCGCACCTCGTTCAGGCTCTTAAGCGCGTTTCGCTTGTTGTTTCTGATAAAAATAAGGGGGTACGACTCGACTTCTTCAATAATCTAGTGCGCATATCAAGCTCATCACCTGAAGTTGGAGAGGCTCAAGAAGAAGTTGAAGTTCAGTACAATGGCAAAGAATTTTCAGTTGGTTTCAATGCTCGGTACATTCTGGATGTGCTTGCAGCGGTAAGTGAGAATCAACCTTTTATCATGGAGCTTAGTGGTGAAACTGGGCCAGGTAAGTTTTACTCTGAGTCAGATGAATCCTCTTTTGGAATCATCATGCCGCTGCGCCTTGATTGATGCCAGCAGTCCATGCTGCCGCGAGATCGCGCCTGAACGAAAGTCAGAGAGATTGATAGAGAGATAATAGGTTGTTCGTTTCACAGGTTAAGGTCTACAAATTTAGAAACCTAGCTGACCAGAGCATCGAGTTGGGAACTGGGCCAGTGTTCATCACCGGACAAAACGGAAACGGAAAGACTAACTTCGTAGAGGCTATCTATCTTCTTTCTGGCTCACGCTCGTTTCGAACCAACACAGCATCTGAGCTTCTGCAGTGGGGGGCTCAAGATTGTTCTATCTTTGGAACAGTCACCCATAAAAATGGCACAGAGAATCTCGGCTTAATCTACTCATCAGGAGAGCGCCGAGCGTTACTCAACGGAAATGCGCTAGACTCTATAGCAGAGCTTCTTGGACGTTTGCGGGTTGTGGCGTTCTCGCCTGCCGATCTTTCTCTTGTAAAGGGGGCACCATCCGGCCGAAGAAAGTTTCTCGATCGGCACATGGTAGATTTACAGCCATCGTACTTGAAGATTCTAATGTCCTATCAGCGTGCTCTAGCAAGTAAAAGTGCTTTACTTAAGGGTAGTAATGTTAGTTATCAACAGCTTTTACCGTGGAATGAATTGCTTGTTGAATACGGTGGAAAAATTGTTGAAAACAGACTTAAGTTTATAGAAGAACTAAACAAAAAAGCATCGCAGTTTCATATCAAGTATGCCCCAACGGACGGTTCTTTGCGCATAACCCTGGAAAGTGACTTTGTTCAAAAAGATGGCACAGTGTCTTTTGAAACCATCGCTCAAACCCTCCAGAACGCCTGTCAGCGAGAGATCGCTATGAGATCCACCCTGGTAGGTGTACATCGAGATGACATCAACATATCGCTTGGTGATGTAGATAGCAGAGCATATGCCTCACAGGGGCAGACTCGCAGCGTAGTGCTTTCGTTGAAATTAGGGGTTATCGATCTTTTAGAGGACAGTTTAACAGAAAGCCCAGTGGTGCTCCTCGATGACGTTGATTCAGAACTTGATGCGGCGCGCAGTGAGCGACTCTTTGCGGCACTGCTCGAAAAGCCTCGGCAGCTCCTTGTAACAGGCACCGGAAATCCACCGGCACAGCTTGCAGAAGCACCATCGTTACAGATTTTACGAGTTAGTGCTGGCGCCATTGCTTAATGAGCAGCGCAGACCGTTGATGGTAATTCAGCGCCCAGCAATATAGAGAGCCCGTCGGACCTGTGGATAAACCTGTTGGTAAGATTGTGTGAAAGTTAAATATATGTAATAATATCGAGGGTTTCTATGTTGTAAAAGTTATCCACAGCCGTGGATAAATTGAGCATAACTCACTTGCTCGATGGTGTTTTAGAGTAAAACTTTCCTAGAGCAGCTCAAGAGCTCAGCAGAGACCCTTTAACTAAGCTGCAAGGTGTGGCTGTACAGGTTAGTTAAGGATAAGCAAAAAGGCCTTATTCTAATGCTGGTTTAGTATTTACCAAACCAATCTAAGTATCCTAAACTTCTGAAGTTATCGTCATTTGGAGATGTGCAATGACTACTGCGTCAAATACTGAATCAACCGGCCTGGTCTACGACGCTGGTCAAATTAAGGTTCTTGAAGGACTGGAAGCAGTTAGAAAGCGCCCGGCCATGTACATCGGTGATACGTTCTATCGCGGTTATCACCATCTTGTGTGGGAAGTTATTGATAACTCCGTGGACGAAGCACTCGCTGGTTATTGCACAGCAATAAAAGTAACCCTTCATACAAACGGCTCAGTTTCTGTTGAAGATAACGGCCGTGGTATTCCAACGAGCATCCACCCAACAGAAGGGGTCAGTGGTGTGCAAGTCGTAATGACAAAGCTGCACGCTGGCGGAAAATTTGAGAAAGAAGCGTACAAGGTTTCTGGTGGTCTGCACGGAGTTGGAGTCTCTGTGGTGAACGCACTTTCGGAATGGCTCAAGGCAGAGATCAAACAGAACGGCAAGCTTCACTTCATGGAGTTTCGTCGTGGTGATCCGGTGGCGCCGCTTAAAGTTATCGGAGATGCAGAAGGCACGGGAACCAAGGTTACCTTCTATCCAGATCACACGATCTTCACAGAGCAAAAAGGTTTTACCTATGACACAGTTGCACACCGCGTTCGTGAACTTGCTTTCCTAAATGCGGGTCTTCGCATCACGGTTGTTGATGAGAGAACCGACAAGGAGCAAGAATTCTTCTATGAAGGTGGAATCAAAAGCTTTGTCAGCCACATTAACAAATCTAAGAGCCCAATATTTCCTGAGCCGATATTCATTTCAGCAGAGAAAGATGGCATCGGAGTAGAGGTTGCTCTGCAATACAACACTGAGTACACAGAGAGCATTTACACCTACGCTAACAACATCAATACGCCCGAGGGTGGCACGCACCTTATTGGTTTTAAAGCTGCCCTAACTCGAACGCTTAACAACTATGCCAATAAAAATGACCTACTTAAGGGTTTCAACGAAGGCATTCAAGGTGATGACACACGTGAGGGGCTTGTAGCGGTAATAAGCGTTAAGATTCCGGAGCCACAGTTTGAAGGACAAACAAAATCGAAACTCGGAAATAGCGAAGTTAAAGGGCTTGTTGAGCAGGCAGCGGGGGAGCACCTTGCAAAGTTTTTTGAAGAAAACCCAGCCATAGCAAAATCAATTGTAAATAAGTCGCTTGAAGCAGCGCGCGCTCGCGAAGCAGCACGTAAAGCGCGTGAGCTTGTTCGTCGAAAGGGCGCTCTTGATAGCGCCGCTCTTCCCGGAAAGCTGGCCGATTGTCAAAATGAAAACCCAGAGGAAGCAGAGATATTTCTGGTTGAGGGAGAGTCCGCGGGTGGGTCGGCAAAGCAAGGACGCGACAAGAAGAATCAAGCGATCCTTCCTCTAAAAGGAAAAATCCTTAACGTTGAAAAGGCCCGCTTTGACAAGATGCTCTCGTTTGAAGAGATCAGGGTTTTGATAACGGCGCTCGGAACTGGAATTGGACATGGTGATTTTGATGTGGCGAAATTGCGCTACCACAAAGTTGTTATCATGACTGATGCGGATGTTGATGGAAGTCATATTCGAACTCTGCTTTTAACCTTCTTCTATCGTCAGATGAATGAAGTCATTCAGCGAGGCTACCTCTATATCGCGCAGCCGCCGCTGTATAAACTTAAAAAAGGAAAGACTGAGCGCTACCTCAAGAACGAGAAGGAGTTTACCGAGGTTATTATCGGCGGCGGTGTTGACGGAGTTACCATAGAATCAAGGTCGGGAAAGCTCACTAAGGCCGAAGATGTAAAAGAGCTCTTAGTGCGGTTACGAGATGCGAGAGTTTCGCTCGATGAGCTGCAGATGGAGCGCATAGATGCTCGAGTCATCGTTGCCCTCGCAGAGGCTCACGTCGCATTTAACGAAACTGCTTGGAAGAGGGAGCAGGTGTTGGCGATGGTTTCCGAAGTTGTATCAGCAATTAAGAATCGCATCCCGATTGAGTCAACGGTAGAGGTGGTTGATGACCATGACGGTGAAGTCGCGTTGAAAATTACTACTCGTCGAAGAGGAGTTAGTTACGAAACAACCTTAACGCGTAGGCTTTGGATCTCTGAAAAAATCGCCGAGATTCGCCAGGTATATGCAGATGCCAGGATGCAGGTTGGTGAAGGGGGCTTCACCATATCAGCAACCGGAGAGTCTAAAGAGCGTGAAAAAGTAGAGACCGTTGAAGCAGTAGCTGATTGGGTCGATGCGCGTGGTCGTAAGGGGCTCTCAATAACCCGATACAAGGGGCTAGGAGAGATGAACCCTGAGCAGCTTTGGGAAACAACGATGGACCCAGCGAATCGCTTGATGATGCAGGTAACAATTGACGATGCAATTGATGCTGATCAGATATTTACAGTCTTGATGGGTGATGAAGTAGAGCCGCGTCGTAAGTTTATTGAGGAAAATGCACTGAAGATTCGCAACCTTGATATTTAAAACAGAGCTAATTCAGGTGGTTAAGTGTAATAGCAGAGTAGGCTGTCGAGCCCGCTAACTGTGACAGCAGAGTTTAAAAAGTGGGTCGGGAGTTGACCGAGCAGAGGAACTTAGGTACCTTTCCCACCCTTACACGGAAAGGAGTTGTTTATGGCATCGCCAACTAAGAAAACTTGGAACAGAAGAAACGCGCGCGACGCAAAGAAGGTAGCCCGCAAGAATAAGCGCTACAAGAAGGATGCAAAGCCAGCAGCAAAGTGATGAGCTAGCTGTTCTAAGTACCTGGGCGCGAATAAGCCCAAGCAAGAAGCGCCGTCGAAAGACAGCGCTTTTTTTATGCTGCTAGGGTTAAGCAGCATGAATGTTTTGTTTAACGCCGAGCTTTAAATATCCTTCCGAAGTTTAGATAAAAAGAATGTTCGCTCTCGCTGTTTAGGCCAAACGAGAAGTATATCGGAACAAGGGGTGTATCTGCTCCAACAAAGAGGCTTCCAGCGTAGATGCTCGGGATATCTTCGATGATGGCGATGTCGCTTTTAATAGTTGCCCACTCAACAGTTGTACCCCCAAAAAGGTTTAGCTTAGCGAAGGCTCCGCCGAGTGAGGCAAGCTCTCTGTAGTAAGCTGTTCTTGCCACAAAGAAATCAGATGCCGTGAGCCCACCAGGTTGGAACCCAGAGAGATCAAACATACCGCCAACAAGGAATACGCGCTCACCTGGGATCCTCTGAAATGTCACGCCATAGTCAGTTGAGAAGAGCACGGTATTGGCACCAAAGGTTACTGGCTTAGATGCAGCCCCGGTGACCTGAGTAAAATTATCTGATGAACCGAGAGTGTCGGTGTGTTGGGCTGCTTCAAAGTTGAAGACGGCGCCTGTTTGCGGAAAGTCCGGCGTATCTCTTGAATCAAAAGCGATTGCGCCAAAATAATTACCAACTTCATAAGAGCCTTCGGGAAGAGATGGATCGCCGATATCTCTGTTAATTTCTGCAGTCCCTCGACGCGCTCCAACCTGCATCTCTCCTTGCACACCAAGCCGTCTGCCGAAGCCTACGCCGGCGATAAAGCGAGAGCGTTGATACTCAGCGACCTCTTCACCATCAACTCGTATTGGCACTTGATAGCGATCATATGTAGCAATCGGGTTAATAAAGTAGGCGCTGCTCTGCGCAAGCGGCTGATAGTAGTCAAGCTCAGCCAGGGGGCGCCATCCGATTTCAAGGCGTGCATCGAGAAACGCACCAGCTTGATTAAGTTCATTAAAGCGGGCACCAAGGGCTAGCTGGTAGGCGCTATCCCCTTGAAAGTCATCTTGGATAGACATGCCAACCTGAAGGTACTTATCATACCAACTAGCTTTCTTTGCATCCAGTTCAAGAGTTCCTGTCTTTCCGTCGGGAGCCATGTTAACCCGGTACTCAAGTGACGAAAGTTGCCCGAGCGCGTATGCAGATTCAATTGAATCTTCTATCGCCTTGGGATCCAGTGGGGCTCCGACTTGAGGGGCAAACTCTTTCGTAATCTCGGAGTTTACCGCAGGGACGTTCGATTTGACCTCTAATGCAGTAATAACCACCGGCTCTTCGAGCGTAGCCGTTCGGTGCCTTTGAAACTCTGCATACTCTGCTTCAGAAACCGAAAATCTCTTCAGGCGCTCAAGGTTCTGAGTAGCTGCCGCTTCCCCCTTAGCAAAAATTTCTTGAGCTTTAAGAAAGTCGGTAGCGCTGTATCCTTTAAGCTCTGGAAGCAGCAAAATGTCTTCGGGGCGCATCAGCTTCCTTTGAAGCTTTGAGTTCTGCTCAAGCAGAAGCGAGATAATCTGACCTGAGATTCCAAGAAGGTTTCCTAGCTCATCCTTTGTCTTTAGATCGGCCATCAAATCAACAACGATTAGCTGCTCTGCTCCCATTTCAAGAGCTATATCCACTGGCAGATTATTTGCTATGCCCCCGTCAACCAGCGCCCTTCCGCCGATCTCAACAGGCGTAAAGAATCCAGGCACCGCCATGCTTGCGCGTGCCGCCCTGGCAAGGTCGCCTGAAGCTAAAATCACCGGCTGTCCACTTTCAATATCTGCCGCTATAGCGCGAAAAGGTATCGGTAGCTGGTCAAAATTAATATCACCCGGAGTGCGATAATAGAGGCGCTGCAAGAGCGGCAGCACCTTCTGTCCGCCTACAACACCGGTGAAGCGAGCAATCCCTTTCTCGGTGAGCCCAAGTTTTCCGCTTCCAAAGATCTGGTTGGCTCTGCCTGCTTTGTTTCGATAGAGCAGATGTTGGCGCTTAAGGCTCTCATCAAAGAGAGCGTCCCAGTCGGTCTCTGAAAGGATGCGTTCCATCTCTGGTATGGTTGCTCCAGAAGCGTACGCTCCGCCGACGATCGAGCCCATCGACGTGCCAGCTACTATATGAACAGGAATTCGATTTGCCTCAAGAACTTTAAGCACACCAACGTGCGCCATGCCGAGAGCTCCACCACCTGCCAGAACTAGCCCTATCTTGGGCCGAGCGCGCTCTTTGTTGCCTCTAGGAGTGGCTTCAGCCGGCAACATAATAGCTGCAGCAGGCAGAGATAAAGCCAGCAAATATGCTACAAACGTAGCGGCGCGGGTTTTTGTTCTCTTCATGTCGACTCCCTTTAATGATTGTGGGCGGGTAGGCTCAAATCTACCACGGTAGAAGAGAGAAGCCTGACGTTCGCTCAACCGTAGCAAAGCGGTTAGATTGAATCGCTTCTGCCAGCTCCCGCGACCAATCCTTAACTATCTCGCGCGTTGAGCTAGTGATAGTAAGCTTATTGAGATCTATGAGACGAAGAGGCGGATACCTTCTATCAGCAGCAGATGCCTGCAGGGCGTTTGATAGTGGGTCTGTAAATCGCGCCGCAAAAGCTACGTGTGGATCGGTAATCGTATTGAGTGCCATGTCAACACCTGGCACTGGAGCAGCGAGAGCGGCAGCACGTGTAATGGGGTGTGAGAACTCAACCTCCGTGAGAGCGATTGAGACGATAAGAGAGCTTTTTGTAGGAGTGTCAACGACCTGAAAACGCTTACTTGAGGAGCTTTTTAGGGCAGCGATAAGCTGTTCATGAAAATAATCAGCTATACCTTGAGCCTCTTTCTCATAGTCCTCTTTTGAGGTGATCCCGATGCTTGAGCTCCGTTTCCACGCGTCATGTGAAAGCAGATCTATCCGAATTGGTCGAACGAATACAGACGAGTACTCTTTTTGAACGCTCTTTGGGTCTACCCACGCATGCTGGAACGGCATGTTCTTCATCGTCTTTGCGGTAGAAATGTCCTCAAGAAAAGTCCGTGGTGGTGGCTCAAATCGGCCCTCTACAGCGCAGCCAGAGAGAATAAGAGCGACAAGAGTTGCACAGTGGGTGAGGTTGCAGGTCATGACACACTCTCGAAAAAAGATTTTGATACTGCTTATTGGTGTCCCCTTGTATACCCTACGTTGAGTATGAGCGTCTATGCTCAAGTAGCTTGCGCTTTACCAGGGAAGCAGCGAGAAGCCCCACGTTTTGTTGACGGTCTGCAGTCGATTAAGCTGGATGGCTTGAGCAAGCTCCTTTGACCAGTTTGCTACGATCTCACGGGCCGAGCTGCGAACAAAGAGCTTATTGAGGTCGATAACTCGAAAAGGTGGATACCGTCGGTCTGCCACCGTGGCAACTAGCTCTTCTGAGGCGGCGTCAGTTAGTCGAGCAGAAAATGCAACATGTGGATCTGTAACTGTATTAAGAGCCATATCCACGCCGGGCAGCGGCGCAGCAAGTGCTGCGGCACGAGTCAGCGGGTGAGAGAGTTCTAATTCGGTAAGTACGATGGTAACAACCAGAGAAGAGTTGGTGGGTTCAGCAACAACCGCTAGCCTAGCATGTTTAACTTTAGTAAGTTCAATGACCAGCCGCTCTCGAAAGTAGTCAGCTATCTTCTGAGCCTCTCGTTTGTACTCTTTCTTCGAGCGTACTCCGATCTCAACACTACGCTTCCAGGCATCTTCTGGAAGGCGACCAATAGAAATTGGTGCAACATACACAGTATCGTATCGCCTCTCGTCACTGTCGGCTACTAACCAGGAGTGGTCAAAGGGAAGATTCTCCATTTTATGAGCAACTGATACGTCCTCCAGGAACGTGCTTGGCGGCGCTGCAAAGCGCTCTTTAACAGCGCACGCAGATAGTATCATCGACGCTATGAGAAGGCCGAGAGTGGGACGCTGTACATATCGTGCAAGGGAATGTGAAATGCCCATCGTGTATGAGGTGGTATACCGTATCTCTTGGTGACACGTCTATCAGGCAAGAATGAGTGCAAAGCTTTTACTTTGCCCCTTGGCGTGGCACCCTTAGTTTAGTTAAGCGAATCGCGGTAGTCATGGAAGAGAAGCTGAAATATCTCTGCATATGGTGTGTTGCTCTCGTTGCCGCACTGTGGGGCTGTATCTATTTACTTGCGCCCGTTGTCTTGGAGTCTTACCGCGCAGTAATTGAATCTGAGCTTACTGAAGCGCTGGGAGCCCCCGTCACGTACAGTAAAGCGACTATTGGCATAGCTCGCACACTGAAAATAGTGCTTTTTGATGTGGCAATAAAACGTGCCCTAGACGGGGTTGAGATTGAGGGGCCTCGGGTGAGTGTTCGTGTTGAGCTGTTGCCGCTGCTAGCAAGAGACCTGCACGTAAAAAAAATAGAGCTTCATCGGCCCACTATCACGCTGGTTGTCGGTAACAAAGCCTCGCCGAATCTGGAAGCCGCCGTTGATGTGCCAGCTACCGGGATGTTGGGTAATGCGGCTGAGCAGGCGGATGCACAGCAACGAAACGCACCTTCCCCCTTTCGTGGAATCAATCGCATATCGATCGAAGATGGCAGGCTGCAACTGCGTTATCAAGACGGTACGGAACTGGCAATAGTCGAGCATGTGAGTATTGAGAGCAGACTCATCTCGAAGAATAACGTGCTTTCGTTGACGCCTTCGACAGCAACTCTGGTAGTGCATACAGGCATCAAAGAGAAAGCACCGATGTCGGCGGTGGTGACACTTCAGCGTCTAAGCTATGTGCCACTGAGCAGGGAGCTTGCTTTTGAAGAGGCGCGAATTCAGCATGGAGCATCCAGGGCAACCCTCTCTGGAAGCGTTAGGCTAGATACTG
>JBIKWG010000321.1:0-2820 GCA_044356425.1 Bdellovibrionota bacterium | reverse complement strand
AATCTCCCACCTAGACCCCCCCCATATCAAGATTTATTTAGATCTAGTTCAAGCTTTCTGGCAAATAGTGGGCGTTTCTCGCCAAAATAGGGGGTTCTGTTACTGCGTAATGCAGTGGTGATAGAAAATAATCAGAGAGACCAGGCAACTACGCAGGAAGGTGCTATCAGAAGAGCAAGCAAAATAGCGCTGTTGTGACCTCAAGGTAACGGAGAATTCTCTTAGGGTTAGCAAGCCGCGGCTAGCTTTATCAGCGTCTTCGAGTGCTACTTCTTTGGCTAGCGGGATACGCCTGTGCTTTTGGCTTGCAAGAAAGCACAGCGCAGCTACCGTGAAAAATTAGTAGCTGCAGACCACATGTTTAGAACAAAAACCAACAGCTTAATTGGGTTCGATGCGCTCCATCGCCGGAGCAAGGATCTCTCGCGGACGCACCCCATCCATCTTACTTACCACCCCTTCGCGCTCCATCATCTCAATGATACGCGCCGCACGGTTGTAGCCGATACGAAAGGCCCTCTGAATCATCGAAGTTGATGCCTGCCCCTTTTCGACCACAAGCTCAACAGCCTTATCGTAAAATGGGTCGAAATCTTCCTCCGTGCCTGCCTCACCGCCGCCAGAGCCGTCGCCGCTTGAACCAGTTTCTTCAGTCAGCGCCTTTTCACACGCCGCAACGATCGCCTCATCATAGCTCGGAGCACACTGATTCTTTAAAGACTGCACAACGCGCTGAACCTCCTGATCGGATACAAAGGCACCGTGCACACGCTTCAATGGAACGGCTCCGGGAAGCATGAACAGCATATCGCCCTTACCGAGCAGCTTCTCAGCGCCCATCGAATCAAGAATTGTGCGAGAATCGATCCGACTCGAAACCCGAAACGACAGACGTGCAGGAAAGTTCGCCTTAATAAGGCCTGTTATCACATCAACAGAAGGTCTCTGTGTTGCTAAGATCAGATGAATGCCGGCTGCCCGTGCTTTCTGTGCTAAGCGCGTAATCAGCTCTTCAATCTCTCGGCCAACACTCAGCATTAGATCAGCTAACTCATCGATTACGATTACCAGCTTCGGCAAGGGCTTTAACTGCTCAGGAGCAACAGATTCAACTGTCCCACCCTGATCAGCCGGTGACGCAGCTGAAGCCTTGTCGTTGAAGTCGATCTCAACCTGCTCAGGCTTAGGTCCAACTCCAGACTGCGGCATAGCATTTGGTTCGCCACGCACCACGGCGTTGTACCCGTCGATATTTCGCACGCCAAAGCGCTGCATGTACCGATAGCGACGATCCATCTCCTTTACTGCCCAACTCAGAACCGCCTTAGCCTGACGCGGATCTGTTACCACCGGCACCCTTAAATGAGGGATGCCGTCATAAATACTTAGCTCTAACACCTTAGGATCGATCAGTATCAGCCCAAGTTCAGAGGGGTGTGCCCTGTAGAGCAGGCTTAGAAGGAGCGCATTGATCGAAACCGATTTTCCTGTTCCTGTTGCTCCAGCCATCAAAAGATGAGGCATATTTGCAATATCAACCACGACGGCATCGCCATAGGTATCCTTGCCGAGTGGGATGCTAAGAATTGAATCCGCGCCGACAAACGCCTCACTCTCAAGACAGTCACGCAGTCGAACAACTGCCCTATTCTTGTTGGGAACCTCAATTCCCACGGTACCCCGCTTCGGAATGGGCGCAATGATACGAATACTGCTGGCCTTAAGACTCATTGAGAGATCATCTTGCAAAGCAGCGATACGACCGACCTTAACTCCGGGGGCGGGCTCGAATTCGAATAACGTAATAACTGGCCCTGGGTGAACCTGTGTTACTCGCCCGGCTATATTAAAATCACGCAGCTTTGACTCGATCTGCTCAGCTTTTTGACGTAGCTCTTCGTCATCTTCCCCTACATCTTGGACCTCCTCGCGAGCAAGGAGGGCAAGATCCGGTTGTATGTAATCGGTAAACTCGGGCGCTACACCAGGAGCATCGTTCTCTGAGCTCACCTGACGCTTACTAGCTCGGGCAGCGCCAGAGGATTTCACGGCAACATCTGCTGCTCGTGGCTTAACGATTATGGGGTCCGCCCTTTCATATATCTCAGGGCCGGCAGCTGCAACTCGAACCGGAACAGCCACCTCAGGCTCGTGGCTTAGGACATTTTTGCGGATGCGCGGCTTTGGGCCATCCAGAGGCAGTGCAGCTTTTACCGCAGCTGGGCTAGCCGCCGCACTAGAGCGAGAAAACACCGAACGAGCGATTCCACGCGTGCAGCTAGCCCCAACTCTCCAACCGCCTTTGGCTACAACCTGCAAACCAGAATAGGCAACTCTCGGCGTGCGCAAACAGAGCAGCGCAAATATCTCTCGAACGCCCCAACGCAGCCCAGCTGCGACATCCCCTACCGTTCGTTGAGCAACAATGGCCCCCGAGACGGCGAGTAACAGCAGTACCACTAAAAGAGCCCCACTCGCCCCCAGACCTCTTGCCAGCAGCGAGCTGAGCATCACCCCAACATCCCCCGCGCAGTATTCGCCGCCAACAAGAGCTAAAAGAGCTGCCACCCCAGCAACACACACCGAACCGGCTACAAGAACAACCCAGAGTGAATAACGTCGCGGGGGCTGTTCAGCGCCGGCAGCCGGCCTAAAAAAAGCCAACCACCCCAAACCTGCCACTGGCAAAACGGCCGCCCAACCTAACAACCCCTCAAGCAGGGTTGCCACAATATGACCTGTCGGACCCATTACATTAGACGAAGGCCCAAACGGCCGACTGACAGCTATTAAATAGAAGTGCGACCCGAGACTGAGCGC
>JBIKWG010000320.1:0-2826 GCA_044356425.1 Bdellovibrionota bacterium | reverse complement strand
ATAAACATGATCGGTAGCCGCGTTGAGCGCAAGGTGCCCTTCATCAAAGAGAACCTGCACTCGCCCCTTTCGGCCTGAATATGCTTCTGGCGCTCGGCTTGCTATCGGTAGATAGGAAAAGAGAGGCCCGCGATCATTCTGATAGCTGAGCAGCTCATCCGCATAAGATAAATCTTCTGGATAACGAACACCGTGAACAACCGTTATCTTTCTGCCACTCGTCCACGTTTGCGGAGTTCTGACCATCGACATAAAAGGCGCTAGTCCAGTTCCCGTTGAGATCAGAACGAGACTGTGCTCATCGGGAACGCCCTCAAGAGTAAACGTTCCAGTTACCTTAGGTTGTGCAAATACTCTATCGCCGGCCTTGAGCACTGCTAACCGCGACGTCAACGAGCCATCAGGAACCACGGCAATATAAAACTCAAGGTAGTCCTTCACCGCTGGCGATGACCCGATCGAATATGCACGTTTGATGAGCTTATCGGCAGCCGGAGCAACTGGCTCATCTGGTGCTCCCTCATAGCGCGCTGCCGAGCCTGGCAACCCGAGCGCTACGTACTGCCCCGGCAGAAAGTCCGGCACACCGGCATCCGGGCGCACCTGCAGGATAATAAGGTCTTTTGTTACGTTTGTCCGTCCGACAACTGTTGAATTTAACATGCCGTGATTATACCCTGCAGAGAAAAAAAATGAACGGATTGGCGCCAAAAAAACGGCTCTAGGCCGTTAAAAACCCCGCTCAACGCATGGATATTGTTCTCGTCGAACCTCAGATTCCTCAAAATACGGGCTCAATCGCCCGAACGTGTGCCGCTACGGACACCCCCCTTCACCTCGTTGGAGAGCTCGGTTTTGATCTATCCGAGAAGGCAGTGCGGCGCGCTGGATTGGATTACTGGCCACATGTAAAGCTGGCTCGACACGGCACATGGGAGAGCTATATCGAAGCACGACAGCCGCGAAAAGTGTGGCTATTTTCAAAGTTCGGTCAACGCTTGTACACAAAAGCTGATTTTGGCCCTGAGGATGCATTGGTCTTTGGAAGCGAGACAAAGGGCCTCGGAGAAGACTTTCTTGCCCGCTGCGAACAGGATCAGATCCTGCGCATTCCGATAGTTACTACCTATGTGAGAAGTCTCAACCTCAGCAATGCTGTTTCGATTGCTCTCTATGAGGCTCGGCGGCAGCTTGGCTTGGACATTTAAGTTTAGTGGCCCTGGGCAGCGCCCATCCGAATCTGCAACATTTTTCGGTTTTTTTTGCGGGGTACGTTTTGTATGATGCTCGCCCCCCGCGCGGCACGTTACCTTGCGATTTAGGACTGAGACTCACGCAACAATGTTCTGTTATTGCAACACCTTAGTGCAGCCTCCACGTGCCACCATGCCATGCCCTGCCCTGCCCTGCCCTGTGCGCTCCTTTAGAACTTTCCTGATTTGACCGAATAGATAGGAGGGTTGCTTTAATCTGCCCAAAATCAAACGGCTATAATGAGTGCCTAGGTTGCAGTTCATGCGAGTTCCTCCAAACGAAAAGGTGCGACTTTCACGGCTGCGCTCTTATGGGGTGCTTGAAACCAGGGCAGAAGAGTCGTTTGACGACATCTGCTTCCTTGCTGCCCAGACCTGTAACTGTCCGTTTGCGCTCATCTCGCTAATCGATTCTAACCGCGAATGGAACAAGGCCTCTGTTGGAATCTCGCTGACTGAAATTACGCGCGCCGACAGCTTCGCTGCGGAAGCGATCCTCGGGGGCTCAGCGCTCATAATTCCTGACGCCACGCGTGACTCACGGTTCTGTAACTTTTCGCTCGTTACTGCACCACCAGCTGTGCGCTTTTATGCAGGAATACCAATCATTACCGATGACGGCCTGGCTCTGGGCGCCTTAAGCGTTATGGACACAGTGCCGCGTGCGCTGTCACCACAACAGTGTCGATCCCTCGAAGCCCTAGCTCGCCAAACGCTTGTGCTCCTTGAGATGCGACTACAGGTATCAAAATACGAAGACACCATTAACGCTCTGGCAGAGAGCGAGCGCCGCTTCCGCAACATCGCGGACGCATCGCCGATGCTCCTATGGATTTCAGATGAGGGGGACAACCGAACGTTTTTTAGTAAAGCGTGGTACACTTTCACAGGACTAAGTCACGATGAAAGTCTAGCTGATGGCTGGCGAGCGGCGATACATCCTGACGACCTTGCTCAGTACGAATTAGCATGGGCTGAAAGTGCTCAGAAACATACGAAACTTCAACGTGAGTATCGGTTACGTCACCACAGCGGCAGCTATCGGTGGATGCTCGAACAAGCAGTGCCGATGTCCTTGTCACAGCTGTCTTCAGCTCATGCCCGAGCTGACGCGTATGTTTCATCATGCGTTGATTTAAGCACCAGGCACGCAGAGGAGCTTGAACGCCACAGCAATGAGGCGCGCTTTCGGGCGGTAAGTGAAGCTGCACCTCTTGGCATCTTTGTAACTGACACAGCCGGTAACTACATCTACACAAACAACCAATTTCAGAGTATCTCAGGCCAACAAGCAGAGGATTCTCTCGGTTCAGGCTGGATAAAAGCTATTCACCTGGACGATCGAGCTCGCATAATTTCAACCTGGAACGAGAGCATTCAGAGCAACGCTCCTTTCGGACAAAGCTGTAGGTACATCAGAGATGACGGATCACTTGCATGGTGCAGCATTAAAGCTGCAACTATCAGGACCGCCGATACCATAACTGGTTGGGTCGGCATCGTAGAAGATATCACCACCACCCATCAATTTGAGCAGGAGCTTATGGCCGCCAAACAGGCGGCAGAGGCGGCG
>JBIKWG010000104.1:0-10005 GCA_044356425.1 Bdellovibrionota bacterium | reverse complement strand
AACCAGATTTTGCTTGGCGAGTGTTTCAGCTATCTCAAGAGCTTCATCATCTAGCCCATGCGCAGCGTGTCCGATTCGAACGCGCATGTTGTATTTCTGAGCGAGGCGCAACGATTCACGCACGTTTCCGAGGTTTTTTCGATTCTCTCCGGCGTGAATACGCAGCGTAAATTCGGGGTCGTTTGCAGCCGCCCATTCAGCAATCGCACGAATATGTGGCTCCAGATTTCCTATCTTGTTGTCTTCAAAGCCTACAAAATCAACGCCTACGATGTAGGGGCTAGCCCCCATGATTTTTAATTTTTCAACTTCGCGTCCAAGGACAGCTTCGGGTAGGTTTCTGGGCAATCCCGCTAGAAACCTCAGCTTTACACCGCTCTTTTTTTCAATCGCGGGCAGCCTCTCGTGCACCATCTGCATGTACTCTGGCAGAAGTAGTCCGCTGGCAGTTGCGGTAATTTCAGCATACCTGACGCCCTGCTGTGCATATTCCTCGGCATACTGCTCTAAGAGCTCTCCAGCAATTGTCGGCGACTTCGTAATCGGCGTACGAAATCGATATACCGACACCTCAAGGTCACCAAACGTGACTTGTCTATCTGGCGGCACTGACATCGCTGCGCCCAGAATTTTTCGGGCAGGGGTTGATAGAGTATCGATAGGCACCGCGTCCTCCTCTTCAGGAATTCGACCTATCTCTTGGCTATCGGTTGGCGGATAAAAGAATCGTTTGGTGCGTTGTATGAGATCTTGGTTGAATGGGATATGGAGGATCTCAAGCAGTCGGGTTGGGTAGGGTACCTTGTTTCGAACCGCTATCGCCATGAGCCCTTCGGATGATACCTGACCGGAGCTGTGAGTATGAAGGTCAGTTTGAAGGGCAGGGGGCTTTAGCGGGTGGCGATGGTATGGAAGCAGGCGATGCAACTTCTCGTTTGCTAACATCCGCGTCTCAAAGACTGTTAGTTTTTGGAAGACCTCTGCGTATTCTACGCCTCGTGATGTAACCCGGTAGCGACCAAAGAGCTCTCCCCCTGTAGCATCGGTTCCGCCAAGTCTAATGCTAATTTCAAAAATGGCGCTGGCCCGAGACGGCAGCCGCACAGACAAGGAAGGACTAGAGTTTTGTCGGTGCAGGAAGCTTAAATGCTCTCCGGCCACCTCAAGTTTGATGAGAGATGCTAAATGGTGCTCTACTCGACCGGTCGTATTTACCGGACCAACAATTCGGCCGGCGAATTGCCGAGAACCTGGCGTGTACACGAAAATGAGTTGATAGTGGTAGCCCCAATCGAGAGGGTGCTCAATAGATACGTGAGCCATGCTCTACTATACCTCAGGCCGCGACCTAGGTACACCGCAAAAAGCAGCCCCCTCGCACTAGTACTATCTAACCAGGTAATACTTTGCCGGGATTCATAATTCCATCTGGATCGAACGCCTGTTTAATTGAGCGCATAATCGTTATCTCTGCTGGTGAGCGGGTGTAGTGCAGGAAGTCTTTTTTGAGCAACCCGACCCCGTGTTCGGCAGAGATACTTCCCTTATACCGTTGCACAAGTGAGAAGATGACGTGATCTGCCTCGTGGCAGCTGGTCCAGAAATCAGCATCACTGATCCCTTGCGGTTTAAGCACGTTCACATGCAGATTGCCGTCTCCCACATGACCGAAAACAACTACAGAGAATGTTGGGTATGTTTGTTCGATTGACTGATGCAGGTCGCGCAGAAACGCAGGAATGCACGGCACGGGTACGGATATATCATTTTTGTGTAGGGTGTAGTGTTGGGCGAGCGTCTCTCCGATCAGGTCTCGAATATTCATGATCTCTTGAGCTTGCGCGTTTGTCTCGCTTACGACGATGTCTTGAACGAGGTTTTTTTCGTAGGCTTTGCCGCAGATTTCAAGGAGCTGTTCGTGAGCGCCACTCGAGTTGAGCTCTACTTCGATGATTACGTAGGCTGGATAGGAAGCAGACAGCGGATCTCTCAAGCCACGGCGCGAAATTACCTCCTGGTATGCACTACGCTCCATAAATTCAAAGGCTGAGAGCTCGCGCAGCGAATCGCGACAGAATGATAGCAGTGGAAGGATATCTTCATTGCTTTTTATGCCACACAGTATGCGGGCGGTGTCTTGAGGAGGCGATGCTAGGCGTAACGTAGCTTCAACAATTATACCCAGAGTGCCTTCGGACCCGATCAATAAATGGCGCAGATCTAGACCTGTATTGTTCTTAAAGAGTGATCCGTTAAGCTCCAGCAGCTCGCCAGTTCCGGATACAACGGTTAGTCCAACTACCCAGTCACGAATATTGCCGTATCGAATAACGCGGATGCCGCCGGCATTCGTGGCAAGGTTTCCTCCGATCTGAGCAGAGCCACGGCTTGAGAAATCAATCGGAAAATACAGGCCGTGTGCGGTCGCTTCCTGCTGGAGCCGTTCAAGTGCAACGCCGGCCTCGACTTTAATGGTGCGGTCAACTCGATTCACATCAATGATGCGGCGCATCCGTTCCAGAGATACTACTACCTCACCTTGCAGGGCAGTCGCGCCCCCGCTCAGCCCCGTGCGTCCGCCGGAAGGGACTATTGCAAACCCCAATTCTCGACAGGCCCGTACAATTTCCTGAACCTGCGTAGGTGATTCAGGGAGCACTATCAAAGCGGCGTGTGGGGTAAAGTCTTTTAACCAGTCTTTACCATAAAACGTAAGGGAGTCAGGGTCATAGAGCATTTGCTGAGGAGTTAGCTGCTGCCCTAAACGCTCTTTTAATGTTTCGATTGTGGTCATAGTACATTTCCTGAAGCAGGTTTGCTCTAGCTAGAGATTAAAGGGTAGGTCGTTGGTCGTAAAGAGCATGACAAGAATACCTCAATGTATCGGCTTTTGAAGCTACGGGGCGGAAAGAAACAGATGAGATTTCTGGCAAGATTACAAAAGAGACTAAAACTGTACAAAGAGTGGGTTCGAGTGTGGCGCACCCTTCCGGTAGGGGTGTGGCTACAGGCCGCAGACCTCTATAAAAAGGGCAGATATGAAGAGGCCGCTGCTCTGTACAAGAAGGGGCTTGAAAGCAACCAGCTGAGCCCTGCTCGTGTTGGGGCACTTCTTGACCTTTCGCATTGTCTTCACAAGCTGCGCGATTTTGCCGGAGCGGAAGATTATCTTCGTCAAACGATAGTGTCGTTTCCCGTTGAGCGAGAGGGGTATGTGCGACTGGCACGATTACAGCTGTGGCTCGGTTATGCCACAGAGGCAGCCTGGACTATTCGCACTGCTCTACAAAAGATGTCGGCTGATCCTGAGCTTGTTACCCTTTTTGTTTCAGCAGCAGTTGAAAGCGGTGGAGTTGGATATCTCGTAGCAGAGGCTAAAGATCTTTTGGCTGGGATGCACTGTGAGCGAGAGGCCTACCCACGTCTTGAAGTTGCTAAGGTCAGATTGCAGCTACTGCTAGAGGAATCAGATTCGGCACGAGATGAGCTTGCACGGCTATCTGCATTAGACCGGGGTCCATTTGAAGCTGTGCTCGCGTTTTCTCAGGTGTTGCTGGAAGAGGGTAAGACGGCTTATGCGCGTCATCATCTGCACCGCTCGCTGATCGTTTCGCCAGAGCATCCTAAGGTTCTTCGCATGATTGCGCGCTCCTACCTTGAAAGAGGCCCGTTCTTTGAGCCCGAGTTTGCAGTTCAATTAGCGTCTAAGGCTTGTCAGGTCACGGCGTGGCAAGGAATTCACGAGATGCATACGTTAGCTCACGCGTATGCCATGAGTGGAGATAAAGTTTCAGCCCTGCTCGTTGCTAGTAAAGCCAAGGAGGTTGGGCAACGGCTGCTCGGTTCATATCCAGAGTCCAAGCAGCTTGATACCTTAATTGAAGAGCTGTCGGCGCCAACAGAGGTTTAAGTAGGGGTGCGATGAAAGAAGAACTCCGTGCCTTCGTGGGTATTTTAAATCGAAGATGTAACGCCTTAGGCGAGCCGTCGGCGCATCTATTCCTGGTGCGAATCATGGCAATCGCTGCTGCTGATGCCTTTGTTGGTTTTGAGGCTATATATCGCTGCGGAGAAGACACGGGTGCTTTGAGCCTCCTTCTGTTATTGTTATCGATGTTCGGGGCAGTCTGCTTTGCCGTTTTCCTTTCAGTCTTTGTTGTTTATGTGTTGGGTCTTAGCATCGATAGTTCGCGCGCCAGAGTGCATTATACGAGCTGGTAATGCGGCACTTTTCATTCTCGTAATGGTTCTGAAGCGGGGTTGTTGGCGGGTGCGGTATACAAAGCTTGAGCGCTTTTTCTATCAAGAAAGAGTGTAAGACTGAATCTAATTAAGTGCTCTGACTAACGACTAGAGGGCAGTGCAGCTGTTGTCGACATCGTCTTTGGCTGTATATAGTTGGCAAAAAACAGAAGCATCTGATGCTCATCAGACCTTTACTGTTTAAATGAAATCGGGTTGTTCTCTGAAGAATTGCTAGCCGGGGCACTATGAAGCAACGTTTTGAAAATTGGAAATACGAGATGCTGAGCGTTGCGCAAGCCTCCGATTTAGTCAGAGAGATGGTGCCGGTATGTGTTGGATTTGAGACCCCACATGCTCGATTTTGTGTTGACTTCTCGATTGGCCAAGAGTGCGATTGGGCGTCCGCTGAGTGTCAGATATCTGCCTCTGATGAGGCTTTTGCTCAATTAGTGCGCGGTGAAGAGACTCTTCAGTCGCTCTTTATAAGCGGTGGCGTAACCATGAAGGGAGAACCCGAGTTGCTGCTGAGGTTAGCTATCGTTTTTGATGAATGTAGCACCTCAGCCTGAGCATGGATTTGACGGCGCTAGGGCTCTTGAGGCTATACTAGGAAGCCGGCCAAAGAGTTCGGCTTTGCTGGGCAATAATGAAATTCTTGTTGGCATAGATCAGTCAGGCGCTGAAAATAGCCTGGTCTGATCTGAGATTTTTTTGAGTTTTTCTGAGACGCGTGTGCTCCGCCTCTTAAAAACCAGCCCGCAAGGAGAGAGAGAGGTAGAGATAGAGATAGATAAATCTGCCTGGATGGAGGTCCTCTGGCCACTTTCCGAGATGAATTGCTAGTGAGTGATTCGGGTTGTTGAAGAGAGCAAGGCAGGCTTAATAAACGCGTAGTAGGGCTCACCGCTGTGAATCTAGAAGAAGTCTATCAGGAACTGATCCTGGACCACTACAAATCGCCACGCTGTAAGGGAGTTCTGGTAAATCCAGACTGCAAGGTCGATCTATTTAATCCGCTGTGCGGTGACCAGATATCTTTGATGGTTAAGTTTAAGGGCCAAGAGATCGCTGAGATCGCATTTACTGGACAGGGGTGCTCAATAAGCCAGGCAACCGCCTCAATTATGACAGAGCTGTTGCGCGGCAAAACTCGGGGCGAAGCCGAGCGTCTTTCGACGTTGTTCCGCAAGATGATTAAGAGCGAAGAGCAAGGAGACCTATTGAATGATCTTGGTGACGCGCTGGCCTTAGAAGGGATAAAGAAGCATTCTGCTCGAATTAAGTGCGCCCTATTGGCATGGGATTGTATCGACCGCGTTTTAGCAGATCCGCTGCACAGAGATAGCAGTATGCGAGACGAGGTTCCTTAGAGGCGGCTCTCAGCCGTCACAGAGGCGTAAGCGGCGATGGGTGCAGCAAAAGAGTGAGCGGGAAAAAGGTTGCTAATACCTCTCAGGCTTCACTCTCTGCCGCACTATCTGCCGATTAGGTAGCTCGGCATCTTAGGTGCCTGAACTACACTGAAACTAGCCCCTCTGCTATGGCAAGTTTTACCAGCTCAGCGTTGTTCTTAAAGCTGAGTTTTTTCAAGATATTTGATCGATGGGTGTCCACGGTTCGTGTGCTGATGTGCAGACGCTTTCCAATTTCGCGATTGGGCACTCCGTTTGCGAGCAAAATAAAGATCTCTTTTTCACGCACAGAGAGCAACTCCACCAGGGCGCTTCCGTGCCCATCGCTGCCATCGCCTGAGACAACTTTTTGTGTCACCGAGGGGCTCAGGTAGGTCTGTCCGTGTACGACGGCCGATATAGCGAATTCCATCTCAGTAAGGCCAGCTTGCTTTGGAACAAAACCCCGCGCACCAGCTTTCAAGGCTGCACGGATAGAACGCTCGGATTCGTCGGCCGATAGAATGAGCACCGGTACAGCCACGCCTCGGCGGTGCAGCTCATGAATGGTCTCGATTCCACCGGTGGTCGGCATAGCGAGGTCCATAATAATCACGTCCGCGGTCATGAGCGGGATCTGCTGTAGCAGCTCTGAGCCATCGGATGCTTGGCCGATTACCTCATATTTACCCTTAATTCCTAGGGCTTCAGACAGAGCTTGTCGCATGACGAGATGGTCATCGACTAGAAATAATTTAATTGGACTCTCAACTTCGTTTGCACCGCTCTCGTTCATAGTTATCTCTCGCACTATCAAACCCATCCTGGGTTTCATGGTAGAGTGCCTTCCGTGAGCGCTCCGATGATGTAACAGAAAAGAGGTTGCATTCTCTACAACCAACGCTCCCGATTTGAGTGGGAGACTGCTTTACTTCTCTCATGAGGGAAGTACGGAATATCCGTACATTTGATTAATAAATTGGCGCGCAAAAGATCCTCGTACGAGAAAATAGTGACTGGTTCTTTGTTTTGCACCACTAAGAGCCCAGTTTTATTGCCATATTGCGATAATCCTAAGTGCGCAGTAGGGCTGCAGTTGCTAGAAGCGCTCTCAGAGACTAAGGGGGTGGCGCTAAAATGTTAGTTTGTCGCGGTTTAGAGCAGTTTAGCTATGGTTTCGGAGTCTGCGTTTGAGGTGCCTGTGACCGACCCAGGCGCTTGCCCTATCTGGCATGTCACGGGTTCCTGCTCTTGAGCACTAATTTTTACAGCAGTGAGAATAATAGAAGTATCAGCAGTGCATTATCCTGGCAGGTCGAGAGTAGGATTTGGGGAAGACGCCGAGTCGGCTGATTCCCTCAGTGGAAAACTGTCCGCAATAATCCGGTAGACGCTCTGGCTCTAAGCCGTTCACTCTCACCTGCCTCTCTTAGACAGATTTTTTGGAATTAGTTCAGTTGGACGACCGCTGCTTATCTCGCTCGCCCAGTGCCCTGGGGCTTTTGACTGTGGCCCGCGTCATATCGACCAACGAAATAAGCCAATGCCGAACAGGGAGCCTTCGCAGTGCAACGTTAACCGCCTGTCGTCCGTAAAGACGGCCAACACAATCTCGACCTTCTCGCTAGGGGCAGGTGTGGCTGCGCTTCCTTAGGATGTAGGCGTGCCAGTGCGTCTTCGATAGTTAGCCGACGCCACAGCGATTGTATCAGAGAGTCGAATGGTAAAGGCTTCTTGAGAGTAGCGCTGGCGAATCGTCTCGCGAGCTGCACGGCCTAGTTTTTTGCAGAGCTTTCTGTCTTTGAGGAGCCGCTCGCAATAATAGGAAAACTCGTCGGCCTGATTAGCGATAAAGCCATTTACACCATGAACTATAGGTGAACCTAAGCTTGTATTGCTGAGCGCAACAACAGGCACTGCGTGCGCCATTGATTCAACGATCTTCATCTGCATTCCGGTGCCCCCGATCAGCGGACAGACTGAAAATGGTGCGTGTTGGTACACCGCGCCAATATCTGGAACATAGCCAGAGCGGCTAATTCCAACCATCGGAGGGAGCGTCAAGTTGAACGATCCTACTACAAAAACCTGTGAGTCGGGCACGCAGCGTCGTAGCTGCGGCATCACTTTTATTCCTAGGTATAGAATCCCTTGGGCGTTGAAGTGGTTTGGTCCAGCAACAAAGACAGGGTGGCCTTGATAGGTCGGTCGCCTGATGTTTGATGGCTGCAATCCACCCGGGATATAGGTAACGGGAGAGTCTTTTAATCCTCGTGCAAACAGATCGAACTCAGTTGGAGAGATAGCCACAACCGCATCCATTCTCTCGCATCGGTCAAGCTCTTGCGAAAAATCGCCAAGCTTGATGTCTGCAAAGAATGACTCATCGAGCACCTTTTCGAGTGTGGACATGTTGCCAGAGTGTATCTCTAGCAGTGCATCTCCAAGCTTCGCTTGCCGCGCAGACCCTAGGGTTAGGCAGTCATGGGTTTCAAGGATGCGCGAAAAAGAGCCAGCTTGCTCGTCGCGAAGCAGGTCGCTCCAGTAGGCATAGTTGCCCACCACGAGTTCCGGCTGTTCCGCTCGGCAGACCTCAGTAAAGGCTGAACACAGGTCGGGAGGCAGAAACTTTTTCCAGGTGATGTTGCTCGTAGTGGGGGCAGCATTAAATGCTTCAACGTATATTTCGTCTTCCGCAGTTCGAGGAAGTAGCCGCACCTTAACACCAACCTCTCGCTCAAAGAGAGCACGATTGGCCTCGTTCCATCGCCGTTCACTAAATAGCTCAAGGCCAACCCACGTCAGCTCGTATCCAAGCTCTCGCAGGCCGTATGCATAGGACAGGGCGCGCGTATGGGCGCCAGAGCTGGAGGGGTAGGGCATGTGGGGGAAAACAACAAGCGCTTTGCGGGTGGGGCGTTGGCCTAGGACGGTCTCGCCTGTGCGAATAGCCAATTCACTTGCGAGCGCTTTGGATACCATGGCGCGTCTCTGGCCTGGTTGAGCGGTAACCCGGGCTATCTCGGAGGCTAGACTAACGAGGTCGGGGTGTTCTGGATGCATAGTCAGGGCTTGTTCCAGCAGCGCGACTAGATGCTGCACCTGTCCAAGCTCAAGCAAGGCGAACCCCAGCCCAATGACCTCCTGAATATTTGAGGTTGGCTCAAATGGCAGCGGTTGATTGCGTGAGATAAAGCAGGTGTATAAATCCTTCCAATAGTTGACCTGCTCTAATTCAGGTAGGTCAAGAATGAAGGGGCGGCTGACTTCAAGCCAATTCTTCTCTTGACTCTCTCGTGAAGCGGCAGATTTGGCATCACTGCGCACCAGCCGTGCTTGAGATAATACGTGGTCGACGGCCGTCCACGAGTATCCTGCAGCCGCGATACGCAGCCACAGCTCAAGATCAATAGAGAAGTATAGGTCAGTCCTGAAGCCACCCAGCTTGTCAAATATCTCGCGCTTGAGAAACATTGACGGCTGAGAGATGTGTAGATGTTGAAACCAGCGGATGAGAACATTAACCGAGATGGGGGCTTTTGGAATCCGCAGTCCAACAGGCTCTCCGTCTTGATCAATGATAAGGGCCTTGCCGTACACGACGTCGGCTCCGTTATCGATCTCTTCTGCAACAAGGTGAAAAATATGCGGCTCTGCGAGATCGTCAGCATTGAGCCAATAGATGATTTCGCCACGGGCAAGTTTTAGTGCTTTGTTCAGGGCGTCTGCCTCGCCATCATCTTTCTCAGAGATCCAAGTTATGTGCGGGTAGCTTTTTAGAATCTCAATAGTCTCATCTGTTGACCCGCCATCGATTACAATGTGCTCATACGAAACCGAGCCTTGCTTCATCACACTATCGATACATTCGCGGATGTAAGCAGCGCAATTAAATGAAGGGGTGATGACAGATATCTTTGGTTGCACGGTAAGAGCCTCGTTACGCATATTTTGCTTCACTTTCTGCGGGTCAGTCTAGCATGGGGTGTTTTTAGCGAAAGCCCTCTCGGTGTCGGGTGCTTGAATCGATTGAGGCACCGGCACTGGATTGTCGGAGTCTGTTTGGCAAGGCAGCGCACAACCTTTCTTTCCGGGGGCAATGGAGCGAGGCAACCCTGGTGCTAGAACAGCCTCTCTGAGCAGGTAATATCTGAACGGCAGGAGGGAGGAAGATTGTTTGGGCTCGCTATGTCCTTTGCACTTGAGTGTTGTGCCATTATCGATTGCGCCAGAAGCTTAGACTCACGGCGTACACTCGTTCTGAAAAAGGCACCAAATTTCATCCCGTCGGTTTTACTGACGGGCGTCATCGAGCAACGTAGACTAAAAGCGCACTGTTGACGTGGCAGTTAAACAACCGAAGTCGTCA
>JBIKWG010000319.1:0-2872 GCA_044356425.1 Bdellovibrionota bacterium | reverse complement strand
CAAGCTGCGATGGCAAAGCTATTTGCGTCTGAGACTGCTATGATGTGCGCCGCTAAGGGTATTCAGATCCATGGAGGGTACGGATTTGTTACGGACTATCCGGCAGAACGGCATCTACGAGATGCTAAAATTACCGAAATATATGAGGGAACAAGCGAGATTCAGAGAGTATTAATAGCCACGCAGCTGACAAAGGAATAGACTTGGCTTATGACGGATAAGGGCTCACAGCGTTCCCAGTTTACAAAAAGTGACTCATACGAAGAGTGGTGCCATAAAGCTTATGCTGCCCAGACTGAGCGAAAAAAGATGTTTTCATCGATTAGTTTTCGTGAGCAGCCTGCGCTGGTAACGCCTGAAAACGGCGGTGATGTTAAATATCATGAAGACCTGGGCTTTCCCGGTGAATTTCCCTACACCCGTGGTGTGCAACCAACGATGTATCGTGGTCGTTTATGGACCATGCGACAGTTTGCAGGATTTGGCAGCCCAGAGGACACAAATCGTCGATTTAAATATCTTTTAAGTCAGGGTCAGACAGGACTGTCTACTGCATTTGATATGCCTACTCTAATGGGATACGACCCAGATGATGAGCGCTCGTTGGGTGAAGTGGGTCGTGAGGGTGTCAGCGTTTCTACGATAGAAGATATGGAGATGCTCTTTGATGGGATTGCTCTTGATCGTGTGACAACATCAATGACGATTAATTGCACGGCAACCGTCGCATTCGCACTCTATTTTGCGGTCGCTCGGCGACGAGGAATTTCGTTTGATAAGATTGGCGGCACCATACAGAACGATATGTTTAAGGAGTTTATTGCTCAGAAAGAGTGGATCTCGCCACCAGCTCCATCAGTTAAACTGGTGTGTGATGTTATCGAGTTTTGTGCTTCTTCCGCCCCGAAGTTTAATCCCGTGAGTATCAGCGGGTATCATATTCGAGAGGCGGGAGCGACTGCCGTACAGGAATTAGCCTTTACGCTAGCCGATGGGCTTGGATATGTCGATCACTGCCTCGGGCGGGGATTGAAGATCGACGATTTTGCGCCGCGTCTCTCGTTTTTTTTCGATGTACACAACGATTTTTTTGAAGAGATTGCGAAGTTTCGTGCTGCTCGCCGAATGTGGGCTCGGCTCATGCGAGATAGATATGGGGCGAAGCTTGAGGCTTCATGTAAGCTTCGTACTCATGCTCAAACCGCAGGTGTAAGTCTTACTGCACAACAACCGGTAAATAACGTGGCGCGAGTGGCGCTTCAAGCACTGGCAGCGGTTCTCGGTGGAGTTCAGTCGCTGCACACGAACAGTATGGACGAAACGCTCGCATTGCCGACAGAAGATGCTGTTCGCGTGGCGCTGCGTACCCAGCAGATAATCGCTGAAGAGAGCGGCGTTTCTAATACAATCGATCCTCTTGGAGGATCCTACTATCTTGAGCGTCTTACCAACGAGATCGAGGCCGAGGCGCTGCGCTACATCGCGCAGATAGATGCGCTAGGAGGCATGCTTCAAGCTGTAGAAATCGGACTCCCGCAGAAAGAGATAGCTGAGGCGGCCTATCAGTTTCAATTGAAGGTCGACGCTAAAGAAGAGGTGATAGTCGGCGTCAATAAGTATGGTGAGGGTGGTGAGCAAGAAATCCCAACGCTTAAAATTGATCATGCAGTTGAGCGTCAGCAGATCGAACGAGTTAGGGCGTTTAAGAGTGCTCGCAACGCAATCAAGACAGAGAATGCTCTTGCAGAAATAGAGAGAGCCTGCAGGGAAAATCGAAATGTAGTTCCTGTGTTGTTGGATGCCGTCGACGTTGGTGTAACGCTCGGCGAGGTGTCGAAGATATACAGAAAAGTTTTTGGAACATACTCAGATCCAGGGATGTTATGACGGCAACTTCTGATCCTACCCGACCAGTTCGAATCCTTATCGCAAAAGCGGGCCTTGATGGACATGACCGAGGTGCCAAGGTTATCGCGCGCGCGTTGCGTGATGCAGGTTTTGAGGTGATTTATACGGGGCTTCATCAGACCATTGAAAACATCGTACGAGCCGCCATACAAGAGGATGTTGATTGCATCGGCTTAAGCATTCTATCAGGCGCACATATGACTCTTTTTCCGGAGCTTCTGAAAAAGTTAGAGGCAGAGGGCGCAGGTGACATCGCCGTATTTGGCGGCGGAATTATGCCCAAAGATGATATTGATGCCCTTATGAAACTTGGCGTTAAGCAGATATTTATTCCGGGTGCTCACACCCAGGATGTTGTTGCTTGGATTCGGACAAACATTCCTATTCATGAATAGAGGCTGCCAGTGTCAGATAAAAGCTCCTGTATGGTTGAGCCCTCCCGCTTTATAGATCTCTGGCGAGAGGCATTTGCTCACCGCAGCAAGCAGGAGGTGTCTGTGCGAGTCAGCTCTCTTCGGGCAGAGCCGATTGGTGCCACCGTGTACTCGTTGACTGCGCATACGCTACAGGTAATTCGTGCCCTGCGAGGTATTCTTCAGGGCAAGCAAGTCACTCGGGTTGCTATTCTAGCAAATGGTGGTTGTGACCTGATACCGCTTTATCATGCGTGGTGGCTGATGGGGATTACCGTGATTGCCATTCCAAGTGTCCAGCACACCAAGCACATCGTTGCCCAGCTCAATAACGTTAATGCCGATCTCTTGGTCCATGGGCCCGAGCAGACAAGTCGACTAAGCGCCATTTTGGCGCAGGTCCATTCAATCAAGTATCGGATAGCTCTAGGCGCATCAGGTTCGGGAATGCTTAGGGGTGGAGAAGGTATCACCTATCTGCACGAGCTCGCTCGTCCGGGAAAGCTCTCGTCTTCCTTCTCGCCCGAGGATTTTGAGGCGCGACTATTTTC
>JBIKWG010000318.1:0-2877 GCA_044356425.1 Bdellovibrionota bacterium | reverse complement strand
GTAATCACCTGTGGCACCTCAACCCCACAGGAGCACCTTCTATTTTCAGCCGCCCAGCTTGCTGAAATGGGGTCACCGGTACATGCAACGGAACGGGGCGGTGGTGCAACGTACCACGGACCGGAAACTGCGGTTATCTATCCAATTATCAATCTTCACAGACACCGTACTGACGTTGGATGGTACATGCGTTCACTTGAAGAGGTCGCTATTAGGACAGTGGCCGAGTTTGGCATTGCAAGCATTCGCATTCCTGGAAAAACAGGTGTTTGGATTAACGAAGACAGTAAGATCGCATTTAGCGGTGTGAGAATCTCACGTTGGTGCACGCTCCACGGTCTTTCGCTTAACGTACTTCCTTGTGCAGCCCTCTTTTCGCGCATCAATCCGTGTGGCTTAGGAGACATCAGAATAGTTTCGATAGCCGAGCTATCACAACAGCCCCCTTCGGTGCTCGATGTTACCGGCAAGCTCATCAAGCATTTTACTGACATTTTTGGGTATGCGCCGCTTCCTTGAGCGGACCCCGATTTTCAATCATAGAAACAACCCGTTAAACCTATATCAGAGACCACGCGCGCCCCTTTCTTCTCTGCCCCCCTTCCGCTGTCTCAGAGACCGCGCGAACTGAGCCAAACCATCAAAATCGGCAGTTACGCGCGGTCTCTGAGAGAAATAGGTAGGAGAAAAAGGTAGGGGTAGGTGGAAGCACCAGACACTGCAATTAAATGCCAAAAAGGTAGTATTTAAGCAAGCTTGCGTGTAAAACTGCGCAACAAACGCCCCCCCCGCTAACAACTAGCATGGCTAAGAGTGCGCTGCCTGCCATTCCAGGCTACAATGATGATAGCGAGTGACAATTTTCGGTAGCGATGACAGTGAATTTAATAGTTCTGTCCCTAACTTGGTAGGCGTCTCTACAGAATTAGGATAAGGTCCAGCCATGCATAAAGGTCAGAAGCCACCTGCTCTCTCCAAGAAGCCAGCCTCGCGCCCAGCGATTAAGTCCGGCAGCGACCTATCGAATGAGGCGCTTTTTGAAGCATACAAAACGATGGTGCTGGCGCGTCTGATCGACGAAAAGACGATCACCCTTTACAAACAGAACAAGTGTCACTTTCAGATTAGCTGTGCCGGCCATGAAGCGGTGCAGGTAGCAGCAGCGCAGGTATTCCGTGTTGGGCAGGATTGGTTTTATCCCTACTACCGCGACATGGCTCTCGTAGTTGGCCTCGGTATGAGCGCATACGAGCTGATGCTGAACGCCATGAACAAAGAAGCGGATCCGAACTCTCACGGCCGGATGATGCCGATGCATTACGGCCATAAGCAGCTTCACATCCCCTCACAGAGCTCCCCAACTGGCTCGCAATTTCTGCAAGCTGTCGGGTGCGCGGTTGGCGCAAAGATGAAACACCTTGACGAAGTAATCTATGTTTCAGCCGGTGAAGGGACCTGCTCTCAGGGCGACTTTCATGAAGCCATAAACTGGGCAGCCCGCGAGAAACTTCCCATAGTATTTCTTATTGAGAATAACAATTACGCGATCTCGGTTCACATCTCAGAGCAGATAGCTGGCGAGAGCGTTTCAGAGCTGGTTAAGAACTACCAAAACCTTGAGTCAATTAGCGTTAACGGTTCTGACATCCAGGCCTCTTATCAAGCGCTCAAGCAGGCACATCAGCGAGCGCGCAAAGGGCTGGGACCAACACTAATCGAAGCACATGTGCCACGCCTTCAGAGCCATTCTATTTCGGATAATCACCTCAAGTATCGCTCGGCAGAGGAGCTTGCCAAAGAGCAGCTTCGCTGCCCGCTGCGGCTAACGAGGTCGCTGTTGCTCGATAAGAAGATCGTCTCTCAAGCAGACCTTGAGAGACTTCATGCAGAAATTAAAAAAGCCGTAGATCGCGCACAAGAAGAAGCTGAAGTAACACCGGATGCTGACATTTCGCGCGCGGTAGAGCACGTCTTCAAAAACCCAGAACCGTGGAACAGTAGCAACGAAGAAGAAGCACACGGTGCCGATGTCTTTATTATAGACGGAATCAATCACGCACTTGATGAAGAGCTTGCGCGTAACCCTGATGTTTGTGTTTTCGGTGAAGATGTTGCTCATGGCAAGGGTGGTGTATTCACTGCTACCGCTGGGCTCACAGCTAAATATGGAGTAAATCGAGTCTTTAATACGCAGCTTGCTGAGAGCTCGATTGTCGGGGCAGCAATAGGGCTTGCAACACGCGGATTAAAACCCGTGGCTGAAATTCAGTTTGGCGACTACGTATGGACTGGAGCCAATCAGATTCGTAATGAGCTTGCGATGCTGCACTACCGTTGCGGCGGAGATTTTTCTGCGCCTGTTGTCCTGCGCATCCCAGTCGGTGGATACATTCGAGGGGGCGCATATCACTCACAAAACATTGAGGCTACATTTGCTCACTTTCCGGGGTTACACATCCTGTATCCTTCAAATGCTACCGACGCTAAGGGGCTGCTGAAGTCTGCAATTCGCTCTGAGGACCCTGTATTGTTTCTTGAACACAAGGGGCTATATCGACAGGTGTATGCTAAGGGCCCTGAAGGTGCCGCAGACTTCCTTACTCCTATCGGCAAAGCCAAAACAGTGCGCGCTGGCACCGATGTGACCGTCGTTACCTGGGGAGCGCTCGTGCATAAAAGTCTTCTAGCTGCACATGCTCTTGAGGCTCGCGGGCACTCCGTGGAAGTCATTGACCTGCGCTCGATCGTTCCGCTCGATATCGAGCATATCTTTGATAGCGTACGCAAAACGGGGCGAGTGCTGGTGGCACATGAAGACACCCTGTTTGGCGGATTTGGCGGAGAGATCGTTGCTCAGATTGCCGAAAGCTGCTTCTC
>JBIKWG010000317.1:0-2910 GCA_044356425.1 Bdellovibrionota bacterium | reverse complement strand
CCATCGTGTGAGTTGCGTGCAACCGCATAAAGCATGCCGTGCTTGACTCGCTGAATCGAAGGAACGTCTCCATCTATGGATAGTTTCTCCCGCTCTGCGTTGACAACCAATCTGGCCCGGTCGATAAGCTCCTTGAGTTCCGGAGCGAGTGTTGAAGATGCACTAGGCCTGTCAAAGTAATCCGCCATCGCGTGAAAATCAGCAGGCTGCAGCGGTTCAGGACGACTATTGCCCTTGTTGTTGCCACGGATATTGTCTAACGAAGCAACATCTTGTTGCCCGCAGCCTGGAGGAACCTTATCGCGCCAGGCATCCCATAGCTCCCGATGCACCGGATGCGAAGCACAGGCATGCACATCATCTTTGAGTGAAGAGTAGTTCATTATTTGAGATGAGAGGTCTCCTTTTGTAATCTGCTCATTCTCCCGCTGAGCAATCCGCAATCCGCCTTGCAAACCAGAGAGCTCTGATCGAAAATACGCGAGCGCGGCCTGGTCAGTAGTAGGTGCTCTCTCAGCCTGGTCGATTTCCGCTCTCTTTGCATCAATTTCACCCTGCGTGCGCTGAATGTAATCCTGACTCTCCAGCTGTGCGTCTCTGTGGCGCACTCCGATATCGAGCAGTACACGACCCCATAGCCGCGCACCTTCTGGGCTCTGTAGAGCATCCGATACCCGTTCGAAGAGCTGGACTTCGTGTAGATCCACCTTCAGTGTTTGATAAAAAGCGGGGTGAGGAAAAGCAGCGCTCACTGTCAACGCGAGATCGTTTCTGTCCTGACACCCTCGAAAAAGTGCGCGCTCGCTAGCTCCCAACGAGCTGTCAGCACCCACGGAGAGCGGCATAGCGTCTCGAGCTAGACCAGCCAACGGCCGATCGGGATCTGCAATCAATTGCTGGATGAAGCGTTGCCTAGATTCTCCGCTCGGGTGGCTTTGGGATGCCATCACGCCACCCTCTGAAGCTAGAAATCCAGTCACTCGCTCCCACGCTCGCGGATTGAAGCCGGCTTTAGCATGAATCTGCATGCCCCCACCATCAGCGTCCCATTCGCGTTGGTGCTTATGTGCAGTGCGCTCAAGAGATCCCCGGTCAAGAAGCTGCTTTGACTGCCTAAGATGCTGGCACTCGTGGGCAATCACCGCAGCGATGTCATCAACGGTAATGCGGCGCGCATGTTCAAACGCTTTCACCGAAGCATCAACGATGCCGTGTTGATCGGGAGGCAGCTGAAGACCATGCCTTTCGTTAGCGCGGGCTGAATCGACGATCGATGCCGCGTGATTTGGCTCTATCCCTCGTGAGATTAGGGTTTTATTGAGACTCGTAGCAGCCTGCTCCTCAAGGTGCTTTTGGAGGTCGTAGACTAGTCCTAGAGAGACGAATACCTTTTTGCCACCCGGCCGATTGGCGTAGTCAACCTCCTGGTCTTTAGAGTGATCTTTCGAATCAGACTTTTGATCATACGCAGTCATGACGTAGGCGTTGACGAGCCCTGCTCCAAAGGTATGTAGCGATACATCTTCTGGAAGGTTAGCTGCCTTACGAATCCGCGCGAAGGCACTAGCTAATTGGGCCACCATCTGTTGCTGACTTTGGCGAATCGGAAAGAGATCCGCTAGTCGCTCAGCATGCTGTTGCTCGTGTCTTTCAATTCTCGACTGTCCCATATGCACGGCGTCTATTCGTGCAGCCCGCGCGGCACTCTGGATAGCGCGTCGGATCTCTTCTGCCTGGACGCACACTGTTAGTGTGGGATTCTGGGTGGATGTTGCAGATAGATGCTGCAAGCCGATCGACGGTGTGCTGCCAGGGGAAGTTGTTGCTCCGGCTGATGTGGTGGGGCCACCTCCGGATGCACCAGTAAGGCGCGCAGTATCGCTTGCGCCTGATGAGGCACTGCTTGACCGCTGTTGAACCGCCGCAGCTGGTACTGTTCGCATGAGGTTATCCTAGATCAATCACACCTCTCTACTATCGTTGTAAAAGACGTAATTGCTTCAGAGCTAGTCGTTTCGACCTTTCACCTACGAGATTCTAGGAGTGTTCGGTTGCAGAAGTGACAGTCTCAGGTACCTTCGTTCCTTAGTGGCGCTATTTGATTTTTTTTCATACCACTCTGTAATTCTCTTGAGCGCCCTATGATTCCAACTCCAGAAAGTAGAATCATCGTGGCATATAAGACAAAGAGAGAGAGGCTTAGCGCTTGACATGGCAGGTGCAATCTAGAGTCAGCAAACAGGTGTGGTTGCTTTTCCGCTGGCTATCGAGTCCGATCCTGCGAACCTTGCGTAACCCAGCAGAGAACTCTTCCATTTACCCATCGCCAACCGCATAATGCTGGCACGACAAGGGCCGCAATCATTTGTAATGATTTGCGACCCTCCCACCTTGCATCTCGCGCGAGACGCTACACAACTAAGATAACGGACTACAAGCGAAACGCTGCAGCACTAAGCTCGCTCTTTAACAACGAGTAGGTGCGCGCAGCAAGCAGCTTAAGATTCGGAGCTCCGAGCACCGGTGGAGCACCAGCGCCATCTGCAATAGTGCGATATTGATTGATCAATTCAGCGATCGCTGGACGCGAAGGAATGCCAGCTTTCTCAATTAACTGAGAAAGAGTCTCTGCTACATCCGCAGACACCGTTCTGCCGTCCCCGGCGCCATTGATACCAGCAAGCTTATCAAGAGACAGCGCAAGCCCCTTGAGCTCTTCAGCAATCACACCACCTGCTGCACTGGGCGAAGAAGAGAGTGCCGACGATTGGTAAGCCGAACGAGCATCAGTGAATATCTCATCAAGGGTACGGGATTCACCACGAGGCTGGCATCCGAGCACGGCAACTGCAGCAGTAGCGCTCAAAAAAAGAGAGGAGAAGCTATAACGATCCATACTTTACCCAGTAA
>JBIKWG010000316.1:0-2918 GCA_044356425.1 Bdellovibrionota bacterium | reverse complement strand
GATTCGGAGGTCGACCCCATTTTCTACACTAGTCGCACCAGCTAGGGACTCAAGGTAATTTACGAGATATTTGGCAAATCTTTGAGAAAAAACGAATAAGCCGAAGCTCCAAAAGTCCGTGATGTTTAGGCTAACCCAGCACTCCGGACTTTCAGATTTTATCAAGGCTGCTGCGTGGCCTTTAATGAAGAGCGTCAGCGGCTCTAGCCCATCCATAAAGAGGTATTCGTATTCCGATTTTGCTTGAGCCAGATCTCGGACGAGCGGAAAAGAGACTGAGCAGTCCCTTCGCAGCATCGCTCCAAGCACGAAAAGCCTCGGCTCTTTAAGACAGAGATCCAAGCGCTCCCTGTCTGGATCGGGGGGAGTAAATCCGCCGCGAAATATGTAGGATAACCAGCGTTTGTCACGCTCTGATGTTAAATCAGCGTCAAAGCAGCGGATGGCGTCTTCAGCCCCCGTTGAGAATGGAAACTTCCAGGTAATAAATTCATCACGAAATCTTTTAAAATCCTCACAGAGGCTGTGAACAACCTCTCTTCCGATCGATTCTGGTGTTTCTCCGTAGGGAGTCTCAGCTGCTCGACAGAATGCCTTTACGTGATCAATTATTCGCTTACAGCAACTAGCGTTAAGGCGTGCAGCATATAAGAAGTGGCGGCTTCTGATAAAGTCACGCGCCGCACCAAAATCTTTCTCTGAAAGCGCCTCTTGCAGCTCCGACAGTAAATCAGCTGAAAAATCTGAAGACACCCTTCTTACGCCCTTTGGACGCAGAGCTAAGCCTCTGCTCCTGCTGGGCGGCTTGATAGACAAAAGAGTGTCCTCTATTATCTCTGGTCGAAATTCTTTCGCTACCGCAGTAAGCGAAAGAAGCGCAGAAGACAGCTGGTGGTGACCGAAGGGGCTTGAGCACACTTTTTTTGCCAACCGCTCTATTCTCTCTTCAAATGAGGCCGCTTTTAATGCCCTCTCAACATCGGGATCAATTAGGTATCCGCGCGCTTTAAGGTCGCCCAAGAGATTCTCAAACCCGGGATAACTGCTCTCAATCAGCCTCTGTCGGTCGATATACTCAAGAAGGGTAAAGACAGCAGCTCCGTTGCCACGAAGAAACGTTTTAACGAGGTCGTCTCTAATGGCGCTCTTAAGCACTTCATGTAGCTTTTGGGCCGCAGGCCTACTGTCGGCGGGCCAGATATCTGATGTTAGGCCCGGCAGTACTTCGGTTTGAAACTGCTTGCATACCTCCTTATAAACCTCTTTTGCCCTGGTTCGTCTTCCTGCAAATAGATCTGTAATCGAATTAGTTAGCGCGCTCAGCGCTTGGTTTACTGAAAGAGAACGCTGAGCACGCTCGTCAGTCGTAGCTAGCCTTCCTAAAGAATCGAGTTTTGAAAGAAAGTCGAAGTGGCTACGGGCGTTGCGTTGAGAAAAGCAGTTGGTGCTTAAATCCTCTTGCGGCTCAGCCGAGCGGGGGCTTAGTGCTTGATTTTGACACAGACCCTCTTGCATGAAGCGTTAACCCTGCTAGGCAAGCCGATCACCGTAATTCGCATTACCTCGTGTTGACACACACTCTCTCTTATGCGACTAGCCCTCGGTTCTTGGAGCAGATTATCTCAAAGGATAAAACGCTAAGCAACACGGGCTCGTTTTGACTGGGCCGAGCTAAGCGCGGTTGCTAACGAGGAGTTAAGCGGAATTAATCATTATAAATTCGCTTTTATTCTACGCACCTCCACCACGAAATCGACCGAAAAGCTGTTGGAGCTGTTAAAAGTTTTGACCTGACAATCCCCGAGCTTCATTCGGGCCTTCTTCATATAGTTGTCTTGAAAATAGAAATGGACATCGGAGCGAAGCGTTGCCGGATTGTGCCAGAAATCGGCTTGCGGAAGCACTACTCTGGTAGCGCCACAGGCCTGCCCCATCTCTGCAACGTAATCTGCAAAGGCTTCAAAAAGGTCGCCAGCACGAACGTTCGATAGCAGAAACGTGCGGGGATTAAACCCCCTTATAACCATCACCTTCTCGCCGTTTGCAAGTATTCCTTCGAATACAAAGCTTCCTCCTGAGAAGTGTGGTGGATCGCCCTGAACTACAAACGGCACAAAGACCCCTTCAGTGTAGGTCTCTGCGATCTTAGTTAGCTTGCCTACGCAGCTGCCAGAGATTGCGCCTGATACCTCCATCAGCCAGCCGATGGTGGGCATAAAGGTTACATCCAGGTTGTTGGGTCCCGGCTGACATTCGAGGCCAGCATCGTAATGGCTGCGAAGCTCTGCCATCAGCACATCGAGCTTTAATTCCTTTGCGAGAGCTTTTGCTAATGGCTTGTTGCGGTAGGTAAGCTCGATGTTGTTGTGAAAGCCGCCGTCGAGGGCATCGACTAGGCGTTCGATGTAGCGGGCAAGAGTGTTAAAATCGAGCCTGTCTATCCTATTGAACAAAGCCTCAAACTCACGTCGTTCAAAGGGGGTTTCGGCGCAGGCGAGAAAGAATAGGCCTGGCAGGGAACCTACCGCAGCAGCGTCAATAGGAGAGCCCGCAGCATAGATTGCAGAGTTTTCGAGGTCTGCTCGACTGGGCAGTTCACAGCTCTTTGTAAACAATAGTTCATGCTTATTTAATATTGAACGCACGCTTGATGACTGCGGCCGATGAGCTTGACCGTGAATTGTTGAAGCTAGGGTAACGGACTTCGAAGGATAAATGCGATGACGCGCTTGGGGGCAATTATATGCTGCCAGATATACGCAAGATGTTTTTAAAACCTCCAACAAATTACACTCTGGCTGGAACCGCAACAGATCGATCTCCTCGCTCAAGATGTGGGCATGTAGGGGGCCAAAGGCATTGTACTTAACGCGGTCTGCGCACATGGCGAGTGTAAGATCAGGGCGGAGTGCCTTAAT
>JBIKWG010000103.1:0-10233 GCA_044356425.1 Bdellovibrionota bacterium | reverse complement strand
CGGCAGGTGACAGTCGCGCGCGTTGGACGACTGTAGAAGGCAGATATCACGCGCCACTGCTAGCAGTGCTCAATAGTTTGATTCCATCCGCACCACTGTATATTCCGTTCTCAATTGAGACGGCAGTTCGACGGCTTTCAGCGGCAAGCCTGATTGTGCTGGATGCAACGGTGCCAGCGGCAAGTACTGGGTGTACCGACCCAGACCTAATCTACATGGAGAGGCTGGCTAGCACGCTATCACAGGAGCTTCAACGCAGAAGTGCGACGCGTGTAGTAGCTGCCGTGCTGCCGCGTGGCTTAGCGCCCCTTGAAGAGATATCGATTGCAGGGGGACCACCTGACGCGATTCCTCGTTGTGCCGGTCAGCAGCTAAGCGGCGGGCCCGCTCTGACATTTGCTATTAAAGGTGAAACCACCGCTCGATCTGATCCGCCAACATTATCCGCACAGGTCACCGCCCTACTTTCAAGCAGAGTGCTGAGTGGGCCTGAAGAAATTACCTCGGTGGCATTCATCCTGCGACACGCCATGCAAGATGATGGCACCGCAGCCGCTCTAGTTGAGGCACTCGAGGCCGAGGCGCATAGGCAGAAACGCAAGGTGCGGGCGATAGTGCGCCTCGTTGGAGCAACAACTAACTATCAAGAGACGTTGCGCACATCGTCGCGTTATGGCCTAGAGGTGCAGCGTATCTACGGGCCCCGCGAAAACGCAGGCAGCTTTGCATTGGTTCATGCTGCTGTGTCGATGATGAGTGACCGTATTGTGGTGGCCCAGTGAGGATTCAGCGATGATGAAGAAGCACATGCCGGACCGGCAACAAGGGATTGCGATGATCGAAGCAGCACTCTGTCTTGTAGCGCTCTTGCCGTTAGCCCTGCTTGCGATATCGCTCTCTACGTTGGTGCATGATGTCGGAATCATGAGCGCAGTGTCAGAGAGGATGATTCATAGCCATAGCTCCCCAGGGATGGTGTGGAGTGCTGCAGGTGATGACGGTGCGGTGCGGGTGAATGACCTGGGGTTGCGACCAGCGATTAAGAAGGTGGCCTCACAAGGAATAAACGCAGTGCTATCTCAGGTGATCGGCACAAAGAGTGTCTCGGCTCTTAGTTGCTACGTTGTTTACGATGTCGATACCGTGTCGGGGGTGCTTCGGCAGGAACGATACCGCGTGTGTGAGGGTATGGGAGGCTTGTCAGAGCGGTTAACAATCGACCGGCTGCTGCGCGAGCGGGTTGAGACAGCACGCGGTATACCGATTACGGTCCGCGGAACGTCGGGCGAGTCTCCACACGGCTATTTTCAACAGATCGTTTTACTAGGGCTTGTGATCGGGGGTGAGTTCAAAGGAATAGCCTCGCTCTTGAGCAATGAAGTGGTGATGAGTGGTGTTGTGGAGCTGCCGAGCAGGGAGGTATCGCTATGAAAAATTGTTTTGCGCGTATGTATGTTCTGTTCCGGAGAAGGGCTAATCGTCAGCATGGTAATCAAAAATTACCGTCGCTGGTGCAGGGAATTGCTCTAGTATCAAGCCAGCGGGTTGTGCGCGAGGTTATCGCCTCTTCGCATGATAGGCGGCAGTGGGGAGTGCTTGCTGCCGCATCGCTAGGCGTGAGCGAGCGCGAGTTTGTTCGTCAAGCAGCCGATAAGCTCTCGATTGAATTTCAAGAGCGAGTTGTTGCCGTTGACCTCTCGGTGTTTGGTAGCAAAGCGCGGGGCATGTTTGAATCATATCAACGAGTGGGGGTCGTTCCGGTTCTTGAAGGAGTGGCTGTTAAAGGATTCATCGCCGTTGATCCAGCTGAGGTGCAAGGCGTTGAGCTTTTTGATGGAACACAGCCAGTTAGCATTGCAACATGGTCAGAGATAAGCCGTGCTTTAGACACCTCTGAGCAGCTGCTAGTAGACGCTGACTCAGCAGCCAGGACACAGCTTGCCAGGTATGAAGAGCAGTTGTGTCAGCGCATTCTTGCCGTGCTGCTTGAGGAGGCCCACGCACATGGGGCAACGGCGCTCGATATTATTTCGTCAGAGGAGTCTTGCGCCTATCAATTTACTTCGAAGGCAGGGCATATCGGAACAGGAACCATCAATAAAGCTGCTAATTCGGGGCTCGTATCTTACCTCTGCTCGCGTCCTGGAAATATCGTTCATAGCTCTTTGGTCGGGCCTGTAGTTGTTCGAATGCTTGCAGCCTCGGGCAGGCTGCACCTCTCGTGGGGGGTAGGTAGTGAAGCCAAGAAACCGCAGGTCGTAGTGCTGACCGCAGAGGCGCCTGAGCGCCAAGAGACTATTCAGCTTGTATCGGATAGGCAGGTGGCTGCCCCAGTAACAGCAATTCTTGGAGCAGAGCGTGAGGTTACGCGACCAGCCGTGCTGGTGGTAGATGATAACTTAATGTTTGGCAGGGTGCTTGAAAAGTTGCTTCGTCGCGAAGGATTCGACCCGCTTTTCGCTACTAATGGGGCAGAAGCCTATGATCTTCTCTCTCAGGCGCAGTCGCTGATGCCACAGGTTATCGTCTGCGATCTGCATATGCCGATCATGAATGGGCGCGATTTTCTTGCGAGGGTGAAGGGAGATGCACGATTTCGTTCGATTCCAGTCGTCATGTTAACCTCTGATGATGATGTTGAAGCGGAGATCGGATTGCTGGAAGCCGGTGCAGAAGCGTTCGTTTCAAAGTCCAAAGATCCGCGGATATTGTGTGCGCAAATTCGCAAGCTTGTCCGTAGAATCGACGTTCAGGAGGCTGCTTGAGAGCGGAAGTTTCGCTGGCTCTGGCGCGAGCGGTGTCAGCGTGTTGTGACGATCGATCCTTCTCGATTGAAAGACTTTTGCGCCTGTTCGCTTGGGAGCTGTTTCATAGCGTTGCCGGTGATGTGCAGGGGCTTTGTTTGATTGTTGGGCAGGGCCCTCAGGACGTGTTGTTTGCCTCTGCGAGAGAGGGAGCACGTTTGTCGGATGAAACCTTCTTACATCTTATCGCTGAGTATGAGCGCAGCGGTCTCAGGTATTTGATTCGAGATCATTTCGTTGATGTCATGTGCGATGCCGCGAATAATATTCGAACGTCAATGGTGGTGCCTGTAAAGATGCCGCTGAAAGCGGAACGTGCTGAGTCTGCCTACCTATGGATGGGGCTTGCTCAAGCAGCATCGGGGCCGCGAGTTGAAAGAGCAACACGGGTAGCGGCGGCGATTGGAGAGGCTCTAGGGGCAATGCGAGCCACAATAGTGTCACTCTGCGGCCGGCACCATGCGATTGATCAGCTGAGAGAGTATCAACGTGAGGTGCTCTCGTTTGCACACGATGTCAGGGCGCCGCTAGGAGCGTTACGGTATAGCTGTGCATTAAAGGCTGTTCCTGATGCTATGACAGTGCTCGCAACCAATGAGCTAGCGTATATTGAAAAGATGCTTTCCCGGTTGGTAGGGGTTGCCGATGAGCCTAACGGAGAAGTTGCTTGTGATCTGGTGGCCGTAGGCACACATGTGCTTCAGCGGTATGCAGGGATGGCTGCAGAACGAAATGTCTCGTTGCAATCCGCGTTTCCGTACGCTGGCCGCGCTCATGGAATATCCGCTATCGACTGTGAGCGGGTGCTATCTAATCTCGTAGGGAATGCGTTGCGATACTCTGAAGGAACTAAGCTTCTTTTGACCGTTCGGCAAGAGGGCTTGTGGATGCGGATTCTCGTTGCTGATGATGGCATCGGAATTGCGCCAGGCATGGTAGCTCACATTCAAGCTGGTATCTGCGATTCATTGCCGGAAGCAAAGGGGTGGGGGATTGGGCTGATTTCGAGTAAGCAACGGATCGAGGATTGCGGCGGGCGTTTTAGCATCAAGTCCACTGTGGGTGCAGGGACTACTATCGAGATAGAGTTGCGCGCTGGCGCAAGCGAACGTGATAGCGAGGATCTTCGAGAGCAGGTATGCGAGTATGGAGTGACCAAAGCTGCAGCAGCGCCGTGTCGAGAGCTCTTCGTAGTAGATGATGACACCGATCACAATCACTCATTGAGTAGAGTTCTTGGGTTGTCGGGCATTCGAGTGCGTAGCTTCCAGTCAGTAGGCGAGCTCATAAAAGAGCTGCCGCAACAGCAGGTTCCGCCGATTGTGTGCGATATCAATATGCCGGATGGAGGAGCTGAAGCATTGCTGTCCTCAATCAAAGAGCGGGGAATTGATGCACACCTTGGGGTTATGAGCGGAGATTCTAAGGAAGAAAAGCTCTATCATTTAGCCGCTCGGGGCGCAGCTGCGTTTTTTGCCAAACCCGTGGCTGTCGAGCAGATGGTTGAGTGGGTTGCTTCGTTAACCCAGGATTCGCGCTAAACCTTCGGTGTTAAGCGGGTATCAATCGGCTGCCCAAGCAGCGGCGGCAGATCAGGATGGTGCTGTTTGCCACCCTGTGAGTGAACTATCTGTTGTCGTGAGTTCTGGATGTTCTGCTGCAGATGCATGAGCGCATCCAACACCGTCTCTGGTCGGGGCGGACAACCAGGGATGTACATGTCCACAGGGATAATTTTATCTATTCCTGCTACAGTTGTGTAGTTGTCATAAAAACCGCCAGAAGAGGCGCAGGCCCCAAAAGCGATTACCCACTTCGGCTCTGCCATCTGCTCATAGACACGCAAGAGCACTGGGGCGAGCTTGTGATTGACAGTTCCAACCACCCAAAGGAGATCGGACTGACGGGGGGTAAATCGTGGCAGTGCTGCTCCAAATCGATCGGTATCGTAATGAGAGCAGTTGACCGACATGAACTCCATACCGCAGCAGGCTGTAACGAAGGGATACGAGAACAATGAGTATTTCCGTGCCCACGCCAAGGCGTGCTCAAGTTTAGTGGTAAAAAATCCAGATTGGTCAGTGGCTTGCATAGTTGCTACTTCCTTCTCGTCTTCGTGGCCTTCAGCATCCCTGTAATTAGTGCCACAAGCATTGATTCTGCCACGGTCGCGTCTATTTCGCTATATTCTCTCCCAGGCGTGGCTTGCGATCAACTACAACCGATTGGAATCGGTTGAGCACCTATATATACTACCGGGGAGCATGCTTCTACGGTATTTATCCATTTATGCATAGTGCCCCGGCAATGACCCCCCAACAACGAATGTTTTCTGATACCTCGCGGTCGGGCCTGGGCGCCTATCGTGAGCTGGCGGTGGGTGATGCCTCTCTTGCCTTCTTTCTAGGTTACGAGTTTGCTCAGCTATTTGTCAGTAACCTGCCCGGCCTGCCAGGATTTGGGGCGCGGGCAATCTTATACCCGTGGCTATTTAAGGCGTGTGGTCGGCGTCCTGCTATTGGTCGGGGGGTGTTGCTTCGTATACCCAACCAGATATCGATCGGAAGTGGGGTTTTGATTGATGACTACGCCTCGCTCGACGTTCGCGGCAGTGAGGCTTCTATATCTATTGGTGATCGGGTCAGCATTGGGCGACTCAGCACCATCGCAGCGAAACATGGGCAGGTGCAGCTAAAGGACGGATGTAACATCGGCTCCTACTGTCGAGTTGCCACTAACTCCCGAGTTGTAGTGGGAGAGAGTGTACTGATCGGTGCCTACTGTTATATCGGGCCAGGCAATCACACTGAAGGTGAAGAGGGCTCTGCTCTTATCGAGCAGCCGATGGAGATCAAAGGTGGAGTCTCTATCGGCGAGCATAGCTGGCTTGGTGCTCGAGTGACTATTCTTGATGGTGTTACCATCGGAAAGCACGCAATTATCGGAGCACATTCACTTGTCAAAGAAGACGTCCCTGATTGGGGCGTGGCGGTTGGTTGTCCTGCGCGCGTTGTTAAGATTCGAACCCCCTAAAAGATATGAAGCGTTTTTTCCTACTACTCTTTTTAGGGCTTCTGCTAGCAGTAGGTTGGGGTGGGTATGTCCTGATTGCCGGATTCGAGAGGGGGTTTCCGAAGCTCGGTGCCGGGGCGTATATCGGAGTGATTCGTTTGGCGGAGGGCGCTCGGGTTATACCGTGGTTCGTTGAGCAGCTTGAAGAAGGTGCTGACCCGCTGGTGCTTGTCATTGATCCCCGTTACCAAGCGCAGCGCATGGCGAGCAGTCAAGGGTCAGACACCGCTCAAGCGCCTCTCTTGCTTAATGGAGAAGGCAGTAGGCTACGCCTCTCAGGCCGAGAGCTGGATGGAGACGGAGTTGAGTTGGAAGGACATGCACTGGATCCGATTAGTGGGGAAGCGGGGGTATGGAGCCTGACGAAAACAGTGGTTCAACAGCACGTTTCGCCAGAGCACTCTTCTGAGCTTCGCTCTTGGTTCTCAATTAAACAGGATCTCGATAAGCTTGATGAGCAGCTTGAGGGGGTGCGATTGAAGAGCGATAGTCAACGTGCTCGTATCGACAGGCTGCAGCGCTACGTTTTTAAGGATGATGCACTTAAAGAGACAGCGGCTTCACGGTTGGGATCAGCGGCTGGGTCGGTGCAAAACGCTCGCGTCGAAGTAGATTCGCTCAGGGCCAAGCTTGACGAAGCCATTCGAGATCTTGAAACGGCAGAGCGGGTGTCGCCTGCGGGTAGTCTTGTGGCGCTCAGTCGTGAAACGTTGCAGCGGGAGTCGCGCTGGATTGAGCTTACACTAAGGCTGTTGGCGCCAGAGACAAGTGCTGGCTTTGAGCAGTCGCTTGAGCGGGCTTATCGAGTCAAGGCTCTACAGGACGGTATAGCCGAAGAACGCCGAAAGTTGGCGCAGCTAGAAAATGAGGCCGATCTCAACAGCTATCAGGATGAAGAGGACTTTTACCGTGAAATGGCGCAGTAAGATTCTGTTGTGGCTCTGTGTAGGCTTGTGCCCTGTAGCTACTCAGTTAGCGCACGGTCAGGGCGTCCCACTCACCGTGCACGCAACGGTAGCATACTCCGGAAAGCCATCTCGAGCCTACGTAGTGGCCTCTCATATGGGAACAGTTGTCGGCGTTGCCCCAGCTCTAGTTGTTGAATCAAATGACACCACAGGGTCCGAGATTGTTGGGCAGATTTTGCTGTCGGATACTCTTCCTGATATCTCGGTTGCGTTCCTTGTAGTTGATGAGGGGGGGAGCGCCTCTTCGTCGCTATTTGATCTCTCTCTTGATGGTCAAGATGCTGCTGCGCTGTTGTCTCGTGCGGCCCTGCGCACAGAGCTTCAAGAACGGGCGATTGAGTTGAAAAAGAGAGAGGCGCAGGTGCGAGATTATGAGCAGTCTCTGAGCCGTCTACAAGGCGATACTGATAAGATTGCGCAGGTAGACCGCATAGTAGATGCTGAACAGCAGCTAGAGAGTCTGCGTTCTGACGCCAAGCGTCTCGCCGCCGCCTTAAATTCTGTTGAGTCACGCAAGCAGGCCCTAAAAGGGAGTGCGGCTCCACCGTTGCTGAGGCGCCAGGAAGCTGAAGTCACTGCAGAGCTTAATGCATTGTCGGTGGTGTTGAAAAGCGCAGAGGCTGACGCGCTTAAGAGGGTCTCGAGTGCATCGCAGGAGCTTACGTCAAAGCTTGAGCTGATACAGAGCACGAAAAATGAGCATATAGATCTACTTCAGAATGAGTTGCAGAGCCTTATAAAGCAACGACAAGCTCTTGAGTCAGCAAAGGGGTCACACGAGCGGCGATGAATCACACAGCAGATATGCCCATCACTAGTGAGCTTGAATTGATTGTTGAAGTTGTTTCGCGTCGGCAGCTTGTTGCGCCTGCTATCTTTCTTCTTGAGATGGGTAAGCCGCTTGTAGGCTGCATGCGAGAGCTATCTGTAGCCTGTGAGCCGTTGTTGCGAATGATTGTTGGTGAGCCGCTCCTTACTGCATTCAACGAGGTGCTCTCGTCTGCAGAGCGAGTAGAAGCTCTTATTCTGCGACTAGAAGCTGCTCAGCAAGGAGCAACCAAGTAATGGGTGGATTAGATCACGCTACCCCTGGAGTTGTACTTCTTCTATTCCTGGCCGGTGGAATCCTTTTTTATGAGTTGCGCCGCTTGTCCAAGGGGTATCGGCACGAGATTCGTCGCATCGCTGGCATCGATGCTGTTGAGGAAGCAGTTGGTCGCTGCGCTGAGCAGGGGCGCGCGGTAGTGTTTACCACGGCACTTACTGATGTGGGGCCTGTGTTGTACGCATGCCTGGGAGTGCTTCATGCCGTTTCAAAAAAAGCTGCGCAGTATAAGCTAAAGCTCATTGTCCCGCAGTACTCACCTGAAGCGATGGCTATTGTAGAGGATGTTGTACGGGATGCCTACCGAGATGCCGGCAGGGCAGGGGCATTTGATCCGCAAAGTATAGTCTTTCTTTCAAGTGAGCAGTTCGCTTTTGCCTCTGGATATATGGGGCTTATGCATCGTGAGAAAGCTGGTGCCGCTTTTATGTTTGGAGTATTCGCCGCAGAGGCCCTGGTGCTTGCGGAAGCTGGGCAACAGGTAGGGGCCCGTCAAGTCGCGGCAAGTGTAAGTCCCGAACAGGTGGCGTTTTTCATCTGCACCTGTGACTATACCCTGATTGGCGAAGAGCTGTTTGGCGCTTCGGCGTATCTGAGTCGAGAGCCGGTGCAGGTGGCTACACTTGCAGCGCAGGATAGGCTTAAACTGTTTTTCGCTCTGTTTATTGTTATTGGCGTCGCATGCTCAACGATCTCATCGATCTGGCCTGCGATTTTGATTGGCACTCCGGACGCTTTTATTCGCGCTAGTTGGTTGTCATGGTGGAACGTACTTCATAATTTTCTAGGAAAGGTGTTGTGGTAGCAGTTGAAACAACTCCGTATAGAGCCCGAATTGTGCGGCTATCAACGCTGCTCGGAGGGGTCTATTTTTTCCTCTACTTCTTGCTGCCCGAAGGCGCCCTTGAGTGGATTGGAGTCGCCGATAAACACGATAAGATATCAAATGGATTCATAGCGATTGGTGCCATGGCAATCGGCCTTGGGCTCATTAACTTGATTGTCTCTCACGGAAGCCGAGTAGCTTTCCGTCGCTCGGGGTGGTTACACAGCGTAGCTCTGCTGAGTGGACTTACCACGATGCTGCTTGTGACAGCAGGACAGTGGATGCAGGGGCTGTCGGTAACTTCGGATGTCAGGAAGGTGCAGGTAATATCAGAATTCGCGCAACGTATTGTTGAAGATGAAGAGGCGCTGGGTGTAGCTGGCAACACAGAGCCACGGGCAGTTCCGGCCTTTTCGGCTCGAGTGGGGGCATTAACGCGTTATACGCGCGAGACTCTAGCGCAGCTTGAGCAGTATGCACGCGCCACTGAAGCTTTGAACGGAGAAGAAGCTCGACGCATCTTGCTGGAAGAGCTGCGGGTATACCGGGCAAAGACAGAAGAGTCGGTGCAGCGCATCGAAGCTCAATCTTGGGGAAGCTATAGCACTGCATACAGTGAGCCGATAAAAAATGTAGCAAGCGAATCCAATAAGCTCGCGGGCGCGTATTTCGTTTTACGACGGCTTGATCGAGAGAAAGCGCTGGTGCAGCGACTCTATGATTTGCTTTACAACGGGCTCTTTAACCAGCTTGGTTCGGCGATGTTTGCGTTACTTGGGGTCTATATAGCAGCCGCAGCGTATAGAGCTTTTCGCATAAAGACTATGGAATCAGCGCTTATGATGGGCGCTGCTGTTATCGTTATGCTTGGACAGATTTCTTTTGGTCGATCTATTTACGAAGATATGCCGGCCCTGCGGCAATGGTTGCTTGAAGTTCCCAACAGCGCAGCGTTCAGAGCTATTCGTCTGGGGGCTGGTGTGGCAGGTCTTATGCTTGCAATCCGGATGTGGTTGTCGATTGAGTCGAAGTCTTTTTCATCAGGGAAGAAGTAACGTGGATACCCGGCGGCTGATATACCTTGTGATGATGATAGCAGTGGCGCTGCCTATTTTATTGGGTATTTCTCAACACCCCTCGCGGCTCGTTTCGGCTGAGCGGATGTATCAAGTTATTGAGGACGTACAAGTTGCCGAAAGCCAAGTGGCTTTTGTCTGGCTTGATTTTGGGCCAAATACGATTGCTGAAAATAAACCCCAGGCGGAAGTCTTATTGGAACACCTTTTTCGTCGTCGTATCCCTGTGTTGCTTCTTTCCCAATATCAACAGGCAGAAAGCTTCCTTTCAACCATACCAAAAAGTGTAGCAGCGCGCCTTGAAAAAGAGATGCCAGGAGAGCGGTGGGAGTACGGTAGTGCCTGGGTTAATGCAGGCTTCCGTCCTGGCGGAGCCATATTT
>JBIKWG010000011.1:0-27570 GCA_044356425.1 Bdellovibrionota bacterium | reverse complement strand
GCGTTGGCGAGCGCAACAGATATCTCAAAGTTTCTTGGGCGCGATGTAAGCGGCATGCCGATTGTGCACTATCCGCGCTTTGCATCGATTAGAGATCTTAATGGAGTCCGCCTGGTCGGGCACATCACCGGACTTGTTGGGGTATTTGATACAATCATTCAGTTTCTGCAGAAGGGTGATTATCGGCCAACACTGGTGCATGGGTGTACCTCAATCACCATTCCAGAAGCATATATTTTTCTTGATTCTGGACAGCTCAAAGGCTTGCTTGAGGGCATTGCCGGAGCTGCATGGTATTCGCATATACTCAAAGAGCATTATCCAGAGAGTGCAAATAGTGAGCTTCTGGTTACTAACACTGCGCTCAGCATGGCGCACATTGTTTTAATCGGGCTCATAGTAGTGGGCAATATTGTGTCGCTTGCTCAGTGGTATCGGAGGTCCCATGGTTAGCGCAATGTCGTGGACGCTGGCATCGGTGCTTATCGGTGGCGTAGCAACGCTTGCCATCTTCAGCTTTCTTATAAAAGAGAACGTCTTCTACCGTTTTTTTGAGCACCTTTTTATAGGAGTAGCAGCTGGGCTTGGGCCGATGCTGGTAATTCGCGATTTTTTGTGGCCCGAGATAGTTGTGCCGATGCTAGGACTTTCGGTCCAGGTATATCCAGATGGGACCTTGTCGCAGCCGTATCAGCCGCTCTATCTGCTGTATCTTGTACCGATGGCTTTTGGGTTGCTGTATTATACGCTGTATTCTGCGCGTTATGCGTGGCTGGCAAAGATTGTAATCGGATTCTCTCTTGGTGTTAGCGGGGCTCTCGCCATAAAAGGCTTCTTTGCCGAGGCGATTCCACAGGTAACAGGAAGTTTTAAGCCACTAGTTGTAATAGGCAGCGAGGGCGTTTTGCTGCTTGACTCACTCAACAACTGCCTTTTTGTTGTGACTCTTCTCTTAGTGCTGAACTACTTCTTCTTCACATTTGGAAAGAGTGATTCTCTTCAAGGGCGAATTGCGCCGCTTGGGCGCCCGCTGCTGATGGTATGTTTCGGTGCCTTCTTTGGCTCTACTGTAATGGCACGGCTAGCGCTACTTGTTGAGCGGGTGCAATTTCTATTGCGTGACTGGATCTCTGCTGTCGGTGTAGTTGTGGGGTTTGGTGGGTGATGCGTACAGACGCTGTTAATCTTAGAACGGTTATCGTCACCGATTGTGGTTCGACTACTACCAAGGCACTTGTCTTTGAGAAGAAAGCCGATAGGTGGCATCAGACTTTTCGTGGTGAAGCGCCTACTACAGTTGAAGCACCCGTGGCTGATGTTACTGTAGGTGCCCTGCATGCGTTTAGTGAGGTGCAGGAGCTTAGCGGACGGCTAATCCTTTCAGGCCGAGATGATCAGCCATTTGTTGTAACAGCTGAGGAACCCGGCGAGGGAGTCGATCTCTATCTTTCAACAAGCTCGGCAGGGGGTGGCCTACAGATGCTTGTTGCCGGCGTCGTGCGATCAATAACAACTGAATCAGCAGAGCGAGCGGCGTTGGGTGCAGGCGCTATCGTTATGGAAGCCATCTCTGCCGATGATGGTCGCGAAGACCACCAACGCATAGAGCGTATTCGCCACATTAAGCCTGATATCGTGTTGATGACAGGTGGTGTCGACGGCGGTTCAACCGCGCACGTTGTAGAAATGGCTGAAACGCTCGTAGCAGCATCACCACGGCCGCGCTTCGGAGATACCCTTAGATTACCGGTGATTTACGCAGGAAACTTCGAAGCCGCGGAAGAAGTCAAAGAGATTCTGGGTCGCCTGGCACACGTGCTGGTGGTTCCGAATGTACGCCCGTCATTCGACTCTGAAAATCTCGGTCCGGCGCGCGAAGCTATTCACGAGTTTTTTCTTTCACACGTAATGAGTCACTCTCCTGGCTATGGGAAGCTTATGTCGTGGACGCCGGTGCCGATTATGCCCACACCTGCGGCAGTTGGTGTGGTAGTTGAGCGATACGCTCGTCAGACCGGTCAAAATGTGCTGTGTGTGGATATTGGTGGCGCCACGACTGATGTTTTCTCGGTCTTTAAGGATCGCTGCGGCACACCGATTTTTAACAGAACAGTTAGTGCGAATCTTGGCATGAGCTACTCTGTTGCAAACGTTTTAGTAGAAGCGGGCCCGGCTAATATCGGTCGTTGGATGCCCGTTGCTCTTCCTGATTCGGAGGTTCGTGATCGCTTGCGGAACAAGATGATTCGACCGACGTCAATTCCTCAGACTGAAGAGGATCTGTGGCTTGAGCAGGCGGTCTGTCGTGAGGCGCTGCGTCTTTCACTGGAGCACCACCGCTCGCTTGCAATTGGTCTAGAACAGAGCCATGAGAAGAGCATTGCAGATGTGTTTAAGCAGGCATCGAGCCGCTATGAGCTGGTCGATGCAATGAAGCTCGACCTGGTGATTGGCTCTGGGGGTGTGTTAAGCCACGCTCCGCAGCGTATGCAGGCAGCTTTAATGATGATTGATGGTTTCAGCTTGCGAGGCGTAACTCAGTTGGCTGTGGACTCCATTTTTATGATGCCACATCTTGGGGTATTTGCTTCGGTCCATCCAGAAGCGGCCTATGAGGTGTTTGAGAATGATTGTTTGGTTTATCTTGGCTGCGCGGTAGTTCCACTATGGAAGCGAGCCAGAAAATCGCACGACGTTTTGGCTGAGGTGTTTCTTGATGGCGCCTTTATCGGGGTTGTACGTGCAGACACAGTAGAGCGTTTTGAGACTGCAACAACGGGAACGGCTAGTTTAAAAGTGGTTCCAAAGAGCAGCGATATCGATGTAGGTAGTGGACCGGGGGAGTCGCATCAGAAGCTAATTCAGCTCGGTGAGTGCGGCATTATTGGTGATGGTAGAGCGAGAAGTGGCGCACTAAAAGCCGCAGAATCGGCAGATAATCAACGTCATATATTTAAGAATCTCGGATTGCTTCGTTGAGTATGACAGCTACAAATGCGTTTGGCCCAGGATTACAAGTTTCATCTCGCGCGTGCATACGCAAGCGCAGAGAGCTGCCGCTTAAGGGCCAATTGCTGGTAAAAGAGGGGGATACTGTTTCAGGGACACAGGTTGTTGCTCAAGCACAGCTTGAGGGTGAACTGCGGATTGTTCGGATAGCTGAGAGCCTCGGAGTTGCCGCGGAAGAAGTTGCTGGTCTATCCAAAGTTGCTGTGGGCAGCTCGGTAGCAGAGGGGGATGTGCTAGCAGAGGTGCGTGGTCTGTGGGGGCTTTTTAAAAGCACAGTATGTGCCCCGATATCGGGAATAGTTGAGTTTCTGTCTGCCTCAACTGGCCATATCGGGATTCGCGCGGCGCCGCGCGTGCTTGATGTTCAGGCCTATATTCCTGGTCGCATCGTAGCGCTGGAGCCTGACAAGGCAGTCACGATAGAGGCTACTGTTACGTTCGTGCAGGGTATCTTCGGTGTGGGGGGCGAGCGATTGGGGCAGCTCAAGGTGCTGCCGATATCTGTCGACACGCGACTTGATACCGCGCATATTCCAGCTGATTGCTCGCAGGCAGTCATTGTTGGTGGTCATTCTCCTACTATCGGAGCGATTAAAGCTGCCGTAGCACGCGGGGCCGTGGGGCTTGTCACAGGTTCGATTGATGACCCCACCCTGCGGGCTTACATTGGGTACGACCTCGGTATCGCTCTTACTGGAGATGAAGCTATTCCGATGACCTTGATTGTAACCGAAGGGTTCGGCGAAATTCCGATGAGTAGCCGTGTTCTAAACGCCTTGCAGCCGGTCGATGGTAAAAATGTATCAATAAACGGAACAACTCAGGTGCGTGCTGGTGCCCAACGCCCTGAGATTGTTGTCTGGGAGCCAAGTAACCGCTCTACTGAAGACGCAGGTGCGGTGCGTGGACTTGCCGTTGGCGCCCGAGTTCGGTTGATACGAGTGCCGTTCTTCGGGCTACAGGGGGTCGTTGAAGAGCTGCCTCGTGAGCTTATGCAGCTTGAGACGGGGGCATTCGCGCGGGTGTTGAAGGCACGTCTTGATGATGGTCGCGTTGTACAGGTACCACGGGCAAATATTGAACTGCTGTAGCAGGATGCGAATGTGCGGAAGGCCGGTTAGCCCTCGGGCGTTGGAATGCAGCCAACAGCGCACACTTTCATTCACATAGAGCGCTTTAGAGGCAGTTGTTATGGGGCTTTAGGGTGGGAGTTTTTCATGAATGTTTCAGGTCGTAATGCTATCAGAAAAACACTTCCTTGGTTGGTCAGTATCCCGCTTTTTGCGCTGGCCACATGGGTGCTTCGTGGTGGATGCGCCCCCAAGGAGTTACCGCTACCAAAAATTATACGAATCTCAGAGTCAGCGGCCGGACGGTCGCTACAGGTCCCTGTGCTGCACTATTCTCATGAGCGGCAGTCAACTGAAGTTGATTTTATTAGCGCTGTACATATCGGCGAAAAGAGCTACTACAGAACACTGAATGAGCTTTTCAAGCAATACGACGCTGTACTGTTTGAGATGATTGCAGACGAGTCTGTTGGAGATAAGCTCCGCAGCCATGAGAAGCGCGATTCATCATTGGGAGCGTTCCAGCGAAAGATTGCTGACTTGTGTGGGTTGTCGTTTCAACTTGATGAGGTAGATTACGCAGCCTCAAATTTTGTTCACGCGGACCTTTCGCCAGACGCCTTACGAGCGGCTATGAACGTTCGCGGTGAATCGCTGCCACAGCTTTTTTCAAAGATTCTTAAGCTCTCTTTCGATCCAAGCTTCACAAAGGCTGTTAATGATAGTGGTCTCAGTGAGCAGGGGCTGGCGGGTATAAATCCGCTGCTGATTCTTTTGCGGGGTCCGACTGATAGCGACCGGCGTAAGATAAAAAATTTTATGGCACAGGGCCTGACTGCTTCAGAGTCGGTGCTTTCGGCGCTTGAAGGAGAGCAGGGAATTTCGCTTATCGATGATCGTAATGCACAGATTATCTCTGTTTTGCGCGACCAGCTCGCAGCGAAACATGGGCGGGTGGCGATATTCTATGGGGCTGGGCACGCGCCAGACCTGCACATTCGTCTCAAGCAGACTCTGGGGTTAAAACTTACCAAAATTGAGTGGCTTAATGCGTGGGACCTCGGCTCTGCTGGAGGCCACGCGAGTCGAAGTAGTCGTTAGCAATCCTTACTTTTGCTGGCTGTTGGTTTAAGTTCTAGCTAGAGAAATCAGCTATCTGTAGCGTTTTTGGCGACTTTTGGTGGCAGATGGCGTTGTTTCCTCTGAAGCACCTTTGTAGACTGTGAGTCATGTCGTTGATTCAGCATGGACCGATAGGGTTGTTTGATAGTGGCTTGGGTGGCTTGACGGTTCTGCGCGAGCTGCAACGCGTCTTGCCGCAACAGAGCTTTGCATACTTGGGCGATAACGCCCGGTTTCCCTACGGCACAAAGAGCACCGAGACGATCATTCGGTATGCGCGAGAGTGTGCTAGCTTTCTGCAGAGCCAAGAGATCGGGCTGCTCGTTATTGCCTGCAACACCGCTTCGGCTGCCGCGCTGCCGCTTTTGGAGCAAGAGCTCTCTATTCCTGTGATCGGCACGGTTGGGCCGGCCGTTCGTGAGGCGCTCGAAAAAACTCATAATGGCGTTGTCGGAGTTTTGGGAACAAACGCCACTGTTGCCAGCAGGGTGTATGATGACGCCATTCAAGCTGTTAGTCCGTCGATTCAGGTAGTGCCGCACGCCTGCCCGCTATTTGTTCCGCTTGTCGAGGCTGGGATGTTTGAGGGTGAGATTACGGATAAAGTTGTTGAGCTGTACCTGGGACCACTGCGAGCGCAGGGTGTTGATACAGTCATACTGGGGTGTACACACTATCCGTTGTTAATTAAGCCTATTCAGCGCTTTCTCGGTTCGGAGGTGGCGGTGGTGGAGTGCTCTCGTGCTATAGCAGATGATGTTGCGCGGCTAGTCGGACTTGGCATGCAACCTTCACCACCACAATCAGCGGTAACGCGGTATTTTGTGACTGACGAAGCTTCCCGGTTTAATCAATTGGCAGGAGCCTTTCTAGGGGCCTGTGATGTTCGCGCAACAAAAGTTGACATCGCGTAGTATCGCTACGCGATACACGCCAGCGTTGGGCCAGACCGTTTGCCTGGAATTCTTACTTTAATTCACCACTCTCAATTAAGCTTTTCTTGAGGTCGGCCAGGGTCATTAGCGTAGGTTGTCGCCTCTTGCTCCGCACATGGGTTGGATTTGCTACCCGACGAGTTTGTTCGCTTGCAATCTCTAAGTTGCGAATAACATTTCGGAGCATCCCGTGCACGGCATGCTCCCAGTCAATCAGGGCTTCAAGCTCATGTTGTGCCTGTGCAGCACTCTGCTCTTCAGAGGAGACGGACTCACGACAGACGTGCTGCAAGAGAGAGCACGCCTCAGAGTACTGTCTGCGCGAAAGCAGGCCGTGAATTTCGCCATCGAGAGTTTCTAGCTGGTTTAGCAGCTCAACGAGCTGGGTCCATTCATCGCCTTCGAAAATAGCTGCATACTCATGCGAATGTTCGTCGAGTGTTTGGGCATGGGTGCGAAAGCTTGCAACCCGTTCTCGGAACATGCGCGCTTGATGCACCATAGAGCGTTGGTGAGCTGTTGAGTGGAGCACCATGCGAATAGTGAGGATGCAGATGCCGCCCAAAGCCGCGATTCCAATCCAGGTCCAGTTGTTGTGGAGAATATGCCAAACAGTCATCCCATGAGGATTCGGCAGCCGTGGCGAACTGCTTAACAAAATGGCTTGTTTTGCGCCAAAGAACAGCGATTTTTGCGTTTGGGGTGCGCCTTACAGACCCCGCAAAATCATCCGCTCCATAGCCGGTCGCATGAGCTCATCTAGAGCCTTGCGAGCGTCACCAGCACCAGCGTGGAACCTAAGCCGGTGCAGCAGCACAAATGGCGCCATGTATCGCAGGTCATCTTCGGTCGCATGGTCGCGCCCATGTACTAGCGCCCAGGCCTGTACTGCGCTTTGCAACATAAGAGCTGCACGGGTCGAGGCCCCGAATTGAATCAGTGGGTTACCGCGGGTTGCCTGTACGATGTCAACGATTGCTTCGCGCATTGCGGGGCTCACAAAGACCTGCTGGCACACGCTGCGTGCGTGTAAAACGTCGCTGCGGGTACACACTGCGGGGATAGACGTACTATTTTCTCGTATCGAGGTATGAGTTGCTAGGATCTCACACTCTGTTGCGCGGTCTACATACGACATCGGAATCTTCAACAGAAAGCGATCAAGCTGCACCTGTGGCAGAGGATAGGTGCCCGCCATGTCGAGAGGATTCTGTGTTCCCAGCACGAAGAAAAGCTGGTCGAGTGGATGGGTAACGTTATCCATTGTCACCTGCTTCTCAGCCATACATTCAAGAAAAGCTGCTTGCACTTTGGGGCCTGTTCGATTGATTTCATCGGCCAGCACAACGTGAGCAAAAACAGGTCCATGCATAAACTGAAACGCCCCTGTTTTGGGGTCAAAGATATTTACCCCCAAGACATCTCCAGGAAGCATGTCAGGAGTGAACTGAATGCGACGAAACGGCACGATCGGCTCCTTTGCTGCGGAGGAAAAGCGTGAGCTTCCTGGGGCATCCTCGGCGATGAGCCTACCCAAAGTCTTTGAAAGTGTCGTCTTGCCAGAGCCTGGATAGTCTTCAAGCAGCACGTGGCCGTCAGCAACGAGCGCACTGATCACCAGGCGAATAGTATCGCTGCGTCCACGGACCACTGTTTCTAATGAAGCGCGTAAGCTCGAGATCGTCTTATGAGCTGCTTCAAAACCCTCAATTGTTCCGGCCATTGCTAATCTCCTCGCTAAAAAGGGCATCTGATAATTTATTCACAACTTGATTGATATCGCTATCCTCGACAGTACGATTTTTTGAGATGTTTCCTGCGCAGCTAAAGCGCAGCGTATAGTTTTTCTGAGCTTCATTTCGACCAGTCTCGATGGTGCATACCTCTGAGCCGTTAGCGTACTCAAGGAATGGCCCCTTCGCCACAGCGTTGCGCAGAGCTGCAGAGGGTAGATCGCTCTGAATGCGAACAGGTAGGGCAAATCCGTGGTTGCGTAGCTGTGCTGGTGTTGCAAAAAACACTCGATAGGCGAGCGTCTTGTATGCATTCGATGAGGGTGGGGTAAGGCGTAGCCGTGTAAGGATAGCTTGAATGCGAAGCAGTTCGTCATATCCTGTCCGGGCTCTCTCGATGACAGCATCCAGAGCGGTGATGCTAGCTTTATGGTTCCACCATCTGAGCGAATTTTGTGTTGAATATAGATCGTAGAACAGAGAGGCAGGCCCACGTTTGTCGCGCTGCCGTTGAGCACTTAAACGGCGGGCAATCCCCGAGGGAGAGAGATCCGAAAGCACATCACCGAGTGTGGGGTATTCAAGTAAACTATCGGTGTTCCTGATGGTCAGATCCTCAATGTCATTGAGGTCCGAGACCAACATTTGTCGAGCACGGCGAAAGAGCCACCAGGCTCGTATCGCGTTGGTGCTGATATCGCGCTTCTGCTTAGCCCACTGGCTCCAGCTCTGAGGCAGAGTAAAGCGATCGCGTTCGTTTTGTGCCGCTAATGCCTGTGCCAATGAGATGGTTGCCCCAACTAACAGGTCGTCCTGGTTAGTTCCGATCTTTCCAAACCACTGCGTGCCTTCAAGTGCGGCTTCAAAGCGTGAGATTGCCCGTTCGATGTGCCCTGTGTGCAGATCAATTCGCCCGCGGGCGAGCTGAGATAGTGCAGCATGCTCCTCGCTATTACGAAGCGGATAGCGGGCGATGCACTTTTCGAAGTTATCTAAGGCGCTGGCGGCAGCCTGAAACTTGGTTTGCTCGATGTAAAGTAGCACTAGATTCAGCGTCGGCAGCAGATGCTCACAGCCGTCCGGGAGGCTTGTTGCTCTAAGAAATGAAGACTCAGCCTTGTCGTCTTCAAAGAGTTCTCGGTAAACCTCGCCTGCATTGTTGAGCGGGGTCGCGGGTTGACCTTCGGTGCCAAAAGCCATCTCAGTTGCTATTGCGGTTCGAAACACATCGAGGGCTTCCTGGGGCTGGTCATTCATCGAAAGCAGGATGCCGAGCATATTAAGTATTCGACCCTGCTCAACGCCTGCAACCACACCAGCCCGTGCAACACGGATCGCCTCCTTAAGGTTGCCAAGCTTCATCAGCACCCAGGCGCGTGACCCTGGATACCAGTCGCCGAAGTATCCAAGAGCCGTAAATCTATCAAGGGTCTCTAGTGAGCCTTGGTAGTTATCTAAGTTAAGCCGAACCTGGCTAAGGTAGTACAAGATGCTGCTGTGCTCGCGGCGCTGCTGCTCCTTGCGATAGGGCGGAGCTCCGTGCTTTTCAATAAAAAGCTCCTCTGCGCGCATAATATACTTTAACGCTAAACGGTAGTGCCCCACGTGCACTAGGTAGTACCCTGAGAGAAGTTGGTGGATGCGATAGTCTTTAGGATCCTTAGCAAGCGCCTTGAGTAGCTTTGTACGTGCATCAAGCAGCCGCTCAGTTGAAAGCAGTAGCGTTGCTTCGTTGATAAGCTGATCAACTGTTTTTTCGCTATCATCCTCTGATTTGAACAGCTCATCAGAACCCCAGACATCAAAGGGGTCAAATGGATCAAGCAGTGGTGAGCCGCCCTGTTGCGTGGCGCTCTCTTGGGCTCGGGCTGGGTATGTAGCGGGTAGTAGGGTAAGCAGGCAAAGGGCTGCGGTTGTAACGACTGCCCCGAGCGATGAGGCTCTTAGCGCACTACGCGAGTAACGAGTAGCTGTGTGAAGCACTGATGGGAGCCTTACCATCGTCCCCTCGCAAGCCATCTGCACGTTCCTGCAGGGTTTAAAAGCCCGAGCACCTTCTTTCGGAGTGGTAGCGCAGCTAGTCTCGCATGAGCATGCGCAATAGCACTATCAACTTCGGCGAGCGATAGGGATGGGGTTGACTGCGGTTGATATGCGCTTCGAACGATGAGTGAGCTCAACTCATGAAGTGCTTGCTGGAAGCTGCGCTCAGAGAATTCAGACCGTGTTTCACCGAGACCCCGCCTTACTCCGATGTCGTACAGTGAAGAAGCGAAGGCGATGTAGGCCCACTTCAATCGTCGTCGAGGATCAGTTGCGAATCGCCAGCGTAACCGCAGAGCGGCTTTACTTGAGATTAATAGAATGAAGGTCCCGAGCAAGAGGTCACGTAATAGTGCCGCATTCGGCACCCATATCTGAGATGGATCTTCCATGCCTGGCTCATCTTTTGTTACACCTGAAGGCAGGATCTCTTCCCCAGGTTCAAGAATACCCATGAGCTCTTCAAGGAGCTTTGAATCAACCTGACTATCAGCATGGCTCTCTACCTGGTCAGGCTGTACATCGAACGGTACCCAGCCAACTGCGGTAACATAGATTTCACCCCACGCATGGCGATCGCTCATGCGCAGCAGGATGTGGCCATCTTTTGCTTGACTAAGATCGGTAAGGTACCCGGTTCCGATGCGGGCAGGGATGCCAAGCGCACGAGCCATATAGACAACTGCATGAGCAAAATGCACGCAGTAGCCGCGATGATCACCAAATAGAAACGGAGCGACTGGATCGTCTGATGGCTTTGTGTCGTGGTGCGGGGTGAGGGTATAAATTGAGGAGCGCGAGAGGTAGTCGGTGATGGCTCGCACCTTCATTACTGGCGGTGTAATATCCTTAGTAATTTTCTGAGCCAGCTCTCTATAGCGCTGATCGCTGTGCTGCATCAGGTAGTGCTGTTTGATGTCTGGTGTCCAGCGCGGGTCTCCAACCTCTAAAGAGTCGATATCGCCTTGCTGGAAAGCGGGACCAACAGAGTAGGCCCTATAGCTGTTCTTAAAGCGATTCGGTCTCGGGTTTTTTAGCTGTACGATTGAGAGTGGATAGTCTAGCGCAAAGGCGTTGTCGTGAGCGGCCAGCAGGTAGATCGATTGAACAACAGGAGTTCTGCGTTGCAGTTCAGCATCTTCTTTCCCCGTAAATGAATCTTTGGGGGTTATCACGGGCAGATCGGTATCGTAGGCACGCCCCGCAAAAACCAACTCTCGGCCGCCTAGCTGCGAAAGCGCGCTCTCGCGCAGGTAGATCATCGGGCTAAAAGGATTGTTCTGGTAATCGCCTTCGAGACGCACAAGAGCCGCTGGCTGATTGGTGCTTCCAAGGGCTGATTGAAAGCTGAGCGGGCTCACGCCAGACTCGCTGCCCATACCAACGCCGTTAGCAACACGGTCGAGCATGACGGCGTTAAAGTGCCGGTAGAGCGCCTGTTGTACCCCATATCCGAGTGCTAAAAGGATCAGTATCTGAAGCACTGTAATTATACCTTGACGGCGCAGTCTCGTAGGACAAACCACGCGATTGTCAGCAATCGGACGCAGTGCTCGATGTGATAACAGTAGGTAGAGTGCAACAAATGCAAGTAATCCACTTCCTATCAGTATCAACGTGGAGAGGTGGTTTATGCCGAGACGCCAGGCGAGCGAGTTGATGATCTTCGGCCGATCAAAGTGGAAGTTTCGATGTCCAGCAAAGATGCCGATTGTGATGGCCGCCAGAGTTAAGACTTCTAAGGTAACGGCGCTGCGTACCCTCCAGAATGACCACGTTGAGGCAGCGCATATCGAGAAGGCGAGCAGAAAGAGCTGAGTGTGCAGCGCAAATGCTTCGACTGCAAAAGCATGCGAAAAGAGCCCCCCACACAGCAGGTCAAAGCCGTAGGTAAGTGCGCTGTAGAGCGTCCACAGAGCTGCAAGAAACAACGCTCCACTGGTCCACCTGAGACGGGTGCGAGCGCCGTATGACGCAGCAATCACCCCCATTACGCCGCCGCAAGTGATAAACAGCGCAGGCGAGCCTAAGTCCATTAGGGTAGTGAGTGCGCAGGTTATAATAAGCACACCAACAGCGCGCATTGCGATTACTGTTTTGAACCACGGGAATGATTCGGACGCGCCGAGTATTTTTGTCATCATACGTACACCTCCCACTGCTTGCGGAGACATTCGCTAAGAAACAATTGATACTCAGATGCTGACACTCTCGCTTTTTGCTGCAGCGCCGCAGGGCGAAGAGTAAGCGAGACAAGGGCTTCTGTGAACCGTGATGAGCGTTGTTCGAAGAGCAATCGCTCAGGGGCAGTAAGACAGAAGGTGGGTTCGATTCCTTGAGCCTCCATCCAGGCGCCAAGGTCATAGAGGGCCGCTCTGCTGCCCTCGCCTGCGGCCTGCTCAGCTGAACAGAAGAGCAGAATTTTTGCGATTGCAATCCCCGTATGTTGAGCATGGCACTCGGTAACAACGCTTGAGATCTCTGCTTGGAGCTGCTCAAGCGATAGCGCAGCGGTGTCCCAGGTCGATTCAACTAAGAGAGATTCCGCCGTGGCCAACGTGCGAGCAACCGGCCGCTGCTTTCGACCCAAACATCCCACAACGATATCAAGGGCAAGTTTTTCTAGGTTTCGAATATAGGCAAGCGCATGTGAGCAGGTGGTGTCGTCTGTGCGCTCAGCGAGCACGACTATTACAACGTGCCCCTCGGGCGTCATCGAAGCCTCGGGGTGGCGCGAGAGCAGCTCTCCGCGCTTTGCATAGGCTTTCCAAACTATTTTTTTTACGCCATCAGATGGGTGGTAGGGCTTTATGTCATACGGATCGCCGTTTCGGTTGTTGGTGTCTAGCACGAGATCTCCGGCTCGCTGAGTTGAGCTTAGAATCGGCAGCTTCGAATCAGATGTTTGTGGGGGAAGCACCTCTAGTGCAAAAGATTGCGGTAGGCTCCAAGAGAACCGAACGAGACCCAGGGCGTCAATCAGTGTGCAACGTATACCTTTTACCGCCCATGTTCCGCGATGAGGAAATATGATGTCTGCCAAACAGCGATGCTCGGTAGTTGTAAATCCGCTGATTCGCACTGTCGGTACGGATGCTCCGGCGTGCTCCATCTCAAGCGCAAGATCGAGGTGGCATCCGGGAATTATTCGCAGCGGAGAGAGTCGCAGAATGAGACGCGCCTCCTGGTTTGAGACCGCAGCTGTATGCGGCGGGAGAACTTCAATAGAGAGTCCTCGTTTAAGCAGGTAATAGTGTATCGCCAGGACAATCGTTGTTATAAAAAGAAGGGCTAGGATCCCGTAGGCTAGTGCGGCAGATACGATGTCAGCGCCTAGAGTAATCGGCTCTAGCAAAAGGTAGAGCGTAAAAACCAGGATCGCCAGGCTGCGACCAGAAAGTGGTCCCAGGCCGTTACGAAGCTGAATTGAGTTGTTCAGCCAGGCTCTGTGGGAAAGTAAGTTTTTGGCCGCCTTGAGACTAACTAGCATGGTTTTTTTAAGTCGTGCGATCAGCCTGTTATTAATGTTATCCACAGATTTGTTATGGCTGTGGATAAATGTTAGTAACCGACCGTATGTCTTCCGTTGGCTCTGATTTCAGGTTTATTTTTACGATGCGTTGGTCCTTCTGTAGCCACCAAACACTTCAAGGGTACCAATGAAGTACGATGAGCGAAAGAACTTACGGGATTTTGCACTCTCTTTGGATGCTGATCTGGCTCGCTCGTATTCTCTTTCAGATGCTGAATACGAAGCTCTTGGTAGTGAGGTGAGCAACCGGCGCGCCGTCGTTGCTTCTGGTGCGCGGTTAATTGCGGGGATCAATCCTAGTTGCTCCGGAGTTGGCAGAGGCCTGACGTTTGAGCGCACTGTGCTTGGAAGTATTCCCGTTGATAGCCTGCTTGCAGCTTTGGGGTTAGAGCAGATCGCAGTGCACGTTGTTGGGGCTCACCTGCAACCGTGGTGTGTGCGTTGTAAAAAGAGCGTAGCGGCGTCAGAGAGTGATGTAGTTGTGCCCCTGCCGGCTGACGGTGTCGTGGTGCTTGCTGTGCCACGCAGAGCTGATCTCGATATCTCACTTCGAGAATGGTGCGAGCTTCTAGGGGTTGAACGGGCCGTTGTGGGGACGCGAATCGTGTCAACAGCCGATCTTGTCGATAGCGACGAGGGAGAGCCTATCTTACGCGTGCTCTCAAGTGCTGAGCGTGACCGAGTGACACCAGAGATCGGCGGATGGTTTCAGGCGGGTGGCGGGGCGGTCGCTCTTTACCATGCTACAGCTCGCACAGCAGAGCTGTTTCATCTGCAGACTGTATCAAAGTCAGTCAGATGTCCTACATGTAGCTTTGAGCTGCATCTGCCTTCCATCTCTGAGGTTGCAGCGCTAGCTGATTGTGGCCGTTGTCGAGGGCAGGGGTGGTTAGAGATAGCTGAGCAGCGTTTTGAGGCTTGCCCTGATTGTGATGGATTTGGGGCGTGTGATGATCTACTACGTGCGCAGTGCGGCGACCTCTCCCTGCGTCATACAGCGGCTCTGACCGGTGCAGAGTTAGCACACCTGTCTCGCAGTGGTCGGCTGTCTCTTTCTGCTGGCCAGGCGCGGTTGCTCGAGATCGTAGAGAGCTCTGCATTTGCTGATTACCCGCTTGGGGCATCGGTGCGGCTCTTTTCAAAGGCAGAGCAGATCCTTCTGACCAAGCTCTCGGCTGATCTTTCTGGGCTTGCAACGGTTGTCTTCGTTGCAGATCGAGCAGCTCTGGTTAGTGATAGTGCTGCATGTAAGGGCGCATCAACGGTGCTGTGTATAGAACCTGAGTGGTTGAGCACGATTGAATCTTTAGACCAACTGCCGCCGCAGCTAGAGGCGAGAGCAGAGCAGATTCGGTTGCTTGAGTGTGTGCGAGGACCGCTCAGCCTTAAGGAGGTAGTGTTTCCGATCGGAGTCGCCACTGCCGTATGTGGAGAGGTTGGCGTTGGTAAGTCACTGCTGCTTGCGCAGCTAGTTGCTCGCTTTAAGAAGCGTCGTAAGTTTGAGCAGCTTGCTAGCTTTGGTCGGCTTTCAAACTGCATCGCACTCGATGGCTCGGCTGATAGCTGCTCTGAAAGCGTGGCAGAGCTGCTGGGCCTTGAAGGCGCGCTTGCGGATGAGTTCTCGCGCGGTCAGTCGGCCAAGCGAGCTGGAGCTACTCGCGCTGATTTCATCCGCTCTAAAAGTACACGCCGGTGCCCAGCTTGCACCGGAAGTGGGGGTGATGAATTTGGTGGGCGATGCAGTGAGTGTCAAGGAGTAGGAGTAAGTGTGAGTGTATCGGCTGTATCACTTGGCACAGATGATTTTACATCAGTGATGACGATGCCGCTGCCGGCAGCGCGAGAGGTGTTGTGGATGAACGACTTGGTTTCAGCGGTCTTAAGCAGTCTTCCTGAAGATCTGGTGCAGCGGCTAACGCTGTCTACCCGCGCAGCAGAGCTGCCCCCTTCGCAGCGCGCCTTCTTGCGGCTGTTCGGCGCCTTTATGAATGCCTCGGTTGCGGGCAGAAACAGGCGCACTCAACAGCTCGACCTGCGCGGGTATCTCTTTGTGTTAGATAGTGTCTGGGGATTAACGAGGCATCATCAGCAGGTTGTTCGCCGGCTATTTGATGAATCTTTGGCTGCCGGAGCCACTATAATCGCGGCAGGAATCCCCAAACCCCTCGAAAAATGGTTTGGCTCTGTGGTACACTTTCGGGCGCAGGCACGGTCGGCGCAAGAGCGCGTTCAGCAGCGCTTCTTTGACGGCAGATTCTCGCGAGTGTCAGCGATGTATGTCGAGCCCTCATAGGTAAGGAACGATCTCTATGGCAGAGAAAAGATTAACTAGACAAGAGATCAAGGATATTCTGTATAGGCGGCGCTATGCAGTGCCAAATGCAGTGACTGTGGGGAATATGTTCTGTGGCTTCCTTGCCATCATGTACTCTACCTCCGGGCGCTTAGAGAAGGCTGTTGTGGCGATCTTAATCGCTATCTTGCTTGATGGTCTCGATGGTCGAGTCGCTCGACGTCTCAATGCCACGTCTAAGTTTGGTATAGAGTTCGATTCTTTTTCAGACCTGGTATCGTTCGGAATCGCCCCTGCGGTCATGGTATATCACTGGGCTTTTCATTCACTAGCAGATGAATTTGGCGTGGCAGTAACCTTTTTCTATGCATTGTGTGCAGCCAGCCGCTTGGCGCGTTTTAATATATCAGCTGAGAACCTGAAGAGCTTTACAGGTCTGCCAACGCCGGGTGCGGCTGTGTTCGTTGTCGCGGTGATTAATAGTTCACCGATGGAGCAGAACTCTTCTCTGGCAGTTGTGTGTGGCACGATTGTGATGGTTGCGATCGGATATCTCATGGTTTCTACGGTCGAGTTTTTCAGCATCAAGCAATTCAAGTTCTCAGGGGTGAAGCTCAAGGCACGACTCACCCTTGGCTTGTTGATCGCGCTCACTTGGAAGAGCCCGCAGGTGGGACTGCTGTTTTTAGCGGGTGGCTACGTCCTTAGCGGGCCATTTATGCGGGTGCGTCACAAGTTGCCTCGGTTGCTCGGTGGCAATCCGATGCGCTCGGGGCACGTTGATGAGAAGGTTGTGTCGATACGCTAGCGGGTGGGGGATTATTTTGCTTGGTCGCGAGCTGCTTTCAGCACAGCAAGTAATTCGTCTGAAAGGCGAATGGCGGTGCTGCGTCCCTGGCCATCGCGCTGATAGGACACTTCAAGGACGTCGCCTTGAATATTCGTGGCAGCACTTGTGAACTCATCGCCTTTGATGATCCTTATGCCGTTGATTTGCCCCAGTACATCTCCTGCTTGGATACCGATTGAAGCCAGAAAACTATTTCTGTCGATTCGATCCACTCGAAATCCTGCATCCTCCGTCTCAATTGCATGACCTGATCCTGTGGGGCCAAGCCAACTTGCTTGCAACGACGAAAGCTCTCTTAGCAGACCGCCCCCAATCGGCCCGTTAAAGTCGCCCAACCCTGTTGGGGTTGCCTCGTTGAGTAACGGAGCTGCTTTGTAGGTGGCGCCCGAAAGGCACACTTCTGCTGGTCGCCGCTCTTTAGCATCTTCAACAATTACGCACTGCCTATTCACTCGCGTAAGTTTCCACCGCTCGGCAACAACATCGCCGAGGTTAGCAAGGGTTGTTTCGTGGGCGATCTTAAAAAGCGCCCAAGAGGATTCTGCTTCAACGCCAACCCCAACCAGCTCGATCAGATTCTTACTCTCAGCTGATAGGTAGCCGACGGTCAAAGATTGTGATGCAGAGAGAGCTAGGGCGCCCAGCGCCATGAGAAGTTTTCGATTCTTTCTGCGGTAGTTTACCACCCAAGCCATTTATTTTCGGCAGATAGTTGACTTTAGCGTGCTGGGCCGGCCGGCGTAGGGTTTGCGCATGCCTTCTCTGTCCTCATAGGTGCAACATTCGGTCGCGAGGCCTCGCTAAAATCATCTTTGGTGTGGCACTCTGCTCTCAGGAATCTTCTGGAAGTAATCATGCTGCTTACGCATCTGCAGGTGGGATTATACTTATCTCCCTCAAATTTTTTCTCTGTAGTGCAACGGTGCCCGGTCGGGCAAGCTACCGACCTAGTTTCTTTTATATTCTTTGCAAAGATGAAGGTGCAGTTGCAGCTCGGGCCGGTAGGCCCCGTGGGGCCCGCAAAAGCGTCAGACGCAGCTATTGTTAGAATGCTAGCCACCAGTACAAAAATATTGTGCTTCACAGGGTATCCCTCCACTAGACTCCTGACGTTATTAAGGTCAGCCGACCACACCGAGATAAAACTTTAGTAATCGCTCATGCAGGCAAGATACTATGGGATTTGGGCAAGCCCCATATCGTTAGGTAGGCTAAGCCATACATATTGATACGAGAGGTGCCTTACACTAAAAGCAAAGGCTCATTGACAGAATAAGAGGGCGCCTGCTCTCACATTAGGACCTGAACGAGCAGGTGGTAAATGTCTTTTTAGGGGTAAATGAGGCCTTGCTCCGAGCATACCCAGCTTCTCTGTTGGCAGACGTCTAGAGGCTATCAAGGCAAAAGCCGGAAGCGCTTGTTGCAAAGTAAATTCTACCAGTGAAGATGCAGCACGAGAAGGTCCGCAAGGTTATAGTTTGGCGGCAGCATGGTGACCTTGAGCCTGTGCTTTCTTGTGCAGCTTAGCTAGTAGCTCTTATGTTTAGCCGATCTTTAACTAGCTAATTACAACACAACATGGCCCACGATCACCTCGTCCTACCGGCGCATAAACTGCGGGTGGTTCCTGATGTTTTGCAGATCGAAATCCGGTTGAACACCGAGCGGCTGCTTTGCATCACTTCTTTCCCAGCGCTCGAGCCAGCGGTGGTCGAGTAAATCTCGCATCACCCCCTGTGCCAATGCTGCTGGTGAAAAAGCTGTGGAGGTCTCGTTTTTTGGCCCGCTGGCAGGGCCGCTTCCGATCCACCATCCGGCGCTTAGCAGCGTGGCACGAATCGCTGTTGAGGCTGAATAGGTGTGCAGTGATGTGGCAGCGTCGCCACAGTGCGCAAGGATCTTTTGCAGCAAAGGAGCGTGCCACAGAGGTGTGTCGACCTTGCTTGAAAAAGGGTCGTACCAGATCACGTCTGGTTTGGCGGCATCGCTAAATCGCTGAACGAAATCACCGTGCAGAAGATTCCACGAAATAGGTGCTTTTTTGCTTTGCCATGAGCCGTCTCGAAGTAAGAGGTGTGGTGCTGGATGTCGAACATGAGTGAAGAACTTTGGGTTGTTCACTGCTAGTCGCAACGAGTCAAGATCGTTCTCAAAGCTCACAAGCACTACCGGGCGTTTCAGACGCTCTAGAGATTCAAGGGTCAGAAGGCAGGCCATCGCGTTGGTAGCAGCACCAAGCCCGACGTCCCATATAACAAACGGCTCAGAGCCCTCAGCCAGACGCTGTGTGAGTCGCGGGCCATCTACATAGAGGCTCATCGACTCTTGCCACGGATCGTTGCACGAGTGCATGATCTCACCCGACGAGCGCTGCTTGATAGCAGCGCTGCTGCCGGTTCGCACGACGATCTCATAATCTCCAAGCTCTAGTGGAGCAGGTCTGCGGCGAATTACGGGAGGCGTTGATGGATTATCCACGTCATCTGCGGCCAATCGCTCGGCGTTGTCACGATAAAACTGTTCAAAGGTGCCAGCAAGGATATGAGAGCGCATGGAACTCATCAGTGTTCGATAGAAGGTTAAGTTGTGAGTGCTTAGCAACTCTCCGAAGATTCGCTCGCTTGCGCGAACAAGGTGGCGCAGATATGCCCGTGTATAGCGTTTGCACGTCGCGCAGCCACAGGATTCATCAAGCGGCTTGGTGTCGAGTCCATAGACACCTCGGCGCAGATCGATCCGACCGTGTGAGGTAAAAGCAACACCTTGGTTGGCAAGGGCTGTCGGCAGGATGCAATCAAACATATCTATGCCGCGACGAACTGCCTCTAGAAGGTCAATTGGAGTTCCAACGCCCATGAGGTAGCGCGGTTTATCTTTAGGAAGTAGGGGAGCAGCGAATTCAGTAGTGTCCTCCCGTTCGCTCCGGCTCTCTCCTACGGCGAGTCCGCCAAGTGCGAAGCCATCAAAGGGTATCTGGGTTATCTGTTCAGCGCTTTCTTTGCGCAGATGCGGGAAGCATGCACCCTGCACGATGCCGAAGAGCGCCTGTTGCGATTCACCACGGGCTGCATAGCTGCGATGCGCCCAGCGGGTCGTTAGTTCAAGTGCCGCACGGGTTGTTGATTCATCGCTGGTGGATGGTATGCACTGATCGAGCACCATCATAATGTCGCTACCGATGATGCCCTGCATCTCGATGCTCTTCTCTGGGGTGAGAATCATCGCAGTGCCATCAACGTAGCTGCGAAAGCTTGCGCCCTCTTCAGATATTTTAAGCTGTTTTGACAGCGAGAATATCTGAAATCCGCCGGAATCTGTAAGCACGCCGCGTGGCCAGTTCATAAAGCGATGAATACCGCCAAGTCGTGACATGACTTCAGGCCCGGGGCGCAGAAGAAGGTGGTAGGTGTTTGCGAGAAGGATGCGATAATCGAGCCCGTCGGCCACGGAAAGGTCTGCGCAGCGCAGGGCGGCCTGTGTTGCTACCGGCATAAAGATCGGAGTCTGCACTTCGCCGTGCAGAGTTGTTATGGTCGTAGCACGAGCCTGTGACCACGAATCAGTTGCATCTATAGTGGTAGAGAGGCGCTTCACAATGCCAACGGGACCGTCATAAAAAGTTTTAGTGAACCGAGAAGCGCTGAGCCGAGCCGCGTTATGCTGCCGATGGCTTAACTGTGTATATATTGATCGGAAGAACGTTCAACCACACACGTTCGCGGCCGAGGTAGTTCAGAGATCCAGATTCCTTCAGGAATGAGCTTACCTCTTCCATGCGCTCACGTCGCTCGGGTGCTGACACAGCCTCGTTAAACTTTCGTAGCCCAATGTATTCGTAGTACGTCATCAGGGTATCAGGAGAGCTAATCTCACGTAGCTTTTGAAATATCGCTTGAACGGTCTCAAGGTCAAAGTTTACGAACGGCAGAGCGCAGACGATGATGTCGTAGCAGATATCTGACGGAAGATCCTGAGCTGCGCCTTCAAAGAAGAATATTTGATCGCGCACCCTCTGATAGTAGGAGTCTTCTTCTAACTTCTCTTTCAGAGCTGCCATGAAGCGCGGATTTATCTCACAGATTGTGAGCTGATCTCCGGCTTTCATTTCACGGATTATTGGAAGTGTTACCGAGCCCGTGCCTGGTCCAAGTTCAAGGATGTTCTTGCTCTTCCGTGTTGGGTCGCGTAGCGGGGTAATCAGAGCCTGGGCTGCCCAGCGAGAGGTGGGAAAACATGCGCCAGTCGTCTTGAACTCCAGTAAGAATTCCCTCAAAAAGACGAGATTTTCTTTCAGCATAGCGTTGAACTCTCTTCCTTCGTTCTTACACGTATCGGTTGGCTAATAAACCTACCGGCTTTTTAAGCTGCGTTTGTTTCTTAGCTTTAGTTATGCCTGGCGCAGTCGCCGTGACGCATAACGCGCCGCATCCCTTCGAGCGCAGCCCCCTAATGTAGTGATCTCAGGTACTCAGGTCTAGTCTCCGACCGCATTTTGATGAAACTTTATCTCCTAATCTATTGCCGTAAGGTTTAGAGACACTTTCAAGTAAAGGTCTCTAGTAGTATCAAGGGGATGTGCCATTCGTATGCCCATTAGGGTGTTGGGTATGCGAGCAGCTAGGCGCCCTTGTCAGCCACTACTACCTTGGATGTCGACCGGTACTGCCGGCCGCTCAAGGCTTGGGGGCTAACGGCAAATTTGAAAATATCGGGCCTTTTAGGGTGTTTAGCTGTAAGGACCAAGGATTACAATCACAGGAGAGGTAGCATGTTGACAGCACTAGCGCTTTGGGAGCGGTTTAAAAATAGGCTTATCTTTGATCCGAAGAGTGGTTTTTCTCTCGATTTTAGTCGACTGAACTACGATGACGCGTTCATCGACAACATGCAGCAGAAGGTTCAAGGGGCACTTGCTGCGATGCGGGGCCTTGAAGCAGGAGAGATCGCCAATCCAGATGAAAATCGAATGGTGGGGCACTACTGGTTGCGCAACCCTAAACTTGCGCCGTCAGACGAGATTCGTGCTGCGATAACCGACACGTTAGCAGCAATCAAAGCGTTTGCCGCGTCTGTCCACTCGGGGGCTATTGCGCCTGCGCCGGGAGTTAGTTTCTCGCATCTTCTCATAGTCGGCATCGGAGGCTCTGCTCTTGGGCCGCAGTTTATCAATCAGGCGTTGGGTTCTGCTTCTGACGCGATGACGATATCGTTTTTCGACAACACCGATCCCGATGGTATGGCGAAGGTCTTGTGTGGCTTGCCAAGCTTACAAAAGACCCTTGTTATCGTCATCTCAAAGTCAGGTGGTACGAAAGAAACTCGCAATGGGCAGCTCGTTGCTAAGGCAGCGTTTCAGGCAGCTGGCCTCGAATTTAGCAAGCATTTTGTTGCTGTTACGGGAGAGGGCAGCGAGCTTGATAAAACGGCAATGTCAGAGCGGTGGCTGGCGCGTTTTCCGATGTGGGATTGGGTTGGAGGGCGCACTAGTGAGATGAGTGCAGTGGGGTTGCTTCCGCTTGCTCTGCAGGGTTTTAGTGTTGAAGGGTTGTTGCAAGGGGCTGCTGATATGGATGCGCTAACGCGCGATCCTAATCCGCGTAATAATCCTGCGCTGGCACTGGCCCTTGGCTGGTACCACTGCGGTTGTGGTCGTGGAAATAAAGCCATGGTCGTGCTTCCGTACAAAGATCGACTAGAGCTTTTCAGTAAATATCTGCAGCAGCTTGTGATGGAGAGTCTCGGAAAAGAGCATGATCTTGCCGGAAACACCGTCAATCAAGGCATATCGGTGTATGGCAATAAAGGGTCAACCGACCAGCATGCCTATGTGCAGCAGCTCCGTGATGGGCTGAACAATTTCTTCGCTGTATTTGTTGAGGTGCTCGGTGATCGTTCACCTAAGACGGTTGGAAGCGGCGCGTTGAGTGATTTTAATCCTGAAGCGCTTGAGGTCGAGCCAGGGGTTACTAGTGGCGATTACCTCACGGGTTTTTACCTCGGCACTCGTGCTGCTCTCTATGAGAAAGATCGTGAAAGCATAACGGTAACTATCCCTGAAGTTAGTGAATACTACGTGGGTATGCTCATAGCTCTCTTTGAGCGTGCTGTGGGATTGTATGCGACCTTTATCGGAGTAAATGCCTATCATCAACCTGGCGTTGAAGCTGGTAAGAAGGCAGCAGCAGACGTTTTGCAGCTGCAAGCCCGCGTTGAGCAGTTCGTGTCTGATGCTTCAGGGCCACTATCGGTAGAGGCGATTGCGCAGGGTGTTGAGCACGCAGATTCAATCGAGACGGTGTTCAAGATTCTGCGTCATCTTGCGGCAAATCGCCGTGTGGCAGTTCAGGATGGGGCTACTCTTTTTAGCGATCTTTATTCGAAATAGCTGCACTGCATGATCTTTGAGCTAACTGGCATAGAACTACACACCTGGGGGCTGTTGCTTCTCGTAGTAAGCACGATGCTGGTGTTTTTAACTGGTCGGGTGCCAGTAGATGTAACAGCAATGGCTGTGCTGCTGGTGCTGATTCTCGGTGGGTACGTTTCTGCAAGTGATGCCTTCACCGGATTTTCATCTCCGGTGGTTATCGTTATGGTTTGTACGCTCTTTGTGGCAGGTGCACTCCGTGTAACCGGTGTGAGCGATGTTATGGCCCGGTGGATTCAACGGTATGCTGGATCCAATGAGCGTGTCGCGATTGCAGTGGTGATGCTTGTTGCTGCATTCTTCTCTGCGTTTATGAACAATGTGTCTGCTGCTGCGCTGCTTATGCCGGCCGTAGCCGTTCTATCTCACGACACGAATATCCCGCCGTCGCGGCTCTTTATTCCGTTGGCATTCGCCGTCACCTTGGGTGGTATGCTTACCTTGATCGGAACACCTCCCAACATCTTAGCCGCAGAGATTTTGCGTCAGCGTGGGCTTGAGCCGTTTAGGTTCTTTGATTTTACGTGGTACGGGCTCGCTGCAATCATAGCCGGAGTTTCTTTCATGGTGCTCTTCGGTCACCGACTTCTGCCGGTGCGCAAGACGCAGCGGTTGACTAGGCGCATTACTGACCTAAGGACGCTCTATGCGCTGCAAGAGAGGCTTTTTTCGGTGCGCGTTCCCGAAGGTTCTCCTGTGGATGGAAAGTCTCTGTCAGACCTTAGATTTGGTTCGCTAGTTGCGGGGGTTGTGGTTACGATAATTCGCAGTGGGCGCAAGCTGCTATCGCCACGAGCTGATGAGAAGATCCATGCTCGTGATGTCCTCTTGATCAGAGGCAATCCCGATCGGTTTGATGAGGTTCAGGCGCTTAGGGGGTTGCAGATTGCGGCACCATCTGACGAGTTAATTGCCCACCTTACAGCCTCGGCTGATATCGTAAAGTTTGTGATTCGTGAGGTTCATACAGAGACGCGCGTGCTGATGTTGCGCGATCTCTTGCGCACCACCGGGATTGTGCCTTTGGCGGTAGAGCGAGTTGCGCTTGATCATGCCTGGGAAACTAATCCACCGAGCTGGTTTCTCGACTCGCTGGTTCATAAAGGGGATGTTGTAGTTGGATGTTTGGCCGGTCGTTTTTCAGATGAATCGTCTCTTGTTGATATGGAGATGACCGATATAGCTCACCCTGAGAAATTGCTTTCGCAGTCTCTGTATGTGGCTACGGTAATCAAGGATGGCTGGAGTGGCGCTCCCCTGCATCGCCTGATCCAAGAGACCAAGATGCCTATTGTTGGATGTCTTACACCTGACGGTGCTATCGCGTGGCTTGATGTGCCCGTAACGCACCTTGCAAGTGATCAGCCAACCGTTCGCCTGAGCGGTGACCATGTGCTGCGTGACGGTGAGGTGTACCTAGTAAGCGGTACGCTGCAGGAAGCTCAGCGCAAGATGGCGTTATCAACACTTTCGTTAGAGGCTGAAGCTGCCTCAGCCGAGCTGGAGTCTTCTGATGTCGGAATCGTTGAGTTGATTTTAACTCCGCGATCAGAGTTTATCGGAAAGACCCTTGCCGACCTGCATTTCAGAGAGAAGTATGAGTGTCAGGTGTTAGCGTTGTGGCGCGATGGAAAGCCGCATCTGTCGCTCTCTTCATCGCTCCCGCTTGTTTATGGAGATGCGTTGTTGGTGCAGGGGCCGCGTGCCAAGCTGCCAGTGTTGGCGAAAGATCCTGACTTTCTGCTGCTCTCGGAGCATCGCAGTGCGCCGCGACTATCACGAAAGTCTGTGTACTCGCTTCTGGCGCTTTTCATGTTGATGTTTTTGCCAATTATGACCGGCATGCCTGTGCACGAGGCGGCGTTTCTTTCTGCCTGTGTGGTAGTTTTTACCGGTGCCATAACAACCGAGCAGGCATATCGAGAGATTGAGTGGCGGGTGGTTTTTCTGCTGGCGCTGATAATTCCGTTAGGAAGCGCCGTTAATCAGTTCGCAACACTCGCTCCTGTGATGGATACGATGAAAGATATTAGCGAGGCCGTTCCTCCCTTAGCCCTTGCTGCATTGCTGCTCGTGGGCGGGAGCTTAATTAGCCAGCTCATTGATGGTTCGGTGGCGGTGATATTCTTGGGGCCTGTGGCGTTGTCCCTGGGTCACCATGCCGGTATCTCTCCGCGCGCCTTGCTGATGGCGCTCACCCTTGGAAGTTCGCTCTCTTTTATGCTCCCAACAAGCTGTCGAGCTAATGTGTTAGTTATGGGAGCCGGGGGATATCGGGCGACTGATTATACGCGGGTTGGTACTCCGTTTTCAGTGGTGGTTGGTATTGCCGTGTTGATTGTCCTGGGTCTCATAGAGATGTAGTGAAATTGCTGAACATCATGTTGTGGCCCGCTAATCAGCATAGTAGAAACGTGTTAACGGTATCAAAGTAAGGAGAGTCAAATGGCAAAAAACAATGAAGTCATCACCATGAAGGGTAATCCACTTAAAGTTGAAGGGCACTGTGTTGAAGAGGGTATGCCCCTTCCAGCTTTTACGCTTACGGGCACAGACCTGGCAGATGTAACTAATGCGCAGTATGCTGGCAAGGTGGTGGTCGCTATCTCAATTCCTAGCGTTGATACACCGGTATGCGCGATTGAGACGAAGAAGTTTAACCAAGAGGCTTCTGCGCTTGGCAGCGATGTTGTTGTTTTGGCAGTAAGCCGAGACTTGCCATTCGCCCTTAAGCGCTGGTGTGCGGCTGAGGGCGTTTCAAATGTGGTAACCTTAAGCGATTACAAGCATCGTAGCTTTGGAAAGTCTTTTGGAGTTGAGCTTCCAGACCTCGCAATCCTTGCACGAGCTGTTTTTGTAGCTGACAAAAGTGGCAAGGTAGTGCACGTAGATTATGTAACCGAGGTTGCAGACGAGCCGGATTATGCTGCTGCCCTTGCTGCAGCGAAGAAGTCGCTATAATCGGACAAAGATGAAGGCCCACAGAATTCATGCGATTGCCACTGTTCTGTGGGCGCTTTATTTTTCAGCCACCGGATGCTCAAAGTCGCCCGATGTAGCTGTCGTCACCGTTCAGCGTTCTAGCGTTGAGTCAATCGTATCCAGTGTAACATCAGGTACGGTTCGAGCGGAGCAGGTTGCTGAGCTTGCTTTTGGTTCCGTTGGACGCGTGAGGCAGCTTACAGTTAAGCTCGGGGATCATGTCAAAGAAGGTGCAATATTAGCGCAGGTAGAAAACGACGATTTGCTATCAAGGATGCGCGTAGCTGCCGAAGAGCTTGAGCGGGCAACTAAGCTGTACCAAGGCAACGCACTCTCTCGCAGCGCCTTTATTCAAGCGCAGGGTGCTTTTGAGGCTGCTCGTATAGGCTATGAAAAGAGCATTATTAAGGCCCCCTATGACGGTATAATAGCAGAGTTGAACCTTGAAGTTGGCCAGCTCTCGCAGATTACAGCTGTTCTTCCAGTTGCCTTGATTCGAATTATTGACACCAAACCACGCTACATCCGGGCCGAAATCGATGAAGTTGATCTGTCAAAAGTACAGATGGGAATGTCAGCGAGAGCTAGGATATTAGCAGTAACTCGTGAGCCCTTCGCAGCTAAGGTAAGAAAGATCGTTCCTTTTGTTAGCAGCATTCGAGAGCAGGATCGCACATCCGAAGTAGAATTAGAGGTAGAGAGCCGAGGAGAGCTATTGCCGCCAGGTGCTTCTGCTGATGTGGAGATTGTTACTGAGGTGAAAGATTCGGCTCTTACGCTCGCTCCAAAGGCTATACTTGGACGAGGAGCTGAGAGGTACGTGTATCGGGTCAAAGACGGCGTAGCTCGCAAAACGCCGGTCGAAGTGGGGCTCTCTAGTTATGCAGCGACAGAGATTGTGCGTGGAGTATCAGAGGGTGATGAGGTCGTGCTTCCGTCTGATAAGTTTGAATTGCACGATGGAATGTCCGTATCGGTAGGAAAGTAGTGCCGGTTCTGCTAAACGTCAACAACCTACGTAAAGTGTTTCGACGAGGTGAAGAAGAGATCATCGCCATTAAAGATGTCACTCTGTCTATCAATACTGGAGAATTCATCGCTATTACTGGGCCGTCAGGAAGCGGCAAGTCGACGCTGCTCTACATTCTCGGCATGCTCGACCGTCCGACCTCTGGCACCTTCTTGCTCGATGGTGTGGCAACAGAGGGGCTTTCAGATGATGAGCGGGCCCGTCTGCGCAACAAGTTTATGGGCTTTGTCTTTCAAAGCTTTTACCTTCTTCCTCGCGCGTCTGCGCTGCGAAATGTGATAATGCCGTTAGTGTATGCCTCTAGCTATGGCACACCTCTTTCAGAAGAAGAGCAGAGGCAGCGTGCTGAGGATGCCTTGGTGCGCGTCGGGCTCAAAGAGCGCATGCAACACGTACCTAATGAGCTCTCGGGTGGGCAGCGCCAGCGAGTCGCGATTGCGCGCGCTATCGTGAATAATCCGCGACTGCTATTTGCAGATGAGCCAACGGGTAATCTTGATTCTAAATCAGGTCAAGAGATTCTAGCTCTCTTTGAAACATTACA
>JBIKWG010000102.1:0-10240 GCA_044356425.1 Bdellovibrionota bacterium | reverse complement strand
GTTGCGGCCGCAGTGCGCAGCAGCGGCGACCTTGATGTGTTCTTTGTAGGTGGTGCGGCTACGCTTGAGCCAGAGGTGCGCCAGCTGTTTGAGGGTATTTCGATAGGGCTCGTTCCGGAAAGTGGGATTCAGCTTGCTATGCACATCGCGGCTGCTGAGCTGTTTGTTCAGCCATCTCTTGGCGATGAAGAGGGTGTATGGTTGCAGGCTGCTATGACATTTGGATGTCCGGCAATCATGGCTTCGTGGAGCCCACATCATCGCGCTGGAAACGGAGTGCGCTTCTTTGATCCAACCGTGCCGGGTGATCTCTTGCGGGCTATCCGTCAGATGATTTTGAGTGCGCGAGACGAGGCATCGTTGGAGGCAAGTGCACGCGTACAGCGAGAGATTCTGATGTCCAATCATGAGCGGCTTGAATTCGTCTTGCGAGCTCTGGCTGCTGGATCTCCGGTTCCTAGTATCACTGAGGAGCTTTTTCATCGAGCAGACGCTGGACAGAAAAACCGGGGCGCAGCGGGCGCTGCGTAATCGCAGATGCACAGGTATAATCGGCCAGCTATGGTGAAGAAGAAGCGTATGAGCTGTGCTTTAGCGTGGCTGCTTGTAGCATGCTCTCTGTTCATGATGCTTGGGTGCTGCAGCACCGAAGGGGTGCCGGAAGCTATCAAGAAGCTCTATAGCGCTCAGGCAAAAGAGCGTAATGCGGCAGCGCTTGCTCTTGCAAAGTGTGGGAAGCTTGCCGAGCCCGCGGTTCCACGACTGGCGACCATGTTGTACGATCCGAATCCAGGAGTTCAGAGCTCTAGTGCGTATGCGTTGCGAGAGATCGGGTCTTCTGCGGCAGTGGCCGCAATCGAACGAGCTGAAGCGGCTCGCGCAGCTAGGCGCGCGAGGAGGTAGGGGATGACGTCCTCTAACCGCGGGGTCTGCCGCAGCCTGCGCCAGCGCGCACCGCAGCCCGAAGCTTTTAGGTGACGATGTCCGTCTGCACTTGGAATCATGCTTTTTGGTGGTTATAAGTATATAAAGAGCCGAGGAACATACGGCGTCAGCAGCGTAACCCAAGGATCTACCTGTGAAATTTAGAGATTACTACGATATTTTAGGCATCTCCAAAGATGCCTCTCAAGATGACATCCAGAAAGCCTTCCGCAAGCTTGCGCGCAAGTATCATCCAGATATCAATAAGAGTAAGGAGGCAGAGGATACATTCAAAGAGATCAACGAAGCTAACGAGGTGTTAAGCGATCCTGATAAGCGCAAAAAATACGACATGCTCGGGGCAAACTACCGAGCAGGACAGGATTTTCAGCCACCGCCAGGCTGGGAACAGCATGTCGGCGGCACTGGCGGCAGCTTTCATTTTGGTGGAGCAGGTGGTGGAATCAACGGGTTTAGCGATTTCTTTGAGGCCGTTTTTGGCGGCGCTGCTGGGTCTCCGTTTGGAGGCTTTGGGGCTTCAGCTAGGGGTGGATTCGGGCAAAGCGGATATGCTGCCGACGAGAGGTCTAAACAACCAGCTAAGCAAGAAGCAGAGCTTACGATATCAGTCGAGGAAGGATTTAGGGGCACCACGCGTGGGCTTCAGATTGCTGAGCCCAGTGGGCGCACTCGCACCCTGCAAGTTAAGATTCCAGCAGGCTCAGCAGAGGGGGCTGTTATTCGTTTGGCAGGAAAGAAGGGGGAGAGCGACCTCTACCTTCGGTTGAAGTTTGCGCCTCATGCGCGCTATTCCGTGTCAGGTTCCGATCTTGCGGTTAAGCTTCCAGTGGCGCCGTGGGAAGCGGCACTTGGAGCAAAGGTTGATCTGCAGCTGCCTGATGGAAGTATTAAGCTCTCGGTGCCGGCTGGGTCACAATCTGGCACAAAGCTGCGGGTGCGAGGTCGTGGATTTCCGCTTAAGGCCGGCGGCAACGGCGATGTAATCGTTGAATTAAAGATAGTTGTGCCTACAACGCTCTCAGCCAAGGAGCGAGAGATATTCGAGACGTTGGCGAGCGTGTCGGGCTTCAATCCACGTGCTGCTGCGTAAATAACTTGATCATAGCGACAATAAAAACTCGATAATTAACGCAGTCGTGGTTATTAGATCAGAAGAGCAGGACGCAGTGATGTAACAGTCACTTCTGTAACGTACGGTAAGTTTGGGGGAGGTAGGCACACATGGATCTACAACGGTTCACGCAAAAATCTCAGGAAGCTCTTCAAGACGCACAATCCGATGCTGTACGACGGGGGAATACTGAAGTTGATGTAGAGCACATCGTATCTGCCTTGCTTAAACAGCAGAGTGGGCTTATCCCACGCCTGTTTGCCAAGATGGAGGTTGATGCGCAACCTTTCGTCCAGGCCGTCGATCAGGAGCTTGAGCGCAGACCGAAAGTTTCGGGTCCTGGCATCGAGCCTGGCAAAGTGTATCTCACGCAGCGTCTTGGAAAAGTTTTTGTTAATGCAGAAGAGGAGGCTAAGCGCTTAAAAGATGAGTACGTCTCGGTAGAGCACCTCATGCTTGCCTCTCTTGATGGAGATACAAAGACTTCCTTCGGTAAAATATGCGCGACATTTAATCTCTCTCGTGACCGATTCTTTGCTGCGCTCATGGTTGTTAGGGGTAATCAGCGTGTTCAAAGCGCAAATCCTGAGGCGACCTATGAGGCACTTGAGCGGTATGGCCGTGATCTCGTGCAAGAGGCTAGTAAGGGCAAGCTTGATCCGGTTATCGGCAGAGACGGCGAGATTCGTCGCGTTATTCGCATACTCTCGCGAAAAACCAAGAATAATCCCGTGCTCATCGGAGAGCCAGGCGTAGGAAAGACTGCCATAGTAGAGGGGCTTGCCCAGCGCATAGTTCGCGGGGATGTTCCTGAAGGGCTAAGAGACAAAACAATCTTCGCCCTCGATATGGGTTCGCTAGTTGCGGGAGCAAAGTATCGCGGAGAGTTTGAAGAGCGCCTGAAGGCAGTGCTTCAAGAAGTTAAGCGATCTGAGGGGCGCATCGTACTCTTCATAGATGAGCTGCATACCATCGTTGGTGCCGGAAAAGCAGAGGGTTCGATGGATGCCGGTAATATGCTAAAGCCGATGCTTGCTCGAGGTGAGCTGCACTGTATCGGAGCAACAACGCTGGATGAATACCGGCAGCACCTTGAAAAAGACGCAGCTCTTGAGCGGCGCTTTCAACCCGTCGCTGTTGATCAGCCTAGTGTAGAGGACACCATATCAATTCTGCGTGGAGTGAAAGAGCGCTTCGAGGTGCATCATGGCGTGCGCATTCAGGATAACGCACTCGTTGCGGCAGCAACGCTCTCTCACCGCTACATATCAGAGCGATTTTTGCCAGATAAAGCGATAGATCTGGTTGATGAAGCGTGTGCCACAATTCGGACAGAGATCGATTCAATGCCGGCGGATCTAGATGAGGTGACGCGTCGAATTATGCAGCTCGAGATAGAAGAGGCCGCTCTTAAAAAAGAGAGTGACCGCGCCAGCATCGAGCGGCTTAAGGCTCTTACTGATGAGTTAGCTGAAGCGCGTGTGCAGGCCGATGCCATGCGTTCTCAGTGGAAAGAAGAGAAAGATGCTATTCATAAGCTTCAGGGCTTACGTGAACAGATTGAGCAGGTTCGTCGTGAGATTGAGAGGGCCGAGCGTCAATACGATCTCAATAAAGCAGCTGAGCTGAAGCATGGAAGGCTTCCAAGTCTTGAGCAATCTCTTAAAGCAGAAGAGGCAACAATCAGCGCAGGAGGTGCCAAGCGATTGCTTCGAGAAGAAGTCACTGAAGAAGAGATCGCCGGCATTGTGGCCCGCTGGACAGGCATCCCAGTAACCCGTTTAGTTGAAGGTGAGCGTGCGAAGCTGCTGAAGCTTGATGAGATTCTGCACCGTCGTGTTATCGGTCAAGACGAAGCTGTGCAGGTCGTTGCAGACGCTGTCATTAGGGCGCGAGCCGGCATTAAAGACCCTAAGCGCCCGATCGGATCGTTTATCTTTCTTGGGCCAACGGGAGTGGGAAAGACTGAGCTTGCCAAGACACTTGCTGAGACGCTTTTTGATAGCGAGCAGAGCCTTATTCGTATCGATATGAGCGAGTACATGGAGAAATTTGCTGTATCACGGCTGATTGGTGCACCCCCAGGCTATGTTGGTTATGAGGAGGGCGGACAACTCACCGAAGCTGTACGACGCAAACCGTACAGTGTTGTTCTCTTTGACGAGATTGAGAAGGCTCATCAGGATGTTTTCAACGTGCTTCTGCAGATACTCGATGATGGTCGGGTGACAGATTCTCAGGGCCGCACAGTCGACTTTAAGAATACGGTGATAATTTTAACCTCTAACATTGGCTCTCAACACCTCTTGGACGGGATTTCAGCTAAGGGCGAGATCTCGGAAGCGGCGCGCTTGAGTGTTATGCGAGAGCTGCGCGGGCATTTTAGGCCTGAGTTTTTGAATCGCATAGACGATATCGTGCTCTTTAAGCCACTGGCGCTCGAAGAGATTACCAAGATCGTTGATCTGTTGCTTGAGGATGTTCGCAAGCGACTCGCCGATCGCGAGATCTCGCTTGAGGTCTCACAAGAGGCTCGTGAGTTTATCGGAAAGAGTGGATACGACCCCGTTTATGGGGCACGACCGCTCAAGCGGTACATGCAACGTGAACTTGAAACCAAGATCGGCCGGTCGCTGATAGCTGAGCAGCTGCTGCCAGGTTCTGTAGTGGAGGTATCTGTCAAAGATGACGCTTTGGTAGTGAAGCCAGTGCTGGTATCCAAGGCTGTCGCCTGACGTATACGATGGTGGTCTGAGCACCGTTAGGGCTCGGGCCACCGGTCTCTAAAGGCAATCTGCGCTTCTTGGTCGGGCACCCACTCGCTTGGGTTCCTGTACAATACTGAGGGCGGATAGCCGCTGAGTATCTTAGTAATCGTAACGGCCTCATCCTGAACCGAGAACACTGTGCGCCACGGACCGCACCCAATTTCAAAGAGCTCGCCATTGTAGCGCTTAATGCGTCGCGTCCGATGAGGTGTAGGGTCGCGAGCCAAGAGACTCTTAGCCTTTTCAATAAACTCCACATTCCAAGCTTCGCGAAGCCACAGAAGCTGCTCCTCAGCTAACGGCGCGACTGTGACGATAAAGCGGGCCTCTTCAGCCAGCTCCCTCTCGACCTCGCTGAGCCACCCCATGGAAGCCTCGGGAAAGGCGTCAACTGTCGGAATGTATGGCTTGATGTCAAGAATTGGCGTTCCGTCAACGAGATCGGAGCTGCCAATTATCAGCGTCCGCTTCTTTATAGAAATTAGCGGCACACAGGTAATTCCAATGGGATTTGGTCGGTACGGAGAGCGGGTAGCAAACACCCCGCGCCGTTTTGCTTGGCCGCGTGGTGGTAATGCGAGAGGTCTCCACGAAACATTTTTATGGAACCACCAGATGAGCCAGATACGGTCAAACGACGCGAGGTCTTGCAGGGCCAGGCGAAAGTTTTCGTCCGGTAAAAGCTCAACAACGCTCTGTTCGTGTTTACACTGGGTCGGTTGGTGCGGCGAGTCAAACTTCGTGCGCATCGCCGTTCGAATCACCCCAATCGGCTTAAGGGTAAGCTCAAGCTGCTCAAAAGGGGTGTATTTCATCTACTGCCTAGACTTCAGTGTCTGCAAAGTTATCCATCAATCGGCCCTTCATGATGCGATCAAGCCGTTGAACGAATGCCTCTTTCGACAGAGTAATCTGCTCTTTAGTGCAGTAACGACGCAGCGTCACCGTGCCCTCAGCGGCCTCTTTGTCACCGACGATAATAATATTCGGTATCTTCTGAGTAACTGCCTCACGGATCTTCTTATTGAATGAGTTGTCTGAGATATCGATCTCTGCTCGAATCAAATTGTCTCGCAAGGTTGCTAGCAGCTCCTTTGCGTAACCCTCAGAGGTCTCTTTCACCGGTATAATCATCGCTTGTGTTGGAGCGAGCCAGGTTGGAAATGCCCCACCAAAATGCTCAATTAAAAAGGCGATAAACCGCTCATGTGCTCCGAGTGGTGCACGGTGAACGATGAACGGTCGGTGCTTTGCGCCGTCTTCACCGATGTATGAGAGGTCAAACCGAAGGGGTTGGCCAAAATCAAGCTGTGTTGTGCTGATGCTTTCTTCTCGACCGACGACTGAAGTAGCTTGGAAGTCGATTTTAGGGCCATAGAAGGCTGCTTCGCCTCTGCCGTGCATATACTCCACGCCAGATTCTTCTATGACTTCTTTGACGATATTCTCAGAAAACGCCCACAGTTCAGGGTTATCAACGTATTTCTCTCTGTTCTCTGGGTTGTGCGTAGAGAAGCGTACCTTGATATTTTGGAATCGAAACTTCGTGTAGTAATCGAGACACATCTTGAAGGTGGCTTTCAGCTCTTCTTTAAGCTGGTCGAGGGTGCAGTAAATGTGGGCATCGTTCTGGCAGATCGAGCGAACTCGTAGTAAGCCAGAGAGGGTGCCTGATGCCTCATAGCGATACACTGTGCCGTACTCTGCAAAGCGCAGAGGAAGCTCCCGGTAGCTACGCGGCCGATGGCTGTAGATCTGATGATGGTGAGGACAGTTCATGGGCTTGAGGTAATACTTCGACTCTCCGTCAAGCTCCATCGGTGGGTACATAGAGTCTTTGTACATGGCAAGGTGACCAGACTCTACGTACAGAGTCTCCTTGGCAAGGTGCGGAGTAGCAACCCGGACATATCCTGCACGCTGCTCTATCTCTTTGGCGAAGTTTTCAAGGGCTTCTCTAATAGCTGTGCCGTTGGGCATCCATAGCGGCAAGCCTGCACCGACTTTGTCCGATATCATAAAAAGCTCAAGCTCTTTGCCAAGCTTTCGGTGGTCTCGCTCAAGCGCGAGTCGGCGCTGCTCAACGTAGGCATCTAGCTCTTTGCGAGACTTAAATGCCAGGCAGTAGATTCGGGTCAGCTGAGGATTCTTTTCACTGCCACGCCAGTAAGCTCCAGCAAGTGAGTCGATTTTAAAGCAATCGGGGGGTATCTTGCCGGTATGTTCAACGTGCGGGCCAGCACACATATCAACGAAGCTGCCATTCTTATAGAACCCAATGGTTGTCTCTCCGCCTTCAGCGAGCTCCTTGCAGTATTCAACTTTGAAGTTTTGGTCTCCGTCTTCCAGCGCCTTAATGGCTTTGCTTACAGGTAGCTGCGACTGCTCAAAGACCTGCTGTTCAGAGATTATACGGCGCATCCGCTTCTCCAGATCCTCAAAGTGCTCAGGGGAGAGTGGCTCGTCAAAGAGAAAGTCGTAGTAGCAGCCGTTATCAATCGGAGGGCCAAAGGCAAGCTTGGCGCTAGGGCGGAGCTGCAGAACAGCTTGAGCTAATACGTGCGCCAAAGAGTGACGAATTCGGTAGAGGGGGTCGTTGTTCTGTTCCATGGATCAAGCACCAAAAATAAGGGACTTAGCTACGATACCGCACCGTTGCCGCTTGTTCAATAAATTGATTGTAGATACTGAACAACGCTCTGTTTTTGCAGTTATGTTTTGCTTGATACATGCCGATTAGCCAAGTAGATACGTTTATTTCCCTGAGGGGTGGGCAGCTATGTCAGAGAAGAAAGCCGAAGCAGCAGAGGGCGAAGCAGCAAAGCCGAAGAGCAAGAAGATGCTCTTTATAATTATCGGCGTGGTTCTTCTGGTAGCCGGTGCGGGTGTACCGATGTTCCTCATGGGAGGCGCAGAGGAAGAGGTTGTTGTTGAAGAAGAGCACGAAGAGGTAAAGCGCCTTGAAACCGCGGATCTCGATGTGTTCGTCGTTAACCTCTCTGAAACATCAGCCTTTCTCAAAGTTCACATCATGATTGAGTTTGATGCTGCTTCCGTTGAGAAGCAGACCAGCCATGAGGGCGCCGAAGGTGGCGGCGGTGGTCATGGTGGTGGAGCCAGTGGCGGCGGAGAGGCTGCGGCCCCGGCGATCCCGCCCATATTTACGAAGCGCATGAGTCAGATCAAAGATGCAATAATCAAGATTCTCTCTTCAAAGAAGTCAGAAGATCTCTTAACAGTCGAGGGTAAAGAGCGTCTCAAAGATGAGCTCCTCGAGGGTATTAATGAGGCAGTGGGCCTCGAAGAGCCGCCGGTAACGGGCGTGTTCTTCACCGAGTTTATGATTCAATAAGCAAAGATTCTACGATGCGGTTGTTGTCGCTCGTTGCAGTGGCGTGGATAGTTGCTCCGCTTCAGGTTGCTGAAACGGTGCAGGATGCACGCCACTGTCCTGTCTCAATATCGTTTACCTCGTATCCAGTGACAGGAAATTCAAACGAGGAGCTGCGCGCAGACCTGATAAAAAATGGCCCAAAAGACAAACTTGGTAAGCCGCGTTTCGCTTTTGCTGACTGGAACATACAGTGGCGCTGGAGCCTTGATGGCTCTGGCAAAGTGTTACCGAGCTCAGTTCAGCTCTCGTGCCAGGTTGAGATTACCATGCCGCGTTTGGTTCCTACGAGGGCTACGTCGCCTGAAATCATTAGAAAGTGGTACGAATTCGTGGCGAGAGTTAGGCGACACGAACTAAATCATGCGCGGCACGCACAGGAACGAGCGTGGCTAATTCGGGAGCGTATCGCGGAGGCTGACCGACGCGACGGTCCGCTGAGCCCTGCAGTAGCCAATAAAATCGCTGGCAAAGTGCTCCGTGAGATTCAATCGCTTGACCTTGCCTATGATGTTCTGACCGAGCACGGTAAGAGCGAAGGTGCGTGGAGTCTGTAGGCCATTTGGATACAGCTGGAGGCAGCAGCTAGAGCGCCCTCATTAATGGCTAGTGAGCCACTCTTTAAAAATCTGATAATTGGCTGGGGTAGGGATCTTGTGCGACGGTCGCAGCAAGGCCTCTTTAAGCTGCGGTGGAGGAGTTGGCTCATAGCCTAGCGCCGCAGATACGGTTCCTGAAAACTTAGCTGGGTGTGCTGTAGCGAGTACCAGGGTGTTGTGGGGCTTCGCTATCTGTAGCTTGCGCACAGCAGCCAGCCCGACAGCCGTGTGCGGATCAGCTACGTAGCCCGTTTCTGTATGTGTCTGCTGGATAGAAGCGATAGTCTCTTCATCAGAGCTGCGGGTTGCAAAAAGTGGGATTGGATGCCCACGCACTAATTCAACGACCCGGGCAAAGTTGCTTGGGTTACCAACATCCATCGCATTTGAAATGGTTTCGACCGAGGGTCGTGGCGTTAAACTGCCACTTACGAGGTACTGCGCAAATACGTCATTTGAATTGCATGCGGCAACGAATCCGGATACCGGCAGGCCAGCTCGAGCAGCTAAAATTCCAGCGGTAAGATTCCCGAGATTGCCGCTCGGAACTACAAAGAGCGGCAGTCCGCGTGCGGCTGATTGAAGGCTGGCCCATACATAGTAAAACATTTGCGGTAGCAGCCGCGCAATGTTGATTGAATTTGCCGTTGTAAGAGTCATCTGCTGAGTCAGCAGCCGATCGGCGAGAGCCTGCTTAACAAGATGTTGGCAGTCATCAAAAGTTCCATCTATCTCAAGAGCGGTGACGTTATGCCCCAAGGTTGTCATCTGCTTCTCTTGGACAAGACTCACTTTTCCCCTCGGAAAGAGGACTACTACACGGATCGGTGGTGATGGAGTGCTATCGAAGAAAGCATTCGCCACAGCGCTTCCGGTGTCGCCTGAAGTTGCTACGAGCACCGTGAGAGGGTTCTTGGCGTCTTGCCCAAGGAAATAACGGAATAGGCGCGCCATAAATCGCGCTCCGAAATCTTTAAAAGCACAGGTTGGACCGTGAAACAGCTCAAGCACTGAGATGCTTTCGGTAATGTGAGCCAAGGGCACCGGAAACGAGAAGCTCTCAAAGCAGATATGCCGCAGCGTGTTGCGGTCTACGTCATCAAGCAGAAAGAGAGAGGCCAGTTCAAACGCGAGCTCCTCAAAAGAAAGTTTGTTTGCCCGCTCTAACAGAGATGCCGGGAGCGTTGGTAGCGAAGAGGGAAGAAAAAGTCCGCCATCTGGTGCCAATCCCGTTAGAACCGCTGAGCTCCAGCGTACTTCGGAACATCCGCGTGAGGTGCTGAAAAGTTTCATACGCGCTAGCTTCGCTTAGTCAATAATAGAGGCTCCGCCCCGTTGTATCTGTGATGTAAAGGTCGTTGTCTCGATGCCAAGTGGGCGCCAGGCAGCACCAAAAGCTTCAGCCACATGTTGTGCGACCTCCTGG
>JBIKWG010000002.1:0-37868 GCA_044356425.1 Bdellovibrionota bacterium | reverse complement strand
CGCTGCATATTTTGGCACCGCCTCTCCAAACACAAGGTGCAAAACGGTGATGGTAACAAAAGCAATCGGCACCGCGATGCTATGCGCTAACTCAGCTGAAATTGGCACATGCGTCGCGGTGAATCCTGACATGATTAACTGAGCCAATACGGGCTCGCCAACCCATCCGAGTGCAAGGCTGGCTAACGTTATGCCGATCTGCGAAGCTGAAAGATAGGCATCCAGCCGGTCGAGAACGCCTTGCGCTAACTTCGCTACACGCCGACCCTCCGCCACATCAGCCTCTACTGCTGAGTAGCGAACCTTAATGATTGCAAACTCTGCCGCTACGAAGAATGCGTTAAGGGCAATGAGAAGAAGAACTATGAAGATGCTGGACACCATAAGTACTGAGCGGTCACTATAAAGCAAAGTGAAGCTTTAATCACTCACTGTTTTGGCACATGGACAGAATTAGTGGGGCCTATCTTTGGCACACGCATAAGATTACGCATCTAGTCTGCCGCCGATACTGCTGCGTTTACTAGCGCTCACAACCCTCCAAGTTGGTTAACAAATTTCAGCTTTAAGGGATACAGAGAGGTCATCCAACGCCAATACTTTCACCTACTTCCTGCAAGGCAATCAACTGCTCTCGCCAGTAGCCCTCTGAGCCAAAATCGACAAAAACGCGCTTAAAAGCTGGATCCTCATAGCGCCGCGCAATCCAGGCCGTAAAGTGAATCATTCGCAATGCGCGTAACGGCTCAATCAATCGTAACGACGTTCGATCGAAGGTCCTCATCATTTCATATCCCTCCAGAAGCTGCTCTCGCTGGGCCTGCGACTCTGCCTCTCGCCCAGGTGTAAGCAACCAAAGATCCTGAACGCACGGACCCGCCAAAGCATCATCAAAATCAACGATAGAGCACCCTGCTGCTGACCACAGCAGATTTCCAATGTGGCAATCGCCGTGCAAGCGCTGCATAGCGGTCTGAGCAAACCAAGGCTCACAAGCTGAAAAAATCCGCTCTGCTAATCCGCTATAGTGGGCCTCTACCGACGACGGAATAAACTTACCCTCACGCAGATACGCTATATTAGAACGACCATAAGAATCGACTGACAGGGTCGCCCGGTGAGCAAATGGGTGGCGAGCCCCTACTGCATGCAAGCGCGCTAGCAGTCGACCTATCTGTCGTAGCTGGCTGTCGGTCATCTCATCTAAGATTCGCCCCCCTACCTTTGGAAAAACCGAGTAGAATATGCCTGCCTCTCCAACCTCAGCTACGGTTGAGCCATCAGGAAACTCAATCGGTGCTACAACAGGAATCTCAGCCTCCTGACACTCACTGAGAAACTGGTGCTCTTCAAGGATCTGATCCTTCGTCCATCTTCCTGGACGATAAAATTTAACAACTCGATAGGCTTCCCACCGATCTCGCAAGGGCGCTTCATCAAGGTCTAGCTCAACCTCATAGACTCGATTTTCCATGCTGTTCAGCGCCATCACTCGGCCTGTACAGCGCACCCCTAGCCGCTCGACTGCATCAAGCACACGCTCCGGCGTAAGTTCGAAAAAAAAGTGCGTAGCAGACGGGCCCATAAAGCTGAATCCTGAGACAAATCCATGGATCTTCACATGTTTCAGCAGTGGAAGCAAAAAGAGATGCAAAACAAGCAAAGCAACCGGAACCACTCGAGTCTAAACCACATGAGTTGGAGGGGACGCTAAGTAAGCCCCAGCAAGGACTATTTTAACAAGATTCCCAGCTTATCAGCGTCGAACTCTTGAGGATTCGATAGGGCAATACGATAGCTCCTAAGGGCACGGATTAGTGCTCTTGGGGAGCTTCATGAATCGTCAGGAAAGACAGACATATAAGACGTACGCAGCAATTGTTGTTCGCAATTTCGTTCCGTTTCCAATCGAGCAAGAGCGCTACCCTGACAAAATATTCGCTCTTCCTTTGCGACTAGGGCTGCCCCAGTCAGTCTCAGCCGCCGAGTTCCTACGTGACGAGAGCGAAGCCGGCGTTATCGTAGTAAGCCAGTTCTCAGCAACCCCGTCAGATCCAACGAGAGAAAACATGGCGCCTACAGGCCTGATGGCCCGTGCTCATGACATCATTGCCCACGATAGCGCAGACGGGCCAGTCTATGATGTTGCTATTGAGGCGTTTCAGAGAGTTAACGTAATTGGCATGGGCCTGCATGAATGTGGGATGTTTGTTGCACACGCAGAGCTTATTTCCGAATCAGAAGTCAGCGTGGACGTTATATCTGCTGAGCAGTACGACCAACTTCTATCATCGTTTGAACGGCTTCTCTTAAAAGGAGAACTTCCAGCGCCGCAATTTTACAACGAAGAGCTATTTGGAGGGCGCGCATATCCAACCGCAAAGATGTCCCAGCTTGCATGCTATAGCCAGCAAGACCTCATCAAGGCCGCCCATTCGTTCCAAACACTGAGCGCTTTAACCGATTTGATTGCTGCCTACCTGCCTCTCTCACCGTTAGAGAAGCAGCGAATTCTGGATGATCTAGACCCTGTAGGTCGCGTAGCGCGCATCCATCCGCTGCTCGATCGCTGCTTGCAGTACTAAAGTCGCTACACCCAAGATATTCAACCACCACCATCAACGATGAGAAGCTGACGTTGTCTTGCAGCCGCCTTGAATTCGGTTGAGATGAATATCAATAGTCTTCACCACGATGCCCTTATCACCGAGCGGCGGGCACGCGACTGTGTACCGGCGTGTATATTCTTTGTACTCACGACTTACCGAGAAATGTGAGGTCCCCGGCGGCAAAAGAAACTTTCCTCCGGGCTTGAGCGAACGAGAGGCTCCACCAGCTGCCACAACGATCGTGTTAAACTCTCGATCTCGAGAGTCATTTCGAACGAGGATCCTTCCCGCAGGAACATTATCACCGAGACAGCCGCTAAGCGCTGCCACGACGCAACAGGCAGTAATCAGCATGAGCAGAAGCGAGCGTACAAGCATGCCACCTATTGTAGCCCGTATCTCTATGAGCATCCAGTATATCACTCTCTCACCACGTTGATTCAGAGGCTAGGCAAACAGACGGCCGCGAACAGTGGACGTCAGCAGCATTGCGATGAAAACCGGCCCTCCCAGCAGCGCTGTAAAGACCCCTGCTGGCACTTCAAAAGGTGGCGATATGACTCGCCCAAAAAGATCACACGCGACCAACAGAAGCGCGCCGCATAGAAAGCTGAAGGGAAACATAGCTCGGTGGGTAATCCCAACAAAAATACGCGCCAGGGCAGGGACCACTATCCCAACAAATCCGATTACCCCGCAGTAAGCAACAACCCACCCCACAAAGAGCGAGCTAACAACAAAAGTCAGATTGCGCACCCGCTTTGCATCAATCCCTTTTGTCCGGGCTACTTCGTCCCCAAAAAGAAGAAGATCGAACGAGCGAGATTCTCGCACGCCAAAGATGAGCAATCCGGCAGTTAGAGTCGCTCCCACTGCAACATCGGAGAAAGTTGCTGCGGGAACTCCCCCCATTAACCAGCGCGTTACTTTGAAGAGCTGCGAGTAGTCTGCAAGGTACTGAACCAGAGTCAGGGCGCTCGAGCAGAGAAAGCTAAACACTACTCCAACGAGAAGCAGTCGATCGCCACTTGCCTCTCGCCGACTTAGTGCCGATATCGCCGCGATACTACAAAGCGCGGCAAGCATGGCAGCCAGACACACATCTTTTCCGCCAAAAAAACTTGGGAGCCCCCATACTAACGCCACAGAAGAACCAAGCGCCGCACCCGATGATACCCCCAGTGAGAAAGGGCTCGCTAATTGGTTGCGAAACAGCGACTGATACATCGCCCCGACAAGAGCAAGACCGCCGCCGACAACTATTGCGAGCAACACTCGGGGAAGGCGGAGCTTCCACACAATCTCACCAACAGTTGGGTCTGAGAGCAGTTCGCTGACTGAATAACAAGTTGCGCCACACAGCATTGAGGCTGCCGATAGCGCAACCAATAATGCTGTGGTTCCAAGAATCTTAGCTCTCATGGAAAAGCTTTTGCTATCGAAATTCATCACGTTGACACTCATAGGCTGCTTCTAATGCAGCAGGCAGCTCACTGCTTTCAGTTGCAAGATCAGCGGCTATCCTTCCGCCCTTCATAACGATAACGCGCTCACAACAGTGCATAGCGAGCGAGATATCATGCGTTACCAGGACACAGGCGATATTCATCTGCTTCACAGTGTCCATCAGAAGCTCGCGTACCTCCCGGCGACCTCGCGGATCAAGGCTCGCTGTTGGCTCATCAAGCACTATGAGCTGCGCCCCCTGAACTATCGCACCGGCTACCAAAACACGCTGCAATTCGCCTCCACTCAGCTGTGGTAGCCGTCGTGTATATAGTGACGACAACGATTCGCGCAGCTGCTTAAAGCCCGATACTCCGCCACTTAGCTCAATAAACTGCTCAACGCTAAAGTAGGGCAGCGACTCTACCCGCTGGGGTACGTAGCTTACAATACGAGAGAGGGCTGCTGGTGCAATCGAGCGTATTTCGCCCTCATTACGGACGATTAACGACCCGTAGTATCCGGGCCCAATTCCTGTAATGGTTTTTGCCAACGTGGTCTTGCCTGCCCCGTTAGGGCCGACCACAGCAATACGCTCACCGGGGGCACACGAGAAACAGACGTCGCGAAGCAACATCTGTCCATCACTGCCAAGAACCTCCAGCTTTTGTGCCTCAATAAGAGGAGACCTCATTACGTGCCCTACCTGTCATTTACAAATCGCTCTGGATGGATGCGGCGGGCCAGCTCCCGAGCCAATCGCGGATACCGCACGCCGGGGATACTGGCAAAATCTTCCGATAGGGCAAAGACCCGATGTTGCTTGACTGCTGTTATCGTGGGATAGGCGGCCCAAAGCTTTTCAACGCTACGGTCTGACTGAGGATCGTCTTGATTACGTATCTCTACTATGACATCTGGATTCAAACTTAAAAGACCCTCGGCTGATAGCATTGGTACGGCCACTGTCGCCTTTTTATTGACGTTTTCGACGCCTATAAGAGCAAGAATGTCAGTGTAGTATCCATCCACTCCCGAGACAAAAAGACTCGTGGCAGCACCTCTCTCGTGCATACGCCCGACAACGACCAAGACTCGATAACGTGGGGCTAAAGCCACACGGCTTGTAATCTCACGCTCTTCCTCCTGCATCGTGTTAACAACGCGAGCAGCGTTCTCTGGCACTCCGCAGATAGAACCAAGCTCAATAAGGCTCTGCTTGATACCTTTAACTGAGCGATGATCGACCTTAAGAAATGAAAACCCGAGCTGCGCTGCCGAGCGCGAAAGATCTGCGCCCTCTTCCAACGAAACAACGAGCGAGGGCTTCAAAGACCAGATGGCTTCAAGCGCAACATCATAAAAACCGCCGACCTTTGGAAGATTGTTTGCCTCCGTAGGATACCGACAGAAGCGAGTTACTCCGACGACATTCGGTCCAAGCCCAAGAGCAAATAGCATCTCGGTCAGACTTGGAGACAATGAAACAATTCGCTGACAACGCCCACTGTGAGCCTCCGCAATATCAGCGCTAGCAACAAATAACAGTGCCAGTGCGACGAGCCGCCTGGCACACATTAGTCTACATCGTAATAGAAACACCGCCATAGGCTGCTGCTCCCATCGTTCCATATCCAAACACCTCTTCATACTCCTTATCCAAGAGGTTATCGACGCGAGTAAACACGGTGAGGGTCTCAGAGATGCGGTACGCAGCATTAATATCTAAAAGGCTATAGCCTCCAAGAGTAGTACGCGAAGGCTCCCAACTTGAGAAATCGTTATCAAACCTGCTGCTAACAAGCCGCAACTGAACGCCGGCTGTGAAGCGTTCAGTAGGGGCGTACGTTAAGCCGACCGTCCCTTTATTCTTTGGCCGCCGCAGCAGCGCCTCGTTTGTAGCCTGATCTTCCGTGTCAGTGTAGGTGTAGCTCATCTTGGTTGTCACACTCTTTGAGAGTGCCGCTGTTACCGCCCCCTCAAGACCTGAGGTGCGCGCATCCTTGATATTTTCCAACACAAACGTAGCAGGATCAAACGAAATCAGATTTTCAAAACTATTGTTGAAGTAGGTGACGGATACCGTTACTTCCTTTGCAAAAAGCTGCTGATCGACTCCGACATCCCAGCCTACGCTGCGCTCTGCCGCCAGATCTGCATTGCCATATGATGAATAGAGCTGAACGAGCGATGGAGCTTTAAACCCCGTACCAATCGACCCACGAACTTTTGTTTCCGGAGCGAGCAACACTGCTGGCGCAACTCTGAAAGTAGTTCGACCTCCAAAGATCGAATGATCATCATGCCGCACACCGCCGTCGATAAATGCAACGTCATTGTACGACACACGACTCTCTGCATAGAAGCTGTTTGTGCGAGCCCTCTGACCTAAGAGCTCATCCCTGTACGGGTCATACAGACCTGCAGAATAGTACGAGGAATCGGCTCGTTCGCGCTGGGTCTCAGCTCCGACAACGCCAGAGAACCATTTTTGCGGACTCCAAGCGGCTTTCCCTCCAAAATCAAATAGATCTCCACCGTATGAAGAACGTATTGTCTCAGGGCTGCGCTCATCGGGGTTGTTGTAGTCCTTCAGGTAATGATGCGAATAAGACGCCCATGCAGAGGTGACGAGGGCACCCGATAGGGATCTATTGGATATTTCTCCACGAGAGAAAAACTCATCATTAAAAAGAAAACGGTTAGGATCATCACCCCGAGCACCTCCGTTGTTATCAAGACTGGCATGCGAGCGGGTGTAGCGCGTGGTAGTTTTCAACTCAGATGCTTTTGTTGCTGAGAACCTACTGCTGTTGGTGACCGAAGTATTCTCATATCCGTCATTCTCAACATTTCCATCCCGCGCATTTGCAGAGGATATCCCGCCTATATCCTGTCTTGTGACAGCGGTGGACGAATCATAGCGATCATCACTCAAAGCTACACTGGCAACTTGATTAAACGTTTGATAGGCACCTGCTTCTGATCGCACACTCACTCGTGAGCCTTTCTCGGCCCGTTTGGTGATGATATTGATGACCCCGCCCATGGCATCTGAGCCATACAACATACTTTGCGGCCCACGAATAACCTCAATGCGCTCAACGTTCTCTAATGTCAGATTTGCAAGGTTATACGCGCGATTGGGCGAGGCAGGATTGTTAAGCTCAATTCCATCCAGCATCACCAACGTGTGCTCGCTATTTGCTCCGCGCAGAAACGCCGCAACATTTCCACCTGGCCCACCTGTTTGTACGAGATCGAGCCCCGGCACTTTACGCAGCGCCTGCACGACTGTGGTGTAGTGCCCTGCCCTGATCTCTTCTTCGGATATTACCGTGACCGAACTTGCGACATCCGATTCGCGAGTCTCTAAGCGGCTAGCGGAAACGATGATAGGGTTCAGGTTCTTGCTCGACGCTTCTTCAGCCTTCAAAACAGTTGCAGGCACTGCAAAGGCTGCCGCCATGACAACCGGGAACGGAAACAGGGCAATACGATATGACACACGACCTCCGTGATCAGGTTAACATCACACGCGCGCACGCGTGCGAATGAAATATGGCTATAGTCGGTGCGAACTGGGCACCCCAATCCTCGAGGGTAGCTGTTCGAATAGGCAAAAAGAGCGATATGTCTCTCTTCCTAAGCTCTTGCGAGAAGGTCTTCTGGCTCGTGGGCACTCTCGCCTCCCCTTCCCGCTTACGTGATCGTAAAGCAGTGGGTTTGAATGAGGCGGCTTTCTCCCAGTTACAGCGGCGGGACCGCGACGGAATTTCACCGTTCTTCCCTGGCGCTCGCAATGTTCGAGTCGTAGCAGCGAACCCCGATTAAGTCAAATAAAACCTTGCTGATACCCTTGATATAGGAGCCATCCCGACATACAAATGAAGCGGTAACAATCCGTTCACAGGGCGTTTATGAAAGGAACTCACCCCCGCATTACTCTTTTGGGCAACAACTCAGGCCGTAACCTAGGCGACATGGCAATTATGTCCAGCATTATGGAGAGCCTGTCAAAGCGGATGCCTGATGCTGAGTTTTACGTTCCAACTATCAAGCCTGATTGGGTCAAGAAACACTACGGCCAACGCTACAATGTTAAGGCTGTAAACGTGATGCCGTGGACGCTTAGCCTGCGCCTGCTTGGGCTACCCACGCTGCGCTGCCTGGCCAAGAGCGACTGTGCGCTCATCTGCGACGGGATTATCTTTGGTAAGAAGCTTTTTAATCCTGCTTTCAATTACCTTATTACCCTTGTGTTCCTGGTGCCGTTGGCGCGGCTGCTTGGATGCAAGATGGTGTGTTACAGCACCGGCATCGGTCCTTTTCAAAGTGCGATTAGCAGACTGTTTGCGAAGTGGACAATAAATGGATGCGACCTCGTAATGATGCGCGAGCGGGACAGCGAAAAACTCACAAAAGATATAGGCGTGACCCAGCCAGTAGAGCTAACCGGAGACGCGGCATTCATCAATCCAGTATCCGATGACTCCGTTGCTGTATCTATCATGAAAGAGATTGGGCTCGATCCCGAGAAGCCAGTGCTAGCAATCAATGCTACCGCATATTTAGACACCTGGCTCAAAGCTGAAGAGCGGCTACAAGATCCAAAGCGCTTCTTGCACCTGCTTGCAGATAGCGTAAAGAAAACGCAAGCAGCCGTTACAGACTTCTTTCAGCCGCTGATTGTTTGCACTCATCCAATGGACGAAGCGACCTGTCGCGAATTGGCAGCTCTAATGGGCGGCACGGTGCTCACCAACACAACCTACCTGAGCCATGACATTCAGGCAGTTTTACGGCGCTGCGGAATGCTGGTTGGAATGAGATTTCACTCCATCGTTCTAGCCTCGTCGGTTGAGATTCCAGTCGTCGGACTCGTATACGCACCAAAAGTTCGGGGCTACCTAAGACTGCTCGACTGTGAAGACTACGGACTTGAGCTGGCCACACTTACCGTAGATTCCCTCTCAGCGAAGCTCACTGAGGCTTGGAACTCTCGCCAGCAGCTGCAAGAGCGCCAGCGCCCGATTATTCATGAGTTAAAGATAGGTGCTGAGCACGCAGCTGACACCCTAGTAGCTCGCTATTTTCCAGCGAGAACTAACAGCGGTTGTTCAAATGAGAAACGGGTGGCGTAAGCCACCCACCACCCACTACCTACTACTGACTACTGACTACTGGGGCCAGGCTTTTCCAAAGAGCGTGTCAACAGGAGCGCTGTAATCGATCTCTGGAATCTCAAAGCCAAAGAGCTGCAAGAAGGCACCGCGCAAACCCTTGAAATAATCTGCGTCGAGCACTGTGCCTGCCTCAAGCTTCTTCATGCGCTCACTAACAGTTGCCTGAACAGAGGGCTCAAGCTCACGGTCGTCAGCTCGCAAAGATATATCCGCTGACGCTGCTGGTTTCTCTTTTCCTAACAGCTCAAGCATTCGAAACACATGGTCGAGGTTATCCTCAAACAAGCCCCGCTCTTTCATGACTTTTGAGTAAACTGAAACGTAGAGAGGAACAGTTGGGATCGCTAAGCTTGCCTGAGTCACCGTAGCCTGCAGGTAGGCAACACGCGCAAGTCCGCCCCCAGCGGCAAGATCTGAGTTTATCGCTGCAATCTTAGTCTTAACATCATCCTTTGCCTTGCCGATTGTTCCGTCTTTGTATACCGGCCAGCTAAGCTCTGGACCTTCATACGTATAGGCAACTACCTTCAGATTCTCTTCAACCAGACCTTGCGACTTGAGGAACTCGATCCATAGCATGAGATCCTCACCGCCCATGACCTTGGTGGTGTTTTGAACCTCTTCTTCTGTTGCTGGCTGCAAGCTCGCCATCGAAAGCTTGCCACCATCAAGTTCAACTGTAAGCCCGCTGTACGGCGCGCCTGTTGGCTTGAGCACCGAATTAAAAGTGTTGCCAGTAGCAGGGTCTTTTCGGCGTGGAGCTGCAATGCTGTAAACGAATATACCGATCTTTCCGAACTTTTCTCGAATAACAGAAGCAACCTGCTCGCGAATCTCCTGAGCGAAAGCATCACCGTTGATGCTGAAATGTTTATGAGCCCCCTGATAACGGCTGTGAAATGCATAGGTGTTGTACCAACCAGCCGTTCCTGGCCGGCTCTCACTCGGGGCCCCATCGAATCCGACTGAGATCGTCGAAGCGCCAAGATTTTCTGCTAAAACAACACGGGTCGCCAGACCGTAACCTGTTGTGCCTCCGAGGATGAGCGCCTTGGGCTCACTACCTAATCCAGCAATAGCTGGACGGCTTCCTGCCCGCTCTGCCCACTCGCTAACAGTGTGAGCACAGCCGGTTGGATGGCTATTAATAGAGATAAAGCCTTTGGTTTTAACAGAGATGACTTTTGAATTAGTATTTGTGTCTGACATAGACCGCCATTGAACCTTAACCTATGGGTCGCCGTCAAACCCCGATAACCGAGATTGTCATAAATTTCACAGAGCTGGCCCCCTCTCCCGGATCATAGCCAAAGTGAGGTTGATGGGTCGAAATACCAAGGGTTCGGGCATTTTAAGGAGCCTCGTCATACCCCGAGAGGCAAAATAGAGCTGCCTTTCCAAAAAAGCGCCCTCTTTTCGAAAGTCTATTCAATAAGTGTCCGTACTACCGGATATGAATGTACGTATAGTGCCGTCCATCACAACTCACTCGAAGATCGGCAACTCGTGGCGCAGTAAAATCAGTGAAATATCACCCCTCGGCCTGCGCGAGGTAGCACTATTCGTAACAGGAATATCCCCACAAGAGCGCGAGGATTGTTATAGCGCCCTTTTGAAAGCACGCAAAGAACACCAATTCTCAATTCCATTTGTGCATGCAGTGGCCTCGATGCGCGAAGATGAGTTCTGGTTCCTGCGCGATAGCTTTGGAACAGAAGCTTTTAACCTCCATCCGCTGTGGGATTTTTCGCTCGAACACCCCCTCAGCGACAGAGTTCGCGAGATGATTTTCATAGAGAATTGCTCTTCCCGTCGTCAATTAGCAGAGGACGATCTCGAAGGATTTGCTGGGTTGTGTGTTGACCTATCGCACCTAGCAGAATCATATACGGTCAACACAGAGGCTTTTGGCGCTACGGTTTCTCTGGCGGAATCGTTTGCTGTTGGAGCGAACCATATTAGCGCTGTTCAAATTCGACACGAAGCCAACGGCCACCTCACGCCTGTCATCTCTGCTCACATAGCTTCATGTCCAGATGACTTTTTGTATCTGGCTGCTCTGCCTCCACACTGCTGCTCATCACTGTGCGCAATCGAGCTTGAGAACTCTCTGGCTGAGCAGATGCACTACTTGCCAACAATTACATCGCTTCTAGCAAAGAGCATGCGCTCAATTCCTGCTGATGATGCATTGAAGCGCTAAGGCTGCCACTAATGCTTTTGTGCTGTTTTTACTTAGCTTGACCCCTTCTCTTTCGGTATAGATCCGACGCAGCCAGCTAGGGTATACCTCTTGGCATTTGTCATCCTCGCAAACTGTATCATGATAAAAGCTCCCGTTATAACGCCTGAATTTGAGGAGCTGTTCAATGAAGCTGCAGCTCAACACGCGGCAGGCGACTTACAGAGTGCGTTGGCCAGCTATCAAAAATGCCTAGCCAGCTTTCCGTCTTTTGGGCCTACGTGGGGCAACATCGGCAGGTGCCTTGCCGGATTAGATAGGCATCACGAGGCAATCGCCGCATACGAAGAGAGCCTCCGTCTCAACCCGCACTCGGCTGAATTTCTTGTTCACAAAGCAATCTCTCTCAAGTGCTTAGGAGACACCGCTTCGGCTCGCCACGATCTGACCGAGGCCTTAAGGATTGACCCCAGCTATGCAAATGCTCTGAATGCGCTGGGCCTCCTTGAGTTCGAGGGGCGCAACTTCGAATCTGCTCGGATGCTTTACAACCGCGCGTTGGAATCAGCACTCTATATCACTCAAAGCAACCTGGATGAGGCTATGACCTACAACAATATCGGCTGCCTCCAGCGTGCCGAGGGTAAATTGTCAGAAGCCATCGATTCTTTCGAGCGTGCACTCAGGCTCAATCCGGCACTTACCGTGTGCATGAGCAACCTAGCCAATGCATACCTCGACGCGGCCAGACACCACGACATGCTCAAGCAATTTGAAGTAGCCCTGAATAGCAGCTCTAATCAACTCATTTTTGCAAACATGCTGATGGGGCTTCTGTATCCCGATGGAATTGATCCACTGAGCATTCGCGCCCGCCACGAAGAATGGGCTGCTCGCTTCTGCCCAGCAGCTACAAAACCACAAGCTTTTTCAGATGACCGAGAGCCATTGGTCTCACCCAATGGCTCTCTGCGGCGGCTTCGGGTTGGATACCTCACATCGGATCTGCGAGAACACGCGTCATTAAAATTTCTTCTGCCAGTTTTACTTCATCACTCGGCAGATGTTGAAGTATTCGTCTATGCCAGCGTGCGTCGCCCCGACGCAGCAACCGCTTTTTGTCAGAGCCGTTTTCCGCACCTTACATTCGTTGCGCACATGTCAGACCAGCAGCTAAACGATTGTATACGTTCGGATCGGCTCGATATCTTAATTGAGCTAAATGGACACACCGAAAACAATCGGCTCTCTGCCCTTGCTGTTAAGCCGGCGCCTGTGGTGTGCAGTTGGCTGGGATATCCTGCCACTACCGGAATGCGTTCAATCGATTACCGCTTTGTTGACAGGTGGACCGATCCCGATGAACTTCAGGCGCACTGCACCGAAAAACTTATCCGACTACAGCTCGGATTTAATTGTTATGAGTCGCTTCATCCATTGCCTCACGTGAGCGCTTCGCCACTGCTAAGAAACGGGTATGTCACCTTCGGCAGCGCCAGCAATACCCGCAAGTTGAGCACTCAAACGCTTTCAAGCTGGGCTGCCGTGCTGCAAGCAGTTCCATCAGCCCGCCTTTCATTAAAATCTTCGTGGTTTGACGATTCCAGTACGCGCACCCATGTAACTGAATCTCTCGCCCGTTATGGATTAGACCCGGCTCGCTTAGCCTTCTTTGGATACCTGCCTGGTGAAGATGCCCACTTGAAATTCTATAATGAAGTAGATATCGCGCTTGATACATTTCCCTACAATGGAACAACAACTACCTGCGATGCGTTACTGATGGGCGTGCCTGTGGTCACAATACGAGGTAGCTCTCATGTATCAAGGGTCTCATTTAGCATCCTTGAGCGAGTTGGTGTCAGCGAACTAGCTGCAAAAAATCCTGATGAATTTATTTCAATAGCTCAGCAGCTGGCTACCGACCGCAGCCGATTGATATCGCTTAGAAACTCACTTCGATCGTGCTTTCAATCAAGCTCCTTAGGTCAGCATCATACATTCGTTGCGCATCTAGAAGAGGTATATCGGCAGCTGTGTGGGGCATAGTGTTCTCGCTTCAGCGCTAGACAGGGCAATCAAAAAGGCAAGTCGGCAAAAACATTCGGTGCCGCGACCTCCATAAAGCTACCCGATCGTCCGACCTTACAGTTGGGCTTCTGACTTTTTGCCAGCGTTGATCCTGCTCCGCGGCTAGGCCCTGCCCCTAGTGCTCCCTATAAAGCAGCACAGCGGCGGAAGCTTACCGGCGGGAAGTGTCGTAGCAAGGAATCGCCCCCCCGATTATCTGCCGCCTATGTGCACTTTGTCTTTTAACGTCTATGAGACGGGCGTGCCTCGGTTAAGGCATCGAGAGCGATTGAGACTGTCATATCACTCAGAACGTTAGTTACCGAGCGCACACGCGCGACGATCCAATCAACCGTTAGCAGAAGTGGTACGCACTCAAGTGGCAATCCCACCGAAGCAAGCACTAAGGATAGCGACACGACTCCAGCCTCTGGCACTCCGGCAACTCCTACGGCTGCTATCAAACTTATAAACGCCGCGAGAAGCTGCTCGCTCAGGGAGAGTTCGAGACCCGCCGCTTGAGCGACAAACAGCACAGCCATCGCTTCATACAGCAGGATGCCGTCGTTATTGAAGTTAGTGCCAATGCAGGCTGCCAACCGCGAGGAGCTTTTATGAACTTTGAGAGCGTCAAGCGCCTGAAGTGTGAGCGGCAGCGTTGCCAAACTAGAGTTTGTGCCAAAAGCATGCAGAACAGGAGTGTGTGCGGCTTTTATAAAAGCTCTGATCGGAATTCGGGCGACGAGGGATATCCAGGCCGAGTATACCAGGCAGATCTGCAGCAACATCCCAAAGACTCCCAGACCAACATACACGGCGAGCCCCTTAAACGGCGCAAGCCCACTCTCACCAACTGTTTTTGCGGTCACGCAGAACACCGCAAGCGGCGCGAGCTTAACCAGCCAAAGCAGCAACACAGTTACAATTGCAGCTGATGCTCTGATGGCTCTCTCGGTCTGCTGAAAAGAGACCTCAGCCTGGCCTGAATGAAGATAGGACCTCGTAGCCGCGCCAACTAAGAGCGCGAGCAGGACAACTGTTAAGATGTTATTTTCGGCAAACGGTTGAATAATACTCGCTGGAACCAAGCTTGCGAGAACTTGGGGCAGATTGATTTGTGCGGCTGAAACCTCCTGCGGTTTCGCAACCTGAGCAATGCCAAGCTGAAAGCCCTGACCAGGCGCAAATAAATTAGAGAGCAGCAGTCCCAACCCCAACGCTACGCCCGAGTTAAGCAAGATTACCCCGAGCCATCGCAGCGTCTTATGTCGTGAGATTGAGGTAGAGACTACGGCGTCAAGGATGCTAAAAAACACTAACGGGATAGCCAGCACCTTAATAAGCTGGATAAAATATTTGCCGGCTGCCCCTAGAGGAGCAGCCTGGTTGCCCAGGAGCATCCCAAAGGCAACGCCGAGCAGCATCCCTATAAAAATGTACCGTGTGAGCTTTGTTGTGTGTGCCACTGTTGGGGGTGCCATGCTGCCAAATACCTTATAAGTCGCCGCGATAAGTCATGAAATGCAGAAACCTGGTTCCTTCTGATCACACGCTGACGCGGGCCTAAAACGGCAGACTCGGCGTTAAGCGCGGCCCTTGCCGTGTCAATCGCTTCGTTTCGCGCCAAAATAAGGCCCCAGCACGTTGAGCAATTGCCCTGGCTAGGCTACCATGCGCAGGTCATGACTCAAAAAAACAAACAAATAAACACAAAAGTCCGCAACATCGCTATCATCGCGCACGTTGACCACGGAAAAACCACCCTAGTTGATCACCTATTCCGTCAGAGCGGACTCTTCCGCGAGAATCAAGCGGTTGCTGACCGTGTTATGGACAGCATGGACCTTGAGCGTGAGCGTGGAATTACCATTGCCGCAAAGAACTGCTCAGTTTTGTGGGGCGACGTTAAGGTCAATATCCTTGACACGCCAGGCCACGCGGACTTTGGTGGAGAGGTAGAGCGCGCCCTGATGATGGTTGACGGGGTGGTACTACTCGTTGATGCGTCAGAAGGCCCGCTTCCCCAAACTCGGTTTGTATTGCGCAAGGCGCTCGAAGCGCGTCGCTCAATCATCGTTGTAATTAACAAGATTGATAGACACGACGCTCGCCCTCAGGAGGTGCTGAACGAAGTTTACGACCTCTTTATTGACCTTGACGCCACAGAGGACCAGCTCGACTTTCCGCTGCTCTATGCGATTGGAAGAGATGGAATTGCCCAAAAGACCCTCGAAGAGAAGGGCACAAACTTGGCGCCACTCTTTGAGACGATTGTTGAGCACATTCCGGGGCCTTCTTACGATCCGGCCAAGCCGTTTCAGATGCTCGTTACGAATTTGTCATACTCTGATTACCTTGGCCGCCTAGCGATTGGTCGCGTATTTAACGGCTCGGCAAAGAAGAACGAACGCCTTGCCCGGATCGGGGACGGCGGCAAAGTTGAACCGCTGCGTGTTAGCAAGCTGCAGGTATATCAGGGTATCTCGTTTCAAGAAGTCGATGTCGCAGAGCCAGGCGAGATTATTATCCTATCGGGAGTAGAGGACGTCTCCATAGGCGACACTATCTGCACCCTTGAGAACCCAGAGGCGCTTCCTCGCATTACAGTCGACGATCCGACTATCTCGATGAAATTTACAGCGTGCACATCCCCCTTTGTTGGTCGGGATGGAAAGCTAGTGCAGCCTCAGAAGATCAAAGAAAGGCTCTACAAGGAAGCGCTGTTTAACGTAGCCCTCAAGATTGAAGACTCTAAAGAAGACGAAAGCGTAATAGTTCGTGGCCGCGGCGAGTTTCAGATGGCTATCCTCGTAGAGACCATGCGACGTGAGGGTTTCGAGGTAACTATTGGTCGTCCTCAGATTATTTACAAAGAAGTTAACGGCGAGAAGTGCGAGCCTATCGAGCACGTAGTAGTAGACTGTGACGAGCAGTTTATCGGCGTTATCTCTGAAAAGCTCTCAATTCGTCGTGGCAAGATGGTCAACATGGTAAACCACGGCTCTGGCCGAGTTCGCCTTGAATTTGAAATTCCGTCACGTGGACTGATCGGTTATCGAAATGAGTTTCTGACTGATACACGCGGCACGGGATTGATGAACTCATACCTTAAGGGGTATGAGCCATTCAAAGGAGACTTCACTCCGCGAATGAACGGTTCTCTAGTGGCTGACCGGCAGGGCGACGCAACTGCTTACGCGATCTTCGGGTTGCAGCCGCGTGGAACGATGTTCGTAGAACCTGGAGACACGGTCTATGAGGGCATGGTAGTTGGCGAGCACAATCGAGATAACGACTTAAACGTCAATATCGTTCGCGAGAAGAAGCTCACAAACATCCGCGCAGCAGGAAAGGATGAGAACATCATCCTCTCGCCAGTAATGCCGATGACCCTCGAGCGTGCGATTGAGTTCATTAGAGACGACGAGCTCATCGAGGCCACACCGAAGACGATTCGAATTCGAAAGACGGTCCTGTCGGCTAACAGGCGCCCTCTATAACCCTCATGAGCAAGACCCGCCCAGGGCAGAGAAGTTGAGCCCTCAGTTCGTCTTCTCTGCTGTGGGGGACACGTTTAGCGATTCTCCTTACAATGTGGGGCAGCATAACGCTCTTTTTCATTGAGCATTTCGCTATTCGCCATAAATAGCTGCGCCGCAGAAATCCTCTTTATAGCTGAGTAGACACTCTCCTTGCGGGTCGGCGAGCTTTTCAAGGTCTTTAACCGCCAGGCCTGTTATCGAGACCCCAGGCAGCTGCATTCCACGCATATTCATCATAGCCGTTGCCGCGCAGACCCGAATCCGTTCAACCAGGTTGTCTTTAAAGCCTAAAGATACAAGCCAGGCTACTTGATTGCTTGCCGCCTCGCTCTCTCTCGCTAGTGTTAGCAGCGAGATCAGGTCTGCTTTACCAAACTGCCACATTCGACCGGGCGTTGCGGCATAAACCGAGCGCCCCCAAACGGAACCTACTGAAACCGTCTGGTCTCTGTGATAGAATGTCTTGAGCTTGTCGTTTTCGTAAAGCACGTACAAAAGCCCCAATCGGTCAGTCAAAATAAGGTCGCTGGGCGACAGCTCTTTTTCTATGTACCTGCGTGCGGCTTCATAGTTAACCTTGGTCAGTGGAAAATCATTTGCTTGCTCAAAGTAGCTGCCCCTCATCATCACTGCGGCTAGTAAAGCTACCAGCCCAGCAAGCTGTAAAAGTCGCTTAGACATGTGCGCGCCAATCAGAAGCGCTAGCGGCATCAAGATCGCAGGAAGCAAATAGATTGAATGCCGTGGACCTACGAGTGGATACATACCAGAAAAATTCGCAATAAGGGCTATTACCCACTCACTAACCACAAACAAAGCAACTTCCAGATGACGCCGCGCGCACACCGTCAGGGCATATAAATAGAGCAGCGCAACAACAGCTCCCGCGATGCACGACAGCTCGATTATGCTGCGAGTGGCGGGCACGGGCGAGAAGATCGTCAGAAGTCGCAAGACCCAAAAGGGATACTCGGCAAAGCGCGCACAATTCACGAAGTAGTGACTGCTGGCAAGGCTGCGCCACTCTAATGCACCGGTGCCCGAAGAGAAGTACCACCAAAGAAACCCGAGCCCCTCTGCAGCAATCACAACCGCAAGAATCAGGATGAGTCCGATAACTCTGAATTTTTGCTGTCTTAACAGCGAACACAGGAGAGCAAAGAAGATAGCGCCAGCCAGCAAGAAGCCAGAAAAATTTGTCGCACAGGCTAGCATCAGCCAGACACCGAGCGAGCAAAAGCGTCTAGTCACTCGCCCTGGCGTGGCTTGCAAGAGCCGAATAAACGCACCTATCGCTAGCGAAGAGGTCAGCAGAAAAAGGCCGTAGCCTCGGATTAACACCGAAGAGTAGACCGAGGCTGGCATCAAACCCGCAAGAGCTAAGCAGGCGAGTCCGGCACTAATACCTCCAGCCGCATACGCCGCGCTCGCTAGACCAAAAACACCGAGCATTCCGACTAAACAGTAGATTAGGCGCAGAACATCGATGTCGTCTGTGATCTCCAAAACACACCACTTAAGGACCTGTTCAAGTGGTGGGTGTACTTCTTCTCGAGACCGTTCAAGCACCTCGATGAGCGAGCCGCCCTGAGAGATCGAAAGGTGCATTAACTCGTCAGGATTGTAGAAATAAGAGAACAGCGCTTCGCTTCGAACGATCAGGCCACACAAAACAACAACTATTGCAGCAGCAGTGCTCACTTTCATAGTGCCGTCATGATCGACCCAGCAAACCAAAAGCGTCAACAGCGAACTTAAAGATAGTGGCTCTCACGGAAGGAATCCGGGGCTATAAGGAACTAAATCTCTACTGTCACATCTAAACTCCGCGCGGTTTACCCTTCCCCGATTTGGTCTTAGCCCGCTACACTTAGCGACATGTCTGATGTTGATAATAAGCCGAGCAAAAAAATAGAGATATTTACCGATGGCGCCTGCTCTGGAAATCCTGGCCCTGGTGGTTGGGGAGCAATTCTTCGCTTTAATGGCAAAGAAAAAGAGCTGTCCGGTGGTGAAAATGAGACTACTAACAACAAGATGGAGCTCCAAGCGGCGATAGAGGCGCTTAAGGCGCTAAAGGAACCTTGCACGATCGATCTGTGGACCGACTCACAGTATCTTCGCCAGGGCATCACGCAATGGATTCACAACTGGAAGAAGAACGGCTGGAAAACTGCGGATAGGAAGCCTGTTAAAAACCAAGAGCAGTGGGTTGAACTGGATGCCCTCGTGATGCGGCATTCCATAGAATGGCATTGGCTTAAAGGTCATGCCGGACATCCTGAAAATGAGCGCTGTGACGAGCTAGCGCGGCTCGAGATTGCGCGGCTGCGAGAGTAGGACAGCGATGCTCAAGAGGATATTTACGCGTGATATGCTGCTTACGCTGTTTCTAGGTTTTACCTCGGGCCTCCCCCTGGCGGCTACACTAGGAACGTTACAGGCACTTCTTAAAGACTCGGCAGTAGATATTAAACAGATCGGGCTATACTCACTGGTTGGGCTTCCATATACCGTAAAGTTTCTCTGGTCTCCGCTCATGGACCGCTTTGCGCTTCCGCTGCTTGGGCGACGTCGAGGGTGGATGGCGATTTCTCAGCTGCTCTTGGGCGTTGCTCTCGTAGTGCTTGGACAGATAGATCCCTCTAACCATCCGTGGGGTGTTGGATTAGTAGCGGTACTAGTCGCTTTTCTCAGCGCGAGCCAAGATATCGTTGTTGATGCCCACCGACGCGATACATTTGCCGGCCCCGAGTTCGGCTTCGCTAATTCGACATTTATCGCAGGCTATCGAGGCGGAATGCTTTTCTCGGGCGCCTTTGCGCTTTCGTTAGCAGATGCCCTGCCATGGAGCAGTGTATACGGCATCCTTGGGCTCACCATGCTTGTGGGTGTGGCGTGCACGATTCTGTCAAAAGAGCCTCAAACTGGCGAGCGACCTCCTGCTTCACTCCAGGAAGCTGTCATTGGCCCATTGAAGGACTATTTTCTACGCCATCGTGCACTGGAGATCCTCGCATTTATCCTTCTCTATAAATTAGGCGACAACCTTGCCGGTGCAATGACTACACCATTTATCTTAGAGATGGGCTTCACGAAAACCCAGTACGCAGCGATTGTCAAAACCTTCGGCCTTATCTCAATGATTCTAGGCGGATTCATCGGAGGCGGCATCATTGTGCGCCTGGGAGTTAATAAGTCACTGTGGCTCTTCGGCGTATTGCAAGCTTTAGGAGTTCTTGCGTTTGCGGCCCTACCGTATGCACCTGGCAGCGAGATTACCCTGGCTGCCATTGTTGCATTCGAGAATCTTTCTTTCGGTATGGGCACGGCTGCTTATGCGACTTTTATGGGGATGCTCTGCAACGCGCGTTTCTCGGCAACTCAGTACGCTCTACTGTCGAGCCTTATGGGGATTCCACGAGCAGTTCTCGCTACGCCCACTGGGTACATCGCAGCGTCATTAGGCTGGAGCTGGTTTTTTGTATTCTGCACACTAGCTGCTATTCCGGGGTATTTATTGCTGCCACGAGTCGCTCCGTGGGCGCCGACCGTTCAGAAACCGGAGCTGCCTAAGGTTTAAAGATCGATCTTAATCCCTCCAAACGCAGTAAAAGGCATACCGGGTCGAGCACCCGCGGGTCGCTGCGCAACGATATATTCGTTGTTAAAGAGATTAGTAATGTCACTAAACAACCGCACGCCCTTTGCAATCTCTGGGCTCTCAAGGTGGGCATCTACTACGAAGTATGCGTCTGTCTCGGGCGCATTGCCTCGTGAATCAGGCTGTGTGGGCATAGAGTCAACGAAGTAAGACCGCAAAAGATATTTTCCGTAACGTTCGTGTTCAACGCCAGCGCCGATAGCAAACTGGTGCGCTGGAATATACGGAATCGGATCTCCGCTCTCTACCTGGCCGTATTGATCGCTTAGGAACGTTGACCGAAACTCTGCATCTGTATACGTGTAGGTTGCATACACCGGGATACCCCAAGCAGTTTCAACTTGCTCGCCGAGATTGTACTGAACACTTGACTCAACGCCGTAGGTAAAGGCTGACCCCAGATTAAATTGGTCGCCTGTTCCTGCGCCACCACTTGCGAGTGAATCCTGCCCCAACATGTTTTCATAATCGCTGAAGAAAAGCGCAACCTGCGAAAGAAGGGAATCACGCTTAAAGTTTACGCCTGTCTCATAGGCGATACTCTCCTCTTCTTTGACTCCTTGCTTGTCTGACGGGCCGGGGGGCGAAAAGCCTTTATGCACACCGACAAATGAAGCGAGTTGTTGCGTCCATGAATATTCAAGCCCTGCTCCTGGAACAAATACATTTAGCTCGCTCTCATTTTCCTTCAGATTCAAACCTGAACGCGAGGGATCAGTCTTGCCATAATCTCTGCTTCGAAGACTAATATTCTCGTAACGAACGCCGGGCATCAGACGAAACTTACCAATTGATATGGTATCCTGAAGATAGAGCGCCACGGCCTCTGCCGATGAAATGCGATTTGCTTGACTCAGCGGGCTGCCTTGCGAGGTTTGCACCATGCGCCCGTTTGTCATCTGATAGCCGTTATCAACCTGCTTACGGTCTTCTTCATCTTGATGAAAGCGCACGCCCAGTTCAAATCTATTTTCAGCGCCTAGGATCTGCGCTCGCGCCACAGCGACTGATTGAAGTCCGCGACCGTAGTAGTCTCGATCTGCATCGCGCATAGAAAGCGCATCTGCAAAGCTGCTTTGCTCGCCAGTCAAGAATGCATACGCATCTTGATAGAGCTGCGGAGCCGCGAGCACTGCACCCAAGGAATTTCCATTCACTGAATCAAGCTTGTTCCACCGACGACCCGTGTCGTTGTAATACGCGGTGGTGGTTACGTCAGCATTATCACCAAGCTCCACGTAGTGCTGGGCAGAATACTGCTGCTGGGTGATATTCACCTTATCATTCTGTGAAGCAGCGTAGCGTCGCATTGGTGTCTTAGCGAAGTCATCTTGAGTTAGTCCGAGGTAGGTCTCGTTGGCATCCTGTTCATAGTAACCAACTTTCAACTGCAGCTGCTGGTACACATCCGCGTTGGCGTCAGTATTGAATCGAACTTTGCCAACATAATCCTGAAGGTCAAATCCTGTGTCCCCACCCCCATCAAGATCCTTGAAGCCAGTAGTTGCCAGTTGAAAAGTTTCAAGAAGGTAGCCGAAGTTTTCATGGGATTCGCCGAGATACAGGTGTGCTCGGCGAGTGTTATTACCACCAGCTGAAAAGTCCCCCTTAATCTTTAACTGGTCTGGTATCTCAGTTGAGAGCAGATTGAGCGCTCCTCCCGTGGTTCGAGGCCCATATTTTATCTGCCCAACGCCCTTAGTAACTTCCATGCCCGACATCCGCCCAAAGGTAGGAAAGAAGTATGCTGCTGGAGCCGCGTATGGTGCTGGAGCAATCAAGACACCATCCTCCATCAAGGTAACCGAGGCGCTGCGCTCAGAGGAGGTTCCGCGCATACCTATGTTGGGCCGAAGGCCGTATCCATCCTCTTCAACCACGTTGAGCCCAGGCACGACTCGCAGAGCGCGCGTAACGTCGGCCACGCCCGTCTTGGCCTCCTCAAGGGCCTCACCCTGGATAATGGCTGCCGAGCCCGGGAGGTCTTGAATATTCTTACCTGCGCCTACGACTGTAATGCGCTCAAGAAGCTTCTCTCCCCGAGTACCGGGAGCACTCTGAGTAGCGGAGCTACTTTTGTTAGCACCGGGGCTACTGTCAGAAGGTTGGTTAGAGCCGTCTTTTTCGGTATCCTGACGCTCCTGAGCTCTTATTCTGGACGGTTGCACCTCTTGCGCCTCTAGCAAAGAGGCGGCCGCGGCGAGGCCACAGAGGGTAAAACAACACCGTACTAAAACAGCAAAAAAGGTATTTAGTCTCATAAATACAAATAGTTATTAAACTTACCAGGCTGGGCTTTATATGCCCTAGCGCAACGTGATATATATTTAGCGTGTTAGGCATGTCAAGCAGACAAATGAAAAACAAAGCCCTACAGAAGCCTGAATCCAGACTTTGTGGTCTATTGAGCACCAAACGGATGTAACAAATGTCTAGTGCTGTGATGGTCTCAATAGAGATGCCAGAAGCATCTTCAGCTCACCCGGTGAGATTTCCAGTGCCAGGAAGAGCGCCCTGCGGCTCTTCGTCGTCTGTTGTGACTCGACAAGCACTTGTAGCATCGGCCCTGCTGCACTTTGCACTTGTAGCCGCCGCAATAGTTGTAACGCTATGGCCATCAACACCCGTAACTCAGGTGGCTGTTCAGACCTTTGACGTATCTCTCGTTCCCCTATCCGCGCTTGATACAGTTCCTCCCACAGGAAGGCCACAGCAGGAGAACAAGCCCCTCGAAGAACCCAAAACGATTAAGCAGTCAAAACCCTTGTCTCTGCCGAGCGACGCCGCTAACGCAGCGCCAGAAACAAAGAAACCCCTCACCTCTGAAAAGAAAAAGATAAAAACTGCTCCATCCGCTGACACCTCAACGCAGCAGCCGCAGCAAGCATCAGCGCCTTCCGCGGCAAGCTCCATCGGTGCTACTATAAATGGCAGCAATAATAACCCAACTGCCGAGCCGGCACGCATCAGCTACCAGGATATGGTCGCAACCATGCTTGCTCGCGCCAAACGATATCCCGAAAGAGCGCTGCGTCGGCAGACCACAGGAGACGGGACAATACGCATTAAGATCGACGCGTCCGGAGATGTCACCGACTTCGAGATCGTTGAGTCAACCGCCTCTCCCATACTTGATGAAGAATTAAAAGATATGGTGGAACGAGCGTCACCATTTCCGCCATTTCCTGCCGACCTGCGACGTGACAATCTCGCTTTATTAGTGCCAGTATCATTTCGCCTTCAGCAGTAATAAAAGTAGCTAGGCATGTATAACCAGCGACCCTACCTCTTCTTTTCACTCCTTAGCGCGCTGATCATGGGCACGGCATTAGCTATCTGCGTTTTTCAATTTCAGGTGCCCTTACTACTTTCGTTCTTTATCGGCATAAACGCTGCTGCGGTCATCACGATTGGACTCGATAAATCTCTAGCTCGCTCTGACTCCCTGCGCCTTCCAGAGACCATCTCGTACGTGATCGCTCTCCTTGGCGGATCTCCTGGGACCCTTCTTGGAATGTATGTCTTTAAGAACAAAACCAGGAAAGCGGGCTTTCAATTCGTGCTGCTGCTTATCTTTATTGCGCAACTCTTCATTGCTCAAAGCCTCTCACTCTCTTGGTAATATCTCTTTACTCTCGGGGAGCCGATCTCTCCAAAATCACCGCCCACATCCGCCCTGCGCTTGAGCGCAGCGCAAGCGCAGACGACTTTGCATTTTGCTCTCGCAAGTCAAACCAATCCTGCGGGATACGTTTTGTCTTCAGAGCAAGCGCATCTTCAACCAAACTAATAATGGCTTCCTTAATCTGTGCATGTGACCGCTCATTAAGACAAACGATGCACTCTGCTGAGAGCCTATCAAAGTAGATGTGTCCAGTAGAGAGCAGCTGATTTACAGATTGTACTGCTTCTGGCTCAAGGGCACTCTGCAAAATATGGTGCTGTTCGTTGCTAAAGTCACGACCAAAAAGCTTCTCATTACTGCGAGCGGTATCTATGCTCCACCCATAGTCTTCTTCATCGCCCTCACCATTAACGTCTTCCTCTGCCATCAGAATCGCTCGATCTTGTAGACAGAGGTCTGCCGCCAATCGCCACGATGGAAGTGCCAGCAACAGCTCTATAGTGCTGGCATCTGCCCACTGCTGATAGCACTCAAGCCATTTCTTCAGCCGACCCTGCTGGTCTTCCGATAACAGTTGTAGCGACCCATAGTGCCGCTCGAGTATTTGAAAGGTCTGTATTGCGGCTGTAAGCGGAGGATGCTGTTCAATAGGAGCTATTGTTGCACTATAAAAGTTATCTGCGGGCAGAAGCTGCCATACTGCGCTATAGCGCTCTGATAACAGATCAAAGAATGAGCATTGATAATCCGTAGCGCAATCTGTCGGGCCGTTTAGCGGCGAATTAAAAGCCTCTTCTGCTTTTTCATGAGTTAAGCCGTAGTATCGCCAGGATGACCCCTTCGTGCCATCAAAGCACGCAACTCCACCCGCTTGATTGTTCGCTATCTCTTCTTCTTCAGTTAAGCGATCATCTGTCGGCTCGTGTTTGAGAAAGCGGTTAAAAGACCCCAACCACCTCATCAAAACGCTTCCATCGTCTAGAAAACTCCGGTCCGGACGATCAGCTAGTATCGCAACTTCACTCTTCAAAGTTGCCAAGGGCTGATAGTAACTATCGTCACTTTCGCTTGAATACCATGGCCTCTCCCGCAGCAGCGGACAGACCGCCAAAATAATTATCCGGCCTTGCCCGTCTTTGGCATCAGCACCCTCAATGTTGTAGCTGGACAACCATGGATAAGCGAACGGATCAGTACTTTCTAGTATGTGTGCATTCAGCTCACACAACAGCCTGCTAGCTAACCTATCTGCTATCCGCGAATCTCTAACGATTCGCACGAGCTCACTGCGAACATCCCCGGCAATCTGCGCAACTTGAAGCTCCATGGTCAATTCGTCCTGAGGGGCAGCAGCGAGCGAAACACACCGCTGCGGCCGAAAACTTGCACGTTCCAAAAAAACCCTTGCCTCAGCTGCTCCACGTTGCATCAACTCTGCTGCCTGCTTCTTTGCGATTTCAACATACTCCGCAGGCGTACCATCCTGAAGCGCTCGCGGTGAAAGCTGTAAACTTGCCTCGGGCACTTGCAGCTGCTTGAGCTCACCAATTGCATCTTCATGCAAAGCTGAATTTAAAAGCTGTGTTCCTACAAAATCTGATATACCTGGCGGCAGACGTAGCTCTTGCAACGCAGCTTGCTGCGCTGCTGTCCGAGCCTCTAACTCTGAAAGAAACCTTCTTTCAGGAGCTAACGAGATGCGCTTTAACTCAAATTCCCGAACGTCTTCGCCTGTTGAATCGATGATCTTTATAGAGGTACCTAACCGCTCGCCGTAGATTTTTCGCAACTGATTTTTGGCTTGGGCAAGGTCTCGTCGATAGCTGCAAGAGCGGGCTGCAATAAGCCGCAAGGTCCAATCCGCCCGCTCATATTCGGCTTCGCGCAGTGCACTTACAATCCCGTCAATATTTCGGGGCATGTCCCTTGATAACCTAATAGTTAAGCACTTACCGCTCTCACTCATTTGAGCGAGAGGAAAGTGCTGCCGCAGCGCCTCGCAGAGATCTGCGCGCCACGACGCAATCAACGCCTCGATTATCTTTGCTGCATCTTGTTCTATGTGTTTGGGGGAGGTAACCAAGCGAGTCAAGCTATCTTGTGCAGACTGTCGGCCAAGCGGCGGTGCGCATGTTAGCTGCTGAAAAGCCTCTTGAGCAACAACCTCAGCGCTTGGCTCTCTGCCCTCGAATATCTCGTTAATTCCTAGCTCTTGCAGAAAAACAAGGCTGTGCCCGCCATCATCGGGCTGCTTAAAGGTTGCCTCTAGAAATGGGGCTATGATTTTATGAAAAGTTGTCTGTCCGAAAGAGTGATTCACGTCTCGTCGCCAATATACATCTGAAGCAACGAGATGGTTTCAAAGACCAGCGCCGGTGTCAACGCAAAACGGGCTACGCATGACACCCAGTCGAATCAGCGGGTCTAGTGCGAGTCGGTTTCTAGCGGGAATACTACGTATTGCGCTGCCTGTGGGTGTGTTTACTTGACTCTATCTTACTGCGAGACTTTCCGCGCTTCTTTGTAGCTCGGTCAGCCTTTCCCATACCCTTTGTTCTTCCGGAGTTCTTTGACATATCCCACCCTTCTCTCTCGATCGCTACTCTTAGTATTTCTCGGTTAACGAAATTAACAGGTGCGCAATCAGCTAACAAAGTCGAAGCGCGCAAAGGCATATTGCCTCGAGCCTACAAAGAAAGAGGAGCCGGACATATGCCGGGCATCATGCCCACCAGGCCTCCCAGAAAAAATATTTGGCGCAGCGAAAGCTCTAGTGGTCGCTAATTAAGAATGCGCTATCAAATACGCTCTTGCCTGCGCTGGTCACCTGGTTGTTAATGCAGCCTACTCAAAACGCGCGCCGCCTATATCAACCAAGTAGTGTCGTCGAAGATCCACATATTTGTTCGTTACCAAAACGACTGGTTCGGACTATGTTTTGCTGCTGCCTAACTCTTTGCCCTGCATAGATTATGCAAACAGTCCCCATCTGCAACGCAACAAGAGAGTCTACAGCTCAGGCCTTTCACGCAGCAGCCGCAACAGATACTGCCCATAAGCGTTTTTCTGGTTACGCGCCGCAAGCCGCTCAAGCTGTTCTGCATCAATAAAGTTCATGACGTAGGCTATCTCTTCAAGACACGCCACCATCAGACCCTGACGCTCTTGCAAGGTCTGGATAAAATTACATGCATGCAGCAACGATTCATGAGTGCCCGTGTCTAACCACGCCATACCACGACCGAGAAGCTCAACGTGTAGGTCTTTACGCACTAAGTAAGCTTTATTTACATCGGTAATCTCAAGCTCTCCACGCCCTGAGGGCTTAAGACTGTGAGCAATATCAACTACACTGTTATCGTAAAAATAGATCCCGGTGACGGCGTAAGAAGAGCGCGGCATCTTGGGCTTCTCTTCGAGGTTAATTGCACGACCCTCGGCATCAAACTCAACCACACCGTAACGCTCGGGGTCACTTACTCTATATCCAAATACAGTTGCGCCCTTTGTGCGCTGCGCCGCTATGCGCAGAAGGTCAGCAAAACCATGTCCGTAAAAAATGTTATCTCCGAGCGCGAGAGCTACAGAGTCAGAGCCGATAAAATCTTTCCCTATAATAAAAGCCTGCGCCAGCCCATCTGGCGAGGGCTGCTGGGCATAGCAAAATGAGACGCCCCACTGCGAGCCGTCCCCAAGCAGCCTCTGAAATGCCTCCTGGTCTTGTGGGGTAGAGATAATCAAAATCTCTCTTATGCCTGCCAGAAGCAATGTGGACAGTGGATAGTAGATCATTGGCTTATCATAGATAGGAAGAAGCTGCTTGCTGACCGCAAGCGTCACTGGATGAAGACGTGTTCCTGATCCACCAGCTAAGATAATTCCCTTCATAACCCGAGAGCCCCTGAAAAACTTTACGCCATATCATACCAAGATGCCTCGCCTTGGGAACCTCCTAAGCAGACTCAACAGAACTTTTTATTACTACATTGTATTGCTGTAGTTTTTTGAAACCCTTGCAATGCCTGCTTACTACGTACCTCTGTGGGCCCAGCCTAAATCCCTCCAGCAAGGCCCCTCATGCTATCCCACGCTCATAGGCTTTGCGCCGGGATTGGCTAGGCTTTTTCTGAGACGTAGCACCCGCCATCGCTGGCTGTTGCTAGAGGCAGCCATCTTGCCCATCTGCCCCTGCTGTCATACCGTCAAAGAATTACGAAAATGGCTGTGCGATGATCCCACGCTTTTACATCCCTACTGCAATTAGTATGGCACTCGGCCTTGCAGCTTGGGCTGCTCAGGCCGAAGACTTGGCTCTAGGCGAACTGCTTAAAAACGGCTCCGCGCGCATTGAGACCGACGACGGACGAGTGCTGCTGTCCCATCGCGATGAGGAGCTTTTTGTGCCAGCCTCGACGCTCAAGATCGCTACGGCCTTCTGCGCTCTTGAGGAGCTAGGCACAGATTTTTACTTCTCTACCCCGTTTTTTCTGGATGGCTCATCGCACCTGTTTGTAAAAGGATCAGGCGATCCCACACTTGTGTCTGAAGAGCTACGCCGAATTGCTTCAGCCATTGCGCCTCTTGTGAAGCAGATCGACCGCATTACCGTTGACGGATCCCTGTTTGCTGACGATCTTGTTTTAGATGGGATGTCAAACTCATCCAATCCCTACGACTCAAAAAACGCCGCATTTGTGGGCAATTTCAGCACAGCAAACGTCACCCGCCGCAAAGATGGCACTATCGTAACGGCCGAACCTCAGACCCCTCTTACGCCGCTTGCTGAGTTTGCGGGCAGAAAGCTAAAGAGGGGAGCAACTGAACGCATCAATCTTGGCCAAGACTGGCGCAGCGGAAGTCGCTATGGTGGGGAGCTCCTCGCAGAGTTTCTGAAGCAGCGTGGCATAAAAGGAAAAATGGCGGTGACCATCGGCAGCGTGCCCGCTTCGGCTCGAATCCTTTACACTCACAGGTCATCCCAGGTGCTGTCGCAAATTATAACAGACATGCTCAAGTTCTCGACAAATTTCACCGCTAATCAGATTTTCTTAATGCTCGGGATTAAACACCTCGGTGCCCCTGCTACGGTTGCCAAGGGCCAACGGGCGCTCACTGAGTGTTTAGAATCACGGATCGGCTGGAGAGAATTTTCAATTGCAGAAGGCTCTGGCCTTTCGCGTAAAAATGCCGTTTCAGCAAGGCAAATGACCCAGCTTTTACGACACTTCATGCGGTATCGTGAACTGCTCGATACCCACGATGACTTTCAAGCAAAAACTGGAAGCCTGCGGGGGGTGAATTCACTCGCGGGTTATTTTTCGACCCCAGGCTCAGGTCGTGTGCGATTTGCAATCCTGATAAACAGTGAGGTGCCGCACCCCTATAAATTTACGGTCGCTCAACGGCTGCGGGATAGCCTGATTAAGAGGGGGCTGTAGTTCAACTAATTGCGGCATACACGAGCTAGCTGTATCCTGCAGGCAGAAACGATCTAGCGGCTAGCAATTTTATACACACCTCCTCATGCAGTGCCTTAAATGCGACAAAGAAGCCGTCCGAGGCAAGGCGCTCTGTGCTGAGTGTCTTGCGGTTGATACTGCAAGAAATCTGGCCCAGTCGACCCCTGAATGGGAGCGCAGTATTGTCGATGCAACTCGAGAGAGCTTTGGAAGACGAGGGCGCGAGGAAGCATTCAGCAGCCAGCGCTTCGGAAAAGAGCTTCGCAACGCTCTGGCTGTCATTTTTGCTCTTCTAGCGATTCTTTTATTTATTTATTGGATTGCAATTCAACCTGAGTCAGCGGGTCGGGTTTGGGCGGTTTTCGAACGCAAGGAGGCGCCGCCTGTTAACAAAGCCTCTAGCCCGAAGAACAAAATTCCTCAGCAAGCCGACACCCCTACTGCTGCGGCACTATCCCCTGCATCCAACATTCGAATCACTTCACCTGCTGACGGTGCACTCTTTTCGTCTACGAACCCGGTATCTTTTGTTGCCGTAGCTGCGGATCCCGATAACGCTATTACCAGCGTTCGATTTATTCATGAAAAGCAGGTTCTGTGCGCAGTCTATCGCCCTCCATATAAATGTGCCTGGACTCAGGTTACTCCTGGCACATTTACGATCCATGCTGAAGCATTTAACAGCAAAGGCGCCACCGTGCAGTCTGACCCGATAACAATCGATGTGTTTGCGACCCTGCCGGGCGAGGGCTCATTTTCTTTTACACGCCCGACGAATGGCGCTACGTTTCTATTAGATCCTGCTGGTGCCACCATTAACGTACCGGTGCGCGCAACTTTTAAATCCCAGCTGGCCGCGACAAAGGTGACCGCTACAATTCCTAATGGCACCTGCACAAGCGAGGGAATCAACGACATGACCGAATCGTGCTCGCTATCGGAGCCGGGGAATTTCTTGATTCGCCTGACAGCAACCCTCATAAATGGCGCCGAGGTCAGCGGAACACTGCCAATCAAGGCCGTCCGCGTGCCGACTACCGATGGTAGTCAACAGAATCCCTACTACTCAACAGAGGAGCTATCGCTTAGCGCGGTTGATTGGGGCGCACCAAATGCCAATGCGCCACTTGATCCACTGATTCAGATCCTACCCGAGAGCGAGCGGCTCTTCGTATATCTTAATCCGAAAAGCAATCCTTCAGACAATCGACCATTTGGAGCGATGACCGGCACGAATGATAACAACACGGCCGGATCGTTTGACGATGTTGTGTCCATACAAAACTCCGAGAACGCGCCACCATTTTCTCCGTTGTGGCGTGCAAATTCGCAGCCCACTCGGCTTTCATCGCAAGCCTTAGTGTTCACCGGAACCAGTGCCATGCCGCTGCTACCCGACCAAAAAAACCTCTCAAAATACGGTATGGCCTGCCTTGCAAATCGAGGCATTACCTTTAATAGCCGCTCGCACACCGATGGCGGACACTCAGTTCCAATGTCACAATTAAGTGACAGCTCGGCGGTAGAGCGTGATAGCTTCTTCCAGAATACGCTGCAGACCACACCCTCTGGTCGGTCATATGGTGATACATTCGAGGATGAAACCATCGATTCTTACGATAGTCTCTTCACCCACCTGCTCACGACGATGGGTGAAATCGGCAGTGATTTTCCAGCAATTAACAAGCTCACAATAGCGGCCTCTGCGCTTCCTCCTGAAACGAAGCGTCGCCTCAAGGCGACTGGCAATTATGCCGCTGCCCTTCAATGGCTCTGGAGAGCCTCCTTGCCGTATGCTGATGGAGCCGGCAATCCGCTGCCGTTTGGGCATGAGCTTCGACATCGCCCCGTATACCTGGCGACCGGCGAGCAACCTGGTGAGGGATGGTTCTCTTACAACTCGTCTTATCATCAGTACAACGAGGGCCTCCACATGCGCGAGATGTTGCGCTTAGCGTCTACCTTCGGCACGGCCACACCTCCTGTGACGATCATGTCCCTGGTAGACTATTCAGTGACAGCACCGAACGGCCAGGTTCTTGAAACATCCAACTGGGATGTCGGAAGAAATCACATTAAGTTGATGCTTCCCACTACAGCGCGAGTATGGGGCAAACAAGACGAGAAGGTGTCGCTGCGCATTAATTTTGCTGCTTCCTATGATCTTCTCGGTGAGCCATTAACTTATCATGTGGCGGCACTCTATCCTGAACAAAGCTCTCTGATTCAGATCACGCAAGAGGGCCCAACCCAATTTGTAGTATCTGCTTCGTATTCTGATCGTTTTCCGCGCAGTCGCATACCAGTAATTGCAACAGCGCGAAACCGCACGATGGCCGGCACACCGGCGTTTATTACCTTTTTGTGGCCAAACGAGGCGGTAACCGATTCATCGCTGAGAAATTTCTACAACAGCCAAGATCCAAGCACGCACGTTAATCGAAACCGCAGACCGCTCATCTCACGCAGCAGCCCAGAGCCAACAACTGCCAAGGTAGGTGATGACGTTAGGCTGTCACTCGCCTGCTCTGATCCCGAAGGATTTACCACCTCATGGTCACGCTGGGCTGGAGAACCGGGCACACTCATCGGCTCTGAATATCACCTCAGTGTGGGCCCAGAGCTGCGCGGCCGGTCGTTACAGCTCCATTTTATCTGCAGCGATGGCACTGGCGGATACAGCAGCACCGAAAACACTATTGTAGTAGCTAAGTAGGGCAGCAGAGAGCGCTGGTGTCTCTAGTGCAAGACTTCGGGGTCTATAATCAAATGTAGCTGATATAGAGCCCGCCAGACGTGCCTCGCAAAAACTATGGCTCTTAGAGGTGCGCCTGCTACTCAGGATGCAGGTCGACGCACCATAGAAGTTAAGACAACAAACGGCACAACGCGGGCTGTCGCCATTTGCTATACCTGGTTAAACACTGACGAGCGCCATCCAAGCAGAAGTTATAGTTAAGATAAAAGCACCACCATTTACAACTAAACACGCGTTGGATATCCTTAAAGGGGTGTTATTTATTGTAAACAAACCTTAAATTAGGTTATCCTTGATGGCTATGGCTGCTACTAAGACTATCTCTCGAAGACCCAATCTATGGGCCATCCCCCTCGCCGTACTCTTGTTTCTTAGCATTCTTGGCGCACTAGAAGGCTCGGTGTCATCCGATCCACATGGCATACCAATTAATGCCGGGGACACCGCTTGGATGCTTACGGCTACCGCGCTCGTATTACTCATGACCCCCGGGCTATCATTCTTTTATGGAGGGATGGTTGATAGACGCAACGTGCTCTCCACGATGCTTCAGAGCTTCATCGCCATGGGATTGATCTCTGTGCTGTGGGTAGTAGTAGGATTTAGCCTCGCCTTTGGCGACTCTGTTGGTGGCATCATCGGAGACCCTCGAACTTTTTTCATGTTCAGAGGTGTATCCGAATCGACTCACCCCACGCTGTCGCCTTCCATACCACTTGCCCTGTTCGCCCTTTTTCAACTTAAGTTTGCAATCATCACTCCAGCGCTTATCACCGGGGCATTTGCCCAGCGCGTCAGGTTTTCAAGCTACATGCTCTTTGTCTGCCTCTTCTCGCTAGCGATCTATTGCCCACTGGCCCACTGGACATGGCACCCGCAGGGGTTTCTGCGCAGCTGGGGCGTGCTTGACTTCGCGGGGGGCACCGTTGTGCACATGGCAGGCGGCCTTGCTGCTCTAGCAGGGGCGCTTTTTCTCGGACCTCGTGATGGCCACCAGCGAAATACTCAGCACTCTCCAGCGCACATCCCCTACGTTCTGCTTGGCACTGGAATGCTGTGGTTTGGTTGGTTCGGATTTAATGCAGGCTCGGCGCTCGCTGCCAATGGACTCGCGGCAAAGGCGTTCCTGACCACCAACACCGCCTCTGCCGCCGCTATGCTTAGCTGGATATTCTTTGACTGTGTAAAGGGGCGCAAACCATCTGCCCTCGGCGCGTGCATCGGAGCCGTAGTCGGATTGGTAGCGATAACTCCCGCCGCTGGATTTGTTAACGTCGGCGCCAGCATCTTCATCGGCATGGCAGCCAGCATCATCAGCAACTGCGCCGTTCACTGGAGAAGCAAAACTGATCTCGATGACACCCTGGACGTATTCCCGTGCCACGGCGTCGGCGGAATGGTTGGGATGGTGCTGACAGCTGTCTTTGCTGATAATGTTGGGCTCCTGAGCGGAGAAAGCACTACCTTTGTGAGCCACGTTTACGCGCTAGGGATCGTAACGGTATTCGCACTAATCGGGTCGTACATGCTCTACCAACTGACACACCTCATAATTCCTCTGCGTGTCAGTTCTGAAGATGAAGAGCTTGGTCTCGACCTGAGCCAACACGGCGAAAGCCTTAACGGCGATTTTGAAGCTGCGCCAACGGAACGCGAGCCACGAAAAGTCGTTAATCTGTAGAGCGCAGTGGTGCCCTCCGCAAAAGGACGAGCACTCGCTCTATACTTCAAGCTTGGGAGGCTTCGCGGGCTTCGCCAACGAGAGAATTATTGAGCCTAGTATCAACCCTAGAACGATTAGCAAAGAGATCTCCGTAGGCACGGGAGCGCCAAGAGCATACTCAAGAAACGCCATCTTTGCGCCGATGAAGACCAACACCAGAGAGAGGCCAACATTAAGAAAGTGAAATCGCCAAATAAAGGCCGCCAATAGAAAGTAGAGTGCCCGAAGATCAATTACAGCAAAGATATTCGAGGTAAAGACAACAAGCGGCTCTCGGGTCAAGCCAAAGATAGCCGGCACTGAATCGAACGCAAACATGATGTCTGTAATCTCAACAAACACCAACGCAAGGAAGAGCGGTGTAGCCATAAGTTTTCCTGCATGACGAACGAAAAATCGCTCTCCCTCTAACGAATTTGATACAGGCAGAAGCTTATGCAGAAGTCTCAGCGTTCGATTCTTCTGCGGATCGATCTCTGGCTCTTTGCCGCGCAGCACTGAGATTCCCTGATACATCAGAAACACTCCGAACAGATGGACAATTAGCTCAATCTCCATGACTGCTGCACCCATAGCGATAAAGATCGCTCGCAGCACTAGCGCTCCAAAGAGTCCGTAATACAGCACCCGCTGCTGAAATTGGCTTGGGATTGAGAAGAAACGAAAGATAACGATAAAGACAAAAAGGTTGTCGACTGCTAACGATTTTTCGACCAGATATCCAGACAGAAACTCTAGCGCAGTTTGACGAGCCAGCACGTCTGCGGGGACTCCAAACGCTTCTGTTACCTGCGGATTACGCCCAAGATACCACAGCGTAAAAAGATAGAAGGTAAGATTAAAAAGCATCGCTATCCCAAACCAGGAGAGCGCCGAAACCGTTGCCTCACGAATCGAAACCTCGTGCGTCTTTTTGTAAACAGTACGCAACGACCCCCAAAGCAAGACGGCCACCCCAAGAGAAAAGAAGAGGTAAACCGGCCAGAAATCTATAAACGGAAAGATATGCTGATGTTGCGCACTATTCACTGGTGGATTCCTGTTTTTTTATAAGAAGCGCACCCCTTTGATTTGTGCGCTTCGCTGCGTCACGCTCCCGACAGCACCGGCAATAACTATTCGTTAAGACATCGGCGATGCTGTCGAGAGCAGCTGGATTTCAGATCCATCGTGAAAAGCAGTAGGACTGAGAGAGCCTGCTGCCTTCCTAACCGATGTAGCTCTGGACTGTTTTGCGTGCACCTAACTGATAAAGGCTTCGGAGTGCTGCGCCTACCTCAGCGGTGAACCTTTCATTTGTACCTAGGTCTCCAAAGACCTCGTCTACTTTGAGGAGGTCACCAGGACTCTCTCCACCACGTTGAGCGATTAACTGTAGTGATTCTCCACGCGGATCGTTTATTGGAATAGGCTGTCCCTTCTCATCGATGCCGTTCATAAAGCGCATCCACGAGGCAACAACCAGACTCATTAACTTGATTGGAGCGCCCTTGTGCAACGCTTCTCTGATTGTAGGAAGGAGGAACTTTGGTAGCTTATTTGATCCGTCAGAGCAGATACGCAGGCTCTGATCTCTGATATTTGGGTTCGAAAAACGCTCGAACAGAGAGCGCTTGTATTCCCCAAGGTCTACCCCAGGCACTTCTTTAACATGGGCGGTTACCTCCTCATTCCAGAATTTATTAATAAACTTCTGAAAGTCCCCATCTCCCATAATCTCAAAGATATGCTCAAATCCACACAGATATCCAAGGTAGCCAATAGCTGAGTGTCCGGCATTTAAGAGACGAATCTTCATTACCTCGTAAGGTGTAACGTCAGACGTCATCTGAGCGCCTACCTGCTCAAATGCTGGACGGCCATTACAGAAGCTGTCTTCAATTACCCATTGCTTAAAGGACTCGCACGCTACCGGCCATAGGTCTTCGGCCTCAATCATCTCAGCGGCCAGCGACTTGGTCTGCGCCGTAGTTACCGGGGTAATGCGGTCAACCATAGTATTTGGAAACGCTACCGAGGAGCGCATCCATTCTGCAAGCTCAGGGTCACGCAGCTCAGCAAATGTGCAAAAAGCATGCGCTGCGACCTTTCCGTTGTGAACAAGATTGTCGCATGACAAAATAGTGAATGGCGCTATCCCACGTTTACGTCGCTCTGCAAGCGCTCCAACTACGTAACCAAAGACTGACTTCGGTGAGGTGCTCTTGGCCTCTTCTTGAATCGCTGGATTAGTTGTAAGAAACCTGCCAGTCGCTTGATCGATATTGTATCCTCCCTCAGTAATCGTCATAGAAACGATTCGAATTTGAGGATCACACAAAAGCTCCATGGCCTTTTGAGGATTCGACGGCGCATGAACAAAATCTACCATCGAGCCAACTACTCGCGCGGCATTACCACGGATATCCTGCTCTATTACGGTGTATAAACAATCTTGTGGCGCGAGCGCCTCGGCCATTGCCTTGTCGTGCTCAAGGAGCCCTAATCCGACTAGCCCCCAGTCGTGTCCAAGCCCCTGATTAAATAGCTCATCAAGATAAACAGCCTGATGAGCGCGGTGAAATCCACCCACACCAATGTGCACTATTCCGGGTGTAACCTTGGAGCGATCGTACAAAGGACGCTTTACTTCGGCTGGTAGAGCTAATAGCTGTTGGTTGGAGAGTCTGTTCATATCGTTTTCCGGCTGGTTTATAGTTACTGTAAGCTTGGAACTGAAGACCTGATGGAATTAGCCATGATCGGCGCTTTATAACACCAATCTTCTCAATTAACGATATGTTTGTGTAAGGCGCTCTCTGGTTATTGCAATCCGCTAATCCAGCTGTCGGAACTAGAAGATTCGGCGGTTTACCCAAACCGTTCTTCCCTCACGCCCCTCGCTCGCAACAAATCCGGGCAGAAATCGTCCACTGGCGAGATATCTCTCAACTCCGGCGCGCGAGTAAGAATCCTGATAGCCCCTAAGATGCTCGATAAGCGGGATAAGCGACTCGTTATTGTTTAGAACGATGCTGGCTCCAACTTCCAACAGCAGCTTCATGCGATCTACCTGGGCCCCAACAGTTTTTAGCGCTCCGACATTACCGATAACGAAGGCACCTGCACGATACGCGGCGGTAGCCCCAGTCTTGGAGTCCTCTTCAGCAATATGCACCGAATCTGGAGCATAGTGGTCAAAGGCGTGCCTATAAATTCCTGGGGCTGGCTTAGGATCTCCCTGATACGTATGCCCTTGGGCGCTAAAAACCGTATTCCTTTGAAAGTACGGATGCAGATCGGCTGCCTCAATGCTGACCAAAGCTCGGTCAAAGGCGCTGCTTGTAACAATCGGATGTGCGATGTTGTTCCGCGTTAGATACTCCAGGGCTTCCTGCGTACCCGGAGTTGCAACTAAGCCCTCCGTGCCAAAGGTAGTCATAATACGAGTCTTTTCCTCTGCAGCAAACCGCACAAGCTGTTCCTCGGTGATAGCAACGTTGTTTCGTTCGCAATTTATCGATACAATTGCACGAAACGTCATTCCCGGGTGCTGCCGAATGAATTCGTCAAGGTTACCAGGATGTGGAAGCCCCAACTCTGGCGCAACCTGCGTCGCGTAATA
>JBIKWG010000315.1:0-2964 GCA_044356425.1 Bdellovibrionota bacterium | reverse complement strand
ACGACCTCCTAAATGTATTACGGTGTCGGGTTCCAGCTCTGCTGGAATCGGGGCAAGTAATGCGAGATCCGCATAGTTAACCAAATATGGAAGATCCGCTCGTTGTCGCAGCTGCGATAGTGAATCAGCAAATGTAGTCCATCCAAGTGCGCGAATTATATCTACAGTGGCTGCAGTCTCTTGCTCTGAGCTCAGCTCTCCAATCAGGCACAGGCCACGCTTGCTATCTCGTACTATTTGATGGAGCGCAGCCATGTTTGCTTCTACGCGGGGCAGGATGGCAGGTTGAATAGGCGGTGCCGCAGGTCGGGGCAGTACTGGGATAACCTCGTCTGTGTGAGGAGATGAAAAGAAGGGCTCGCGAAACATCCAGTTTATGTGGACGGGTCCGTGACCTGGCGCAATGCTCTTTCGGACGGCCTTGCGAGCCCAATCACGGATAGTATCAATTGATATCTCGCCACTCGCACAAGGTATCTCGCAGCTCCATTGGGGGTAGACACCGAAGATGTCTGGCTGATGAATTGTCTGATTAGTTCCGCAGTTGAGCAGCTCGGGTGGTCGATCGGCAGAGATTACTATTAAGGGGATCTCTGCATAGTGCGCTTCAATAACAGCTGGGAGTAGATTTGCAACTGCGGTGCCGGATGTAGTGATGACACAAGCAGGAGCACCGGAAGCCTTTGCTGCACCGAGTGCAAAGAAGCCAAGCCCGCGCTCATCAAAGTGGATTGTAACATCTCGGCCAAATATCTCTGCTGCACGAGAAGCAAGCACAGTTGAGCGGGACCCCGGAGCAATAGCTACTGCTTTTACACCAAGGTCACGTAGTTCAAGCAGGAACTCATTTACCCATACGTGAGCAATAGCGGGGTTATGCATGCTGCTGCTCTCCCTCTAAAAGCTTCAAGTAGGGGGATATCTTTGCCTCAATCTCGCTCCATTCCGACCGCTCATCTGAGCCAGAAACGATACCACTGCCAGCAAAAAGAGTTATTAAGTTCTGATGAATGAGAGCGCAGCGAATCGCGACTGCAAATTCAGTTTCATCCTTGCCGACTACGCCAAACGGCCCTGAGTACCAGCCTCGATCGTATCCTTCATGGGTAGCGATAAATCGCTTTGCATCATCGGTTGGGGTGCCACACATTGCAGGCGTTGGATGTAGTGTACGCAGAATTTGCGCATCACTGATGGTCTCTCGTAGCTCTCCGCGAATGGCAGAGTAGAGGTGCTGAACTGAGCCACTTTTAATCGTGGTTATAGAATCACAGCGTGGTTGGCTTACACACAGCTGTGAAAATTGCTCAGCTATTCGTTCGAGCACAAGAAGGTGCTCAACCCGATTTTTGCGGCTATTCAAAAGGTCATCTGCAAGAACCCTATCGTGCTCTTGATTCGAGCCTCTACCAGTAGTACCCGCAAGTGCTTCGCTAAGCACAGCCTTACCTTGGCGTGCAAATAATCGTTCGGGAGATGCGCCTAAGAAAGTCACATCCGGGCTTGGCGAAAAAAGATAGCCATATGAAAACGGTGAATAGCGAAGGAGCTCTCTAAGCAAGAGAGCTGCGGACCCTTGCTCTCGTATTTGAAAGTGAGTGCTGTGAGAGACAACGATCTTTTTAGCCTGGTTTGAAGCTTCAAGGAGAGACAGTACGTCTTTGACGATCTCTCCCCAAACTCTTTGGGATGGCTCATCGATTCGACTTGCGTGAACCTTGGGCAGTCGCGGGGAGTGGCTATGACCTGCTAGAGCGATTAGCCTTTCAACGAAAGCAAGCTGCTCTGCCAACGGTTTGTCTTGAGTAATATTGAGTGCAACGTATGTTGACCCACCCTGTTGAATCACTTCAACGCGGGGCAGAATGAACGTCGCTGCTGCGAAACCTTGCCAGGTGCCCTGGGGTGGCATCATTGAGTCAAAACGCACACCGCCGAAGTAGCGCGCTGAAGGAGAGCATGATGACAAAACAGAGCTAAGGCGAGAAAAGAGATTCTCTATGTCACGGTCACATTCAGCTACCTGCTTATCAGCGATACCAAACCCTGCTACCTCAAGCGCGCCTTCTCTGGATCGCCAATAGATGCACGGAGCAGTGTTGAGGTGTGCCAGCAGATAAAGCGGATCACAATCCTCGATTTTTCGTGATAGCCGAACGATCTGTGTTTCGCAGCCGGTATGCGGCAAATCTTGCTCTTTGATATTTCGCAGAAGAGCCGTCAGCTGGGCCGCAAAGTTTTTGAGGGCTACTTTCGTCATGCTTGGATACCGAGAGCCTGCCGAAACGCGTTAGGCAGTTGGGTTGAGTGGCCGGATAGGTGGTCGACCGCTACGTGAACGATAGTTGCTGATGCGTAGCATATAGAGCCTGTTGGATCTGTGATTGTAAATGACAGGGTAACCGAGCTTGCGCCCGCAATTGCATCAACAAGGTTTATCGTAATTGGCGTACCGACCGTTAGAGGGGCTCGATACTCGGCTTCCACTTTGCGGACAGGTAGAGCCGGAAGAGGTCCGTTAATCCATTCATCAAGCGGTAGGCCAACTTTTCTGAGAAAAGATTCAAAGCACTCACTGGTGAATTGAAACAGAGATGCATAGAAGATACGCCCCGAGGCATCGGTGTCTGGAAGGCGAACAAAAATTGGAAGGGAGTGCTTCATATGTTGGCAGCCGATTGTTACTTACTGCCCGTTAAGTATCCTCTTATTTGGTCAGAAATCCAAGCGACTAAAGAGCGGTAATTCCGATGAGTTAGTAGATTGTTGTAGTTGCTGCGGCGCTCTCTTGTGATTCTTTTGGGAGTGCGCAACAGGTGGCGGTGAGAGGAGTTTGTTGATGGCGCCAATAAAGCCGTATCCCATGCCGATTGGGTTTGAGACATTTGCGTCTACGATGATAGCATCGTAGGAAAGCAGGGTGTCCCGAGTTATTTTACTTCGATCGAGCGTTCTAAACGCCCC
>JBIKWG010000314.1:0-2968 GCA_044356425.1 Bdellovibrionota bacterium | reverse complement strand
GAGCTGGGCTTCTGCGCGGATAAGCGCCGCGCGCACATCACCATCTCCAGGATTGAAATCCGGGATCACGGTTCGGATCTGCTCAATCAACGTGGCTCGCGACCGTGAGAGGTCGTACTCTCGGGCGAGATATACGCCAGCCACGAGCACAAGCAGCGAGATTAGGGCGTTTACCATCTGACGCCGTGCGCCTATGAGCGCGCGTATAAACTCGCCGATCTTCGGGGTAAAGGAGAATTCCCGTGAACGAAAATTCGAAAGCACGGAAGGTGCGTTGTTATCACGCGCAAAAACCGTGCTAAGCGCTGCAATCTGGGAGACGTTTTCCGCGTTGGAGAGGAAGTCGCGCGCTGAGAGAGCCTCAATTGGACGAGCAAGGACCTGCTGCATCAGGGGATCAATGGCCGATGCGCCTAGATAAAAAAGTTTCTCAACTTTAGTGCCGTAGCGCCGCTCTGAGGCCGCAAGCAGGAGCTTTAGTGCTGTATAGAGGGGCCGGCGATCTGATGCTGCATCTGGTTGCGATGCCGCTGTCAGTAGCACCGATGCATGCAGCGTTTTTTCTACGCGAACCTGGCCATTTACCAGCACAGCAACGGAGTACTCATCCCCGCGCTGCAGTATAACCGCCGAATTTTCCGAAAAATAAGATGGTCCTAGGTGGAAGACACTTCCGACGGCACTCGAAGGAACCGTCATCACGTTCGGCTCCACTCCAACTGTTTTGCAGAGTGCTAGAACATTTGCGACGAAGGTGCGCGGCAGAAGGCCGACGTGGATATCAAACGCCTGGTCACTCTCTGCCAACAGTGTGCCGTCAGAGCGCGAGAACGGACCTAGAGCTGTTGGCTGCACAGAGAATTCAGCGAGTTCAAACGGAACAACATCTTGTACCTCCATGTCAATCACGCGCTCGAGCATCTTTGGGTCGCTGAAGGGGAGGTTGAGGTTGAGAGAAATATGGTCGTGTGCTGGCATTATTACAACGCTTGAGCTCCACGCGACTTGCATAGAGTTAAGAGCGGAAGTTAGCCTTTGGGTCGCTTCTTTTACAGAATTGCGCAGAGCGGCCGCATCTTCATCGATAGCAGCTTCGTTGCTGGGCTCTGTGCCATGAACCGCTTGCTGCTTTAGGGCGGCTAGCAGGGGTGCTAATGAGGTGGAGCACAGCCGACCAACATCGGTAAAAAGTGGCAGCTCAACCGTAGTGGAAGCAGCCACCTGCAACCGCCCTCCATCGGTGGTTACGAGGCAGAGCTCGCAGGGGGTGGCGCTAAAATCGATACCAAGAATTGACTGCATATAACAGTGTGAGATTAACGGTAACTTAAGGGTGCGGCAAGGGTGGTTCTATAGGGGGCGTAAAAGCAGTAACTTCTCGCTCCAGGAGCCGCAGTTAGCGCGTCTGTAATATTAAGGTCAGCGCGGGTGAAGAGAGAAACAGCATGCGCGCCGCGAGCTGTTTAATGCCCAAAAAGCGTACTCCAGAAGCTTCGGTCTCGGGCGGTGGCGCTGCCGCTGGGGCGACGTGCGTGGTCCTTAGCGGGTGCTTCACGTGGGGCGTACTCACTTGAGGTGCCGGCATGGGCCGGGCATAGGTGCGTGGGCTCTGCGCCTGCAACGAACGCCTCGCGAAAGCGGGTAGCCTCGGGGCAGTCACCCGTAAAAAGACCACCTGTATCCCGATCGATGTCAACGAATACCACGCCTGGAGGGGGTGTCGGCTCTTCGGATGGCATAAACGGCGCGGCACAACGCATGAAATCGCCCCAGATCGGAGCGGCTGCGGCTCCGCCTGTCAGGCCGGTGGGGCTGTTATCATCAAATCCAACCCAAACGCCCGTCACTAGAGTCGGAGAGTATCCGATAAACCAGGCGTCGCGAGCATTGTCTGATGTGCCGGTCTTTCCGGCAGCCAGCCCGGTATAGCCGGCCGCTCTGACGGACTTGCCTGTCCCGCTGTCTATAACTCCGCGCAGCAGCGACGAAAGCACATAGGTGGCTGCTTCATCAGCCACCCGCCTCTCTCTAATCTCGGATTTAGCGAGCCTCTCGCCTTGGTCACTCAGCGCAGAAACGTAGAGCCGCGGCTCGATGAGCACACCGGCGTTTGCCAGTGCGCCATATGCGGCAGTTAAGCGCAGCAGGGTAGAGTCTAGCGCGCCCAGTGCTAGTGAGGGTACGGGGCTGATCTTGTCAGAAAGGTTAAAGGCTGAAGCTGTGCGGCGCAGAGCTGGCAAACCGATGCGTTCGGCGATGTAGAGCGCGGGCATATTTAGTGAGTGCTCAAGGGCGTAGCGCAGCGTCACATCGCCGCGATAATCATGGTCGTAGTTTTCAGGAGACCACACGCCTTGATGTTTGATGTTAAATTCCATCGGCTTATCTTCAAGCACACTGCTCGGAGAGGCGATCTTATAGCTATTTAGAGAGCCGTCGAGAGCAGTCAGGTAGAGGAACGGTTTAATCGTTGACCCAATCTGTCGCGTAGCTTGGTTGACGCGGTTAAACTGACTCTCAGAGAAATCACGACCACCGACCCAGCTGCGCACGAGTCCTGATTGAGGGTCGAGAGCAACGAGAGCAACTTCTATCTTGCGTTCTTTGCTAGAGAGTCGCGGGTGTTTTTTTTCAATACCGACCACTCCGGTGGTCACGGCAGACTCGGCGCAGCGCTGCAGGCTAAGGTCGAGGCCGGTGTGAATGGTAAGCCCAGATGCTTGAGCATTTTCGAGATCAAGCGGCTCAGACAGCTCAAGCTCCAGAGCGCTTGTAAAATAGGGCGCAACGCGCCGGTACTCCTGCTCTGATGAGACTTTCAGTGGGCGGCGTGACGATACCTGATAGTCCGCCTCTGATATCATCCCGAGCTCTCGCATCTTTGATAGCACCGTATTGCGTCGGTCTCTGGCACGCTCTGGATGCTTCTTCGGGTTAAAATAGGAAGGAGCCTTGATCATTCCAGCCA
>JBIKWG010000101.1:0-10413 GCA_044356425.1 Bdellovibrionota bacterium | reverse complement strand
GTGCCTTTTGATCGCCCTGCCCCTGATTGTGGTGTGCTCTTCTGTCTATGCGTACGTTGTTGCGCGCAAGGCTGGAGACAACCTACGATCTGCTTTCTCGCTGTACGTGTCTCCGGACATGGTACCTAAACTGCTGGCAGAGGGCGACGCTCTAAAGCTTGGCGGCGAAAAGTTATGGCTGACAGCCATGTTTACCGATATCGCCGATTTTACCTCGATAACCGAAGAGATGCCGGCTGAAAAGACCTCGGAAATGCTGAACGCATATTTTACTGAAGTCATGGATGTAATCTTCAACAACCAAGGTACGCTGATAAAGTTCATCGGTGACGCCGTTTTCGCCATTTGGGGAGCCCCTGTGCGCGTTCCCAACCACTCGGCTCTGGCGATTCAAACGGCTGCGGCGATCCAGCGCGAGGTAGACCGTTTTAACGGTACTGGACGATATCCAAAACTCGCCACGCGCATCGGGATCCATACCGGTCCGATGCTCGTTGGTAATCTCGGTTCAAAGAAGCGCTTCGATTACACAGCCATCGGAGATTCAGTCAACCTAGCATCTCGAATCGAGGGGCTTAACAAATACCTCGGCACAGACATATTGCTAACTGAAGCCACGCTGCGCGACGCTGGTGGATTCTCTCAAGCGGTGGAAGTTGCCACGGTCAGGGTTAAGGGCAGAAGTGAGTCGGTTAAACTCTTTTCTCTCTTTGAACCGCCGCTTAGTTCAAGTATCCTAGAGCAGTGGAAGGGTGCACTTAGTGACTTTTCTGCGGCTCGTTTCTCTCAAGCCCGAGAGCGCTTTGCTGCTGTTGCAAAGCAGGAAGCTAGACTTGTTGTAGCCAGCGCCCTGTACAGCGATGAGTGTGATAATTTTATAGGCAAAACGGTCGAACAGGGATGGAACGGGGCGCTACGGTTTGATGCTAAGTAGCCTCGGGCAAAGGGGCTGATAAAAAAGCTATCGGCAACGTGGCACTACGCTCAAACAACAGACATAAAAACAAGTACCGACAGATCAAGAAGAAAAAGAGAGACCAGCGAGAAATGAAGCATAGTATGTTAGTCCCCTGCCTAAGCCTACTCACCCTCTGCGCTGCTCTTCCCTGGAGAGACGCCTCAGGGCAAGGCCTAACCGTTGCAACCCCAGAGCAGATATCAACAGCTAAGATTGGGTCTTTTCTCGATGATGGAAGTTCAAGTGCAAGTCTCTCGCCAAATGCCGAGCTGCTTGCATACGAGTCCTATGCTACCAATATTGATATTGCCGGTGATGATACGAACAACGCACGAGATGTTTTTCTGTACAAGCCGTCAAGCTCGCCAGCAACAACGCTTCAGAGCGTTACCGACAACGGAGAGCAGACAACCGGCGGAGCCAATAGTGAAATCTCCCCCGATTCTTTTGAGGCCGCTGTAAGCGCGCGACTTGCTGATGAAAGGAAATTCGGAATAGCCTTTGCCTCCTCAGCATCAAATCTACCGGACCCACCGGTACCATCGACTACACCACCCAATCAGATCTATCTGCGACTCCCTTATGCTAAACGAACGTTGCACATTTCGAAAAATTCTAGCGGCGAGTACGCAAACGGCGACTGTTTTAGCCCAGCGATAGCGGTCATACCAGGTAGTACCGATAAGTTTAAAGTAGTCTACACTACCTATGCTGGTAACCTTGAGAACCCGCCAACCGAGAGCCGAGGTACCCTTAGTCTCTTTGAAGCGACCGTTTCCATTGCTCCCGATAAGAAGATTACCGTTGAACAGCGCAAGCTCTATGGTGCCAACGGCGCAAGCTACAAGAACCCCGCACTGAGCGGAGACGGCACCTTCCTCGCGTTTGTTTCAGACGATCAAAACATATTCTCAGGACGAATTATCTCTGGCGAGCAGGTATACCGCGTACCACTTGCGCAAGTTGGCTTGGTGACTCCGACCCTAATTAGTCAGAAAGACGGTGAACCAGGCCAAGGCCAGAGCGACATGCCAGCCCTCTCGTACACCGGAAGCGATGTGATTTTTAGCACTACGGCAACTAACCTCGGTATCCCTGCAAGTGCATCAAGCCCAAAATACGCAGTGTACAGCGACTCTTCGGATACGCTAACCCTCGTAAATCAGAACGCCGATGGCATTCCTGGGAATGGGGTTGGTGGCTTTCAAGAGCCTAAATTCCGAGGAGTACTTAGCGCTGATGGACGGATAGCTGTGTTCGAGGACCGCGCCACAAACCTTACAACCGTACCAACCAGCGGCCAACGGCTCATATTCGCCAAGGACCTCAAGAATCCAACTGTGCCTGTTCAGCTTGTGAGTAAGACCGCTGATGGCAGTGAGATTAACGCCCCTGCATACCATCCAGCCGTAGGTGGTAAGGGTTTTTCGAGCTCTGTCGTATTTGTAGCTTTTAACACTACCGCATCAAACCTTGGAACGCCTGGCGCAAGCGAGGAGTTTCCACAGCGTGTGTTTCGCAGCACAGTTGACTTTCCTAATCCTACCATCGTTGCCAACTACCCGATATCAGCACCACCGGATGCTACGGTAGTTAAGCAACAGGTCACCTTTACCTTTATCAAGTTCGGAGTAGCGGCAGGCTTCTATGCCAGTGCCGCACAGAGTGCGAGTGCCTCAGAAGGGTTTAGTTCCGCTGCTAGCGCAAAAGTATCGTATTCACTTACCTTGCGTGGGGTACGAACTAAAACTCGAATACAGAAGGTATCCACGCGTAACAGGATAACCATTCGAAAGCTTAAACCTGACACCTATCGCGCACGCTACCGCGGTGTGCGTTCAGGCGGAGGAATGACGCGCGTGCTGACAAAACCGAGCCCATCTCGAACGTTTGTTATCAAATAGGTCCTCAACCGATTCTCCTCGGCAATCTGGTGCGGTGGAGCTTCCACCGTGAGGCTGGGCGCTTTGCAGGGCAACAATCACCCTGAACATGCGCGGGTCTGGTTGTGAAGCCGAGGTCTTTTGGTAATAAAAAGCCGCCTGTTGCGCCCGCGGGTTATACTACACGGATACGGCAGCTGCGGCTGTGGGGCTGTGGCCCACACCACATCCACCAACGGACATGTAGCCCGATAGGCAGACCTTAATCAGCAGAATGTGCGGTCAGGAACATGGCACGCTCAAGCGCTACGAAAAACTGTTGGTATGGCAGCGGATCAAGAACAGGTCTGTTTTCGAGTTGGGCGTTTGCGCGCACAATCGTCTCTCGCTTACCGCGTGGTCGTGTACTGACAGTCATTCGTAGCTCATAGCCGTCTAGCTTGGTAGCACTAACGGTGCCCAAACCCAGATCCGCTTTATCGACTACAAAACTAAGGTCTTGCAAGGTCGCAATCACGGTACGCAGCAGCTTCTCGCGATCTGAAGTCTCAAATACACGGGATTGAATCTGACGCAGCTCTACCTGTGATTGCTCTGAATCAAGAATCCGCTGCTGCATAGGCACGCACCCTACACACAGAAGCGCGGTCACTGCGAGAGCAGATCGAACGACAGCTACCTTTAAATCTCTTTTCATCGCCTCACCCCAACATCAGATCCCATAGGCTTCAAGAAAAACCGACTTCGATAGCTTAAAGAAAAACTCCCGATAAAGCTCCGAGTCTTCCAGGCTCTCTGCGCGTGAAACTTGCCCCTCATCATCCCATACCATTCGCTGAAAGGTTATCCGCACTGCTGTTTCTTGGAGTGAAACGGGCCGCGTAACGACCGAGGCACGGATCTTCTGTTCAACGTCGTAGGGCACCCGGGTCTCTGATAGCGCTCCGATGATTATACTACCCACTATCTGCGCCGCATCAGTTGCATCTCTTGTCTTTGACGCAACGATAACTCCGAGCCGGCTTTCAGATTCATCCACCTCAAAACCGAGATCCTGCAAGACCCCAAGAGAGGCCTGCAGCAGAAACATCTCATCCTTCGTTTCAAATCGCCTCGTCTGAAGCTGCCTGAGACGATACGAGTCCGGAGAAAGGGCTAAAGCTTCGGGTGGCACCGTAACCACACACCCCGGCGCCGTTACAAGCAGCAGCGCTGCGCTCAGAGCTATACTGGGGAAGAGCCGTTGCTTCACGTAAAAGTTACCTCACAATGTTTGCGCAAGTGGATTGTACTAGGATTAAAATGTCGACGCATGGTAGGCGAAATCTCGCACCCGCTTATCGCGCCCGAACTTAATAATCACAGTAAGAGTCTTCTGTGTTCTTGAGGCCGCCCCACTTGAAGCCCCGTATGATGGTGCAACAGCTCCACCAACAAGGCCAGCGCCGATGCCAGCACCACCAAGAATAAGCGACTCAATGCCGCCGGAATCGACCGAATAGGCAACTTCAGTTGAAATCTTGTCGTAAATCCAGGTCTCCTGCCGCTCTTCGTCAGTAGTGACTACATTTGGCGACCCGAGCACCGCAGCAACATCAGCCCCAGACATCCCGACTCTAACCTCTTTCTGCACCTGACCAACTGTGAGCGCGGAACGTCGATCGCCAGATACGGCATCGCGGTGGTACTGAGCACCGGAACAGGCTGCCAACGTTGAGATCGCTGCGATGGCGATAGTAAGCGAATAGCGTCCGGATAAGAGTACAGACATCTGACCAATTTTCATAAATATCTCTCAATAATGTGAGTAAAGCTCCATAGTTTGCTTCACTGGCAGACCATACTACGGTTAGACAACATAAAACGCCGCATATTCAAAATAACTCGCGCTATACTGTAACACTTGTGTTTGGACCCCCCATTGATGGCTGTTTAGCACTAAAAATGGCCCCAACAATTAGAGCAAAACATCCGACCACCAGATACGTCAGCGGCGTTGCCCACAGCTCAGAGAGCAGCGGAAGCCGCACATCCTGCGGGTTTGCAGCGCTGGCCAGCACCGTCACCGACTCTCCCTCCTTTACAACCTGCAAGAGCGGCAAGTGCGTTATGGCAAGCACCTCCTGCCCATCTTTGCTCTGGTAGCGCACGTGCAGCGGCGTGTTCTGTCGTGGCTTGGGCGGTCCTGACCTATGCTCGACTGACACCACTGTCGCCACCACAGGTGCCGCTGACTGCAGAAACCGAAAGACTTCAAGACACTTTAAAGATCCGACGATTACGGCACACACTCCGACCACGTAAAAGCCAACTCTTATCTTCATCTAGATACCTCAGTATACATTATCCACCATTACTATTTACTGCGCGCTGCAATCCACGAAGCAGTATGCGATTGACCAGCTCAGAATAATCCCACCCATGCTGCTTGGCGGCGTCGGCGAAATCCTCTCCCTTTGCAATTTCTGGATTCGGATTAGCCTCTATGACAAACACCTCACCACTCTCTTTAAGACGTAGATCTATGCGCGCATATCCAGAGAGCCCAAGCGCCCTGTAGGTGCGCTTGCATATACTTACGATCTTGGTCGTTAGCTCGGGGGTCAATCCTTGCGCCTCACCACTAGTGATTCCGTGTCGCTCCTGATACTTCGGGTCCCACTTAACGCGCCGTGTTGCGATACGCGGCGCGTCGCTGGGCATACTGGCAAAGTGCAGCTCCCAGATCGGAAAGACTACTAGCCGCTCATCGCCGACAACTCCAACGTAGAGCTCCCGCCCCTCGATGTACTCTTCTACAATCACATCGGTGTGGTAGCGATTGTGCATAAACGCCACTCGATCACGCAGCTCTTCATCGCTATTTACAACCGAGGCCTTGGCGATTCCGAGCGACGCTTCCTCCACCTGAGATTTAACAATCAACGGCAGCTGCAATTTTCTTGGCCGCAGCACCTTTCGACCACGACGAAAGAGTGCAAAGTCTGGCCCGGGAATGCGGTGATAGCTTAACACTTTTCGAGCAAGCGCCTTATCGCGCGCTAAGATCATACCGCGCGGATTACATCCAGTGTACGGCACCGGAATGAGCTCCAGCAGACTCACAACGTTCTGATCATAGAGCGGTTGATCGTTAAACTCTTCAAGCAGATTAAAAACGATATCGGGTTGAAACTCAGCAACTGCAAGACGTATCTTTTCAAGATCAGATCGTACCCCGACGATAGCAGCCTCATGGCCAAGCTTTCGAAGTGTCGAAAGGACATACTGCTCAGTGCGCCATTCTTGGATGTGCAGTTCAATTCCGCTGGGCATCGGATCGGGTGGGACCAGGTCTTCATGTGCAAGGCACAGGACACGGAGTTTTTTCATAGAGCAATTCTATGCTTCCCACTGTGGAGGTAGTTCATGGTCTGAACCGTCAGCAGCACTAAAAATGCTTTTAACGTTTCCTCCTCACTGACTGTTAGCCGCAGAGCCAGCTCTGCACACCGACCAACCATCGCCTCAATTACCTGATCAATAGTGTACTGGTAGGTACCTGTCCAGAGAGAAACTGTTGCTCTGATGGCGCGCCGCTTGCGTCGGATAAACGCCGAAGCCAGTAAATTTTTCGAGAATTCAGGGCTATTAGAGAAGAGCTGCCGCAGGTCTTTGTCGTAAAAACTCGGGTGCTCTCGGCCGTATTTGGCTTTGCGTTCCTGGTAGTGCTCAGCCAGAGTCTTAGTCAGTGTTGAGAGCGGATCGAGTGTATTGTGATTGCTCACTGGCGCAGCCGTATTTGAGATCCCGCGCATCAGGGTGTCCATATATTCAAGCTTTTTTATTGCGGGCCAGGCCGCATACCTCTCTCGCCACAACGAATTCGGCGTTAACCAGACAGCAAACGTCTCTGCAAAATCCTCATCAGGATGGCTCTGCGCGTACCAAGGATCAAGGTGCAGCACGAAGCTCTTACTGTAGGGGCGCGGGGAGTAGTATTCAGGGTACGGTTCAGTGGTGCTTCCAAAGATTGCTCGGCGAAGTTTCTTGCGCCTCAGTCGGTAAGCGTTTTCAATGGCATGCCCAACTTCGTGACGCAGTATTTTAAGACACCACCCCTCATCTCCGCCCTCCACTTCAAAGAGCTGAGAGCGCTCTAGCCGCTCAAGTCGTGGGTGTGCCAGGTAAAACGGTATGGCGATACCAGGGATTCCATCCGGACAGAACCACTCGTCGGAGAGCCAGAAATGTGGCTGAAAGTTGAGCCCACGATCACTTAGCTCCTGAAGCACTATGCCGATACGATGCTCAAGATGTGTGCCCTCAATAGCGAGTGGCAGATCGCACATCCTGAGAGACAGGAGCTGTTCGTCCGTTAAATCGTTGAGATCGATCGCTGACATGAGATGAGACACTCCTATCCTGCTGACCAAGCCACGTCGGTGAGCTCGGTTTCTGCGCTACCGTTCTGCTCTGCCTACCTCGTCATAGCGTGAAGGCTTGCTGCATGGAATATCGCGCAATGGACCACCATCTGTAATCTTAAATGGGCCGAGCAACGAAGGCCTTTGGACTGAAGCTCGTACTGAGCCCTGCGCACTGTCTAGTGCGATGACATCTCTACTTCCCGCGATTGTTGCTAGGTACCCTTCGCACTTCCCCTGCAAGAGAGTTGCAGGACACGAATGATCACGCACGTCACACATGTCTCGCACCTCTATCAGGTACCTAACAGCGATAAGGTGTTCGCCCGGAGCCACCAGCACTGACCGAGCATAGAAGGGAACACCCTTTCCATCCACAGACACAGATTCAAGAATTAGATCTGGTGATGCTCGCCGCACCGTTATCTGTGAGGCATCCTGATCTTGTAGCTCATCACCCGAATATAGCTGTACGGTACACCCGACTAGTGGGGTAAGTATGGCCAAGCCGAACAACACTCGAAGTTTAGGGATACTCTTCATGACGCCCGATACTTTACTTTAGAGACGATATCGCAGGTCTCAGCCTCTTGATCGAACACGACCACTACATCGCCCCGCTCAAGCTGCTTGTATACCTGCTCTACCTTCTGATCAAGTGAGTAAACAGCCAATCCATAATCGGTGCCCTCACGCAGCACAAATTCTTCGATCACGCTACGGAGGGTCTCTGGTGTAAGGCTTCTGTGAGGAATCTCCATGTGTACGGCGCTTCCACGCAATCTAGGCAACCATCCTTAAAAAGAGCTACAACGCTTGAGCCCTAGAGGACTCTAGTGATGATGCCCACCCGGACCGTGAACATGCCCATGCTCTACCTCTTCGGGTGTCGCCGGCCGGATAGCGGTAAGCTCAACCTCAAAGAACAGCGATTCGCCAGCAAGCGGATGGTTTGCGTCAAGCACAACCTGATCGTCGGTCAGCTCTGTCACCCGTGCAGGAAAACTCTCTCCTTGAGATGAATGCAGCTCAACGATACTTCCCACAGAAATCCCCTCTGGAAGACCAACCTCTTTGCGAGGCACTGAGATAACCAACTCATCGCGGTACGCTCCATACCCCTCTTCAGGCGCTACAGTCACCTTTACGGCCGAGCCAGAAGCCTTACCTAGCAGAGCATTCTCAAGCCCTGGAACGATCTGTCCGTAGCCGTGCAGATAGGTCAGCGGCTGAGCCTCAACCGACGAATCAAGCACCTCTCCTGAGGCGTTTTTAAGGGTGTAGTGAAAGGTAACAACCATGTTGTTAGCCACAAGGGTAAGATTATCCATAGGGTACTCCTTTTAACTTAACCAGTAACGATTACCCAACGGATAACCGGCCGCGCCGGAACGGTAACACACCTCCCCTTGAAACGATACCGGCCACGGAAGGCACGCCATTACCTGCACAGGGGTGCCATATCGTGGGCCGTTATGGTATAAATGGCTGCTCCGGCACTTGAGATTTATTGCAGTTTTTTAGGTGGCTTATCATGGTCGATTCCGCGCAACAGAGAGAGGTTGAGGCAAATGCTGCCAAACGCCGTACCTTCGCAATCATCAGCCACCCTGATGCTGGAAAGACAACACTAACCGAGAAGCTGCTGCTGTACTCCGGCATGATCGGCACCGCCGGAATGGTGCGCGCACGCAAGGGCGGCAAAGCGACTAGCTCTGACTGGATGTCACTTGAACAGGAGCGCGGCATATCAGTATCTGCCTCAGCTATGCAGTTTCCCTACAAAGATGCCCTCATCAACGTGCTCGACACACCTGGACATCAGGATTTCTCTGAAGATACCTATCGCACCCTCACGGCCGCAGACAGCGCGGTGATGGTTCTTGATGCCGGTAAGGGAGTAGAGGCGCAAACACGCAAGCTGTTCGCTGTATGCCGCATGCAGAAGACCCCGATCTTAACCTTTATTAACAAGATGGACCTCAACGCCAAAGAGCCGCTCGATTTGCTACAGGAAGTCGAAGATGTGTTGGGCATTTTAGCAGCACCCATCAGTTGGCCAATCGGAGGTGGAAGCTCGTTTAAAGGGGTCGTCTATCCAGCGACTCGCGAAGTAATGCTCTTTACAAAGTCAGCGATCGGCGGTGCCGGAAAAGCGCTCTTTACCACCATGAGCCTCGATGAAGCCACGACAACTGGCGAGATTAGTGCTGAGCAGGCACAGCAGCTAGCAGAGGAGCTTGAACTGCTAGAGATGGCAGGCAATCAGTTTTCACACGAGGCGTTTATGCGAGGCGAGATTACGCCGGTATTCTTCGGATCAGCGCTTACTAATTTCGGAGTAGAACCATTCTTCGACTCGTTTGTGCAGCTTGCGCCGAGCCCGCACGCATACGAGGCAGCAACGCAGGTTGGAGAGATTCGCCAAGTCGATCCGGTGCAGGAAGATTTCTCGGCCTACGTATTCAAAATTCAGGCGAACATGAACCCAAGGCACCGCGACAGCATGGCGTACCTACGAGTCTGCTCAGGTCGCTTTGAGCGCGACTTAGTAGTAAAGCACCACCGATCGAAGAAAGAGATCCGTCTCTCGCGATCTTACAGCCTCGTGGCGCAAGACCGAAATACGGTCGAAGTGGCCTACCCTGGAGATATCATCGGAGTGATAAATCCTGGTGTGTTTGCCATCGGCGACACGGTCTCACTAAGCGGCGGCTTCGATTTCAAGCCGATGCCACAGTTCCCACCAGAGATCGTCGCTCAAATCCGACCAACCGACGTGCTAAAGCACAAGAACTTTGACAAGGGTATCCAGCAACTCGCTTATGAAGGTGCCGTTCAGATCCTGCGCTCTTTTAAAAACCCGAAAGATCCCCCGCTTGTTGCCGCAGTGGGCAAGCTGCAGTTTGAAGTTCTGCAGTTCCGGCTCAAAGAGGAGTACGGTGTGTCCACTGCCATTGACTTTATGCCCTACCGACACAGCATCTACGTGGAGGGCGATGTAACTGCTCTCACCCTCCCAATGGGCTCCATGGTTGCGCTCGATGCCCGCGATCGCACCGTGATTCTGCTGAGCGCCGACTGGGAGAAGAAATACGTGCGAGAGAAAAATACTGGCCACGTGTTTAAGGATTTTGTTCAGTAATAGGTAGATCTGCGAGCGGCC
>JBIKWG010000313.1:0-2986 GCA_044356425.1 Bdellovibrionota bacterium | reverse complement strand
AATCTGCAGCAAGCGCAGTGTCTGTAGTTTGAGAGCTAAAAACTCCTGCAGCTAAAATGCCTGCCCAGCAAACCGTAGCAATTACTGGCATGCGTGCCTTTGCCCTGAGTTTAACAGGTGCTGCTCTTGATGTGTCAAAAGACCGTTTTTGGTCAGACATTCCTACATTTCCTGCTTTTGAGTGGGGCTGCCAAGGGGCGCCCTACTATCTATTGTACCTACTTCTTCTGTGAACAGCTTGCTCTAACCATCTAGGATGCCCAAATACTTCTCTTGCTCCTCAAATGAGGGACAATAAATTGAAAAAGTTGGAAGGCTATCCTCTCAAGGGTTTATCTTCCTCTACTACGTGTTTCTGAGCCCGATTCTTGGCCAGGTGGCGTACCTACTCCAGCCCCGGGAGAGACCAGGAACGATAAGTATCGCGAATTGCAAAGGTCCGGCGTGCATCGCCTGCAAGCGGCTAGACTATTTTGACATTCATCATAATAAATCACCGAAATTGCCTCGTTGAACAACCCTAAAAGCGTCGCAATATCGCGTATTTTTCGAAAGTCCGGCTTGCCCCTCGAGCAGGGGTGCTGTACATCCTTTGACATGCGATGGCCATTTAAGAAAGAGAGTGGGCAGGTTTCGGTAAGTGCAAAGAGTTTTGCACTTGGCCCTGAGGTTGGGGCAGATGGTGTGCCGTCTGGCGCTGCTTTGGATAGTTCTGTCGCAAATGGAGACGCAGGGGGTGACGACGGTATAAGTGGTGTTGGTGCGCTGGTAAGCGCCGTTGCCGGCCAACAGGTTGGTTCTAGGGGGTCGGTGGGCAGTGTGCTGCCGGGCCAAGAGGTCGATGGTTCAAAGATAATTCCTGGTTCGTATGTGGTTCCAAAGGGCTACCGCATTTCTGGAGTAGTGATTAGCCACCGACCGGTAGTAGTTCGTGGTGAGCTTATAGGGCGCGGGGTTAGTGCGAGTGAGGTGCTGGTCGACGAGTGTGGGGTTCTGAGGGCTCCGGCTGAGGTTGAAAGGCTGCGGGTGTTCGGGCGGGTTCTCTCGTCTGTTAGAGCTACATTGGTTGTTGAGGTCCTTTCGGGAGGGGAGATCCAGGCAGATCTCGAGACCCCGGGTCTGAGTGTTGCTCCTGGGGGAAGAGTTTCAGGTGGTCTGCTTAAGGTTGGTGCTGAGTAGCTCCAAACATACGCTAAGCCTCAGGTATTTAGAAGCCTGAATGCTCAGCAGTCTAATCTAATATCGCTGGTAAAATAAAAAGCTACGCCCCGCAGCGCGGTATTAGCACCTGTCGGTCATGGCTCTACGATGTGCTTGGGGGTGGAGTTGCTGATTATGCGTGCGTAGTGCGCCAGCGGTCGCACTACACACGCACAGTAATTTACTGATTGGAATCGGCACCCTTCTTTGCGCCGCCTTCGAAAATAGTCTTCATGCGCGTTGCCTTGCCGCGTAGTGGCCTTAGGTAGAAAAGGCGAGAACGACGGACCTTCGCGCGTGACATGAGCTCTATCTTGTCGATACGTGGGCTGTGGACTGGGAAGGTTCTCTCAACACCGATGTTGTAAGACACCTTGCGAACAGTAAATGTAGCGTCGGGCTTGTTGCCGTTGACGCGCTTGATTACAACGCCTTCAAAGATCTGAATGCGCTCTTTTGTTCCTTCGATGATCTTTGCGTGCACCCGTAGCGAATCCCCAGTATTAAAATCTGGAATGTCGCTGCGAACAAAGCTGCTGCTTATGGATGCAATCGCTTCGCCGAGCTTCATCATCTTGGTCGGTATCACCGATGGTTTAGTGGTTTCTGTGGAAGTGGTCTCTTCGCCGGCTGACATGTCGGTTCTCCGAATACTGCATTAACTGCGATAAAATACCTTAGTGACTCAAACTGCTGCCAAGGAGGATTCTCTGTACGCTTGCCTGCTTCCGTGCGTCTGTCGCAACTTGTGGCACATTACGTGAAAATCCGTAGCTTGTGGTCTTGCCAAAAAGCCCCAGTTCAATCAAACAATGGAGAGGGGTTGTAGCACATCGCTCTGAGTAGTTCAATGAAGTGGGCCGTAAGCTGGTTTCTCTTTGTTGCGGGGGCTATAGTGAGACCCCACGAGCCGTATTGGCAGGGCTGGTAGTGCGTTTGTTATTGCCTGCCAGGATGGCTCTAAATTAGCTAAGAAAATGGCTTTTACTAAGGGATGCCGCTTGGAATAGCTGGTAAGTGCCCGAATTCATTGTGTGAGGACGATTTGAAACCTTCAGTAGTAATAGCCCGTAAGACAAAAAAGCGCAGAAGTCTTCGACCGAGTTGGTCTAAGGAGCAAGAGAATCGCTATCGGGAGCTGGTTTCAACCCTCGAGCAGGCGGGGCTCAATGTAAGGCGAGAGGAGCTAAAACGGGGACATTGTTGGCGTGCCGTGAGTGGCTCTTGTCGTTCAATGACCGAGCGTTTTGTGTTTGTTGACAGCCGACTAAGCCCCGATGAACAGATAGCGTTTTTGGGGCTCCAGGTGGGCGAGCTCAACGCATTAGCCACAGTTCCTCAGGCTGCTTAGCGCGGCTAACGGTTGAGCCGTATGTCCGTCCAACGCGTATCGCCTGCACCGTATTTCTTTGAAAAATTTAAGGTCGTTTTTTTGTGCTCAAAGGTTGCCTTTCATGCACTGCACAGTGATGATAGAGAACGTCGCCTTAAAACACCAAAACATCGTCAGGTAGGTATGATCTTTGACTCACTTCTTGGACTCTTCTCGAACGATCTCGCTATCGATCTCGGCACGGCAAACACTCTGATTTATCAGAAGGGAAGAGGCGTAGTGTGTAATGAGCCGTCTGTTGTTGCAGTGCAGAACGACACGGCAAACGGCCGCAGAAAAGTGGTGGCGGTTGGAACTGAAGCCAAGAACATGCTTGGGCGTACTCCCGAATCAATATCAGCGATTCGCCCCATGAAAGATGGTGTAATCGCTGACTTTGAGGTTACCGAAGAG
>JBIKWG010000100.1:0-10443 GCA_044356425.1 Bdellovibrionota bacterium | reverse complement strand
CACGGCATTTCAGTAAAGACTGTTTACCGCAACCTCGCCCCATGCCGGCTCTACGAAGAGGCGATCAAACGTGAGAGTGATACGCGCATAGCAAGTAGCGGGGCGTTGGTTGCCTACTCTGGCGAAAAAACCGGACGCTCACCAAAAGACAAGCGTATCGTAAAGAACGAGCAGTCAGAGAAAGATATTTGGTGGGGGTCTGTCAATGTGGCTCTAGACCCCCAAATATATGAAATAAACCGCGAGCGAGCTATCGATTACCTGAACACACGCGAGGTTGTGTACTGCTTTGATGGCTTCGCTGGATGGGATCCGACAAACCAGATAAAAGTGCGGGTTGTATGCTCGCGCCCCTACCACGCGCTATTTATGCATACCATGCTCATTCGCCCCACAGATGAGCAGCTAGCAGCTTTTGGCGATCCCGACTTTGTAATCATCAATGCAGGAGCCTTTCCAGCGAATCGCCACACCCCCGGCATGACGTCAAAAACAAGTATTGACCTCAACTTTGAGCGAGGTGAGCTTGTTATTTTAGGCACAGAGTATGCCGGCGAAATGAAGAAAGGGGTCTTCACGGTAATGAATTACTTGATGCCGAAGCGTGGCCTGCTCTCAATGCACTGCTCTGCAACTTCAGATAAGTCTTCTGACAAATCTAGCATCCTGTTTGGCCTATCGGGCACCGGTAAAACAACGCTTTCAGCAGATCCCAAACGCAACCTCATCGGCGACGATGAGCACGTTTGGTCTGATACCGGTATCTTTAATATTGAAGGGGGATGCTACGCCAAAGCCATCGATCTGACCCCTGAATCCGAACCCGATATATTTCAAGCGCTTCGCTTCGGAGCAGTACTTGAAAATGTTGTGCTCAATCAAGACAACCGAGCAGTCGACTTTCACGACTCCTCAATCACAGAGAATACACGCGGTGCCTACCCGATTGAATTCATCAGAAATGCAAAGATACCCTGCGTAGCGGGGCATCCGTCTGATATTATTTTTCTTACGTGTGACGCCTTTGGTGTGCTTCCCCCTGTGAGCAAACTCTCACCTGCTCATGCTATGTATCATTTTATAAGCGGCTACACCGCTAAAGTGGCCGGTACGGAGGTAGGAGTTACTGAGCCTTCTGCAACTTTCTCGCCCTGTTTCGGCGGGCCGTTTCTAGTGTGGCACCCTGCAAAGTACGCTGAACTCTTGGCCGAACGGATGCGCACACACAACGCTCATGTATGGCTTGTTAATACCGGCTGGACTGGCGGCTCATACGGCACGGGATCGCGCATGAAGCTTGCACTCACACGACGAATTATCGATGCAATTCACACCGGAGATCTCAGAAACGCGCCCACACAGGTTGACCCTGTGTTCGGTTTTGACGTTGTCACTGCATGCCCTGGCGTGCCGTCAGATATCCTGATACCCAAGCTGACCTGGAAGGACCAAGCAGCGTACGAAGCAACTGCGGGTAAACTCGCTACGCTCTTTATCAACAACTTTAAAACCTACTACGAGGGCGTATCTGAAGAGGTCCGCGCAGCCTCCCCGCGTGCAGTAGTGTGCCGCTGAAGATCTTACGGACAAATACTATCCGTCTTCACCAACTAACTCTTCGGACGCGCTGCTAAACTGGCCAGAAGTTGTTTGTCCTAAAACGTTGATAGCAACTATGGCCACAACCAGAACAAGAGCTACCAGCAGCGCATACTCAACTATCGACGCACCACGCTCAGATATTTTACATTTCATCGTTTAATCCCTAAAGGTGCCGAAGGCCAAAATCTAGAAGACTACCAAGAACTGACCCGCAAGGAGCCCTTGTAAGCTAACTCCCTGTCAAGACATACCTCGCCGCTCGCCAGGGTGTCTATACGAATTCAACCTCACGATCCTACGACACATCACCGGCGAATCCGCTTTAGGAATTTAGAAGACGGGTGGTATACTGTTATCACAGGTGCAAAAAGGATGTAGCAGCGAGGCAACGCACGAGTTCTGTACTACTCCTACTTCAGCTTATTGTGACGACTCGCCCACCGGCGACACAAAAAACAGACGAGAGTCTATGGAAGAGGGCAAGGGACACGCTGTACTAGACGCACAAACGGTGGCTCAATGCCTCATTCCTCAGCAATGGAACAAATACTCCGCCACCGACCACCAAACATGGAAGACCCTTTTTAATCGGCAAATTTCAACCCTCGCCGGAAAAGTATGTGATGAATACTTTGAAGGGCTCAAAACCCTCGGTCTGGTTGCAGAGGCTATTCCTGATTTTGAGAAGATGAACAGAAATCTTCGTACTGCTACTGGCTGGGAGGTACTTGCCGTGCCTGGGCTGATCGCGTCACGCCCATTTTTTTCGATGCTCGCAAACAAACAGTTTCCTGCAGGCACATTTATTCGAACTCCAGAGCAGCTTGACTATCTTGAAGAGCCTGACATTTTTCATGACGTATTCGGCCATGTGCCTCTTTTAACTAACCCCGCCTATGCCAGCTATATGCAAGAGTATGGGCGCGCTGGCCTGAAGGCGATGGATCACAAGGGCGTAAAATTTCTTGCTCGCCTCAATTGGTATACGATCGAATTCGGCCTCATAAAGAGCTCCGCTGGCATTAAGGCCTACGGTGCCGGGATTATGTCTTCCTTTGGAGAGGCTACATACGTCATGAATGACCCCTCACCGCACTTCGTGCAGTTTGATCTTGAGCGGGTGCTGCGTACTGGGTACTACATAGATGACTTTCAGGCGACGTATTTTACTATTGATAGCTTTGAAGCTTTGTTTGAAGAATGCATGAGGCGCCCCTTTATTCCTGTGTATGAAGAGTGCCGTCAGAAGCCTTCATTAACGCCTTTTGAACTGCTTTCGAGCGACAACGTGCTGCGCTACGGTACAAAGGAATATTGGCGGGATTTTCCGCTGAAAAAGACCAAGCTTAAGTGATATATAAATAAGGCCCCCACTATGACCACGTTGGCACAACGACGATGTGAGAGCTGCGCTCCGGGAACGCCAGCACTCACAGCACACGAGCAAGAGCAGCTTGCAAAGCAGATTTCAAGCTGGTCAAACATCGACGGCAAGCGAATTCAGTGTGAGTTTAGATTCAAAACCTATATGGATGGCGTTTTATGGGTGCACCAGGTTGCAGAGGCTGCCGATGTAAACGATCACCATCCAGATATTCAGATACTCTATCGTAAGGTCCGCATCGAGCTGTGGACGCACACGGTAGACGGGCTAAGCGAAAACGATTACATCCTCGCTGCTAAAATTGATGCTCTCTATCAAAATTACGCGGGTAAAAAATAAGGCTCATTCGAGCTCGCATCGCGCCGGATTAGCTGACCACTTACACGGCTCTACGTCGAACGCACGTCACTGCTTTCTGGAGCCAAGGCTTGTTGATACACTGCAAGCCCGCGAGCTATTACACGCTCGCGCCATGATAAAGACTCAGGCACAAACACTTTCGTTAGATTAACCGCTCTCTTCCCAAAAAAGTTACGCTCTGATGCGAAAAAATGATTGTTCTCTTCGCGTAGCGCATGCAGAACCTTAAACGGTGAGCTGGTTCCAAATTCTTGAACCACGCGGTCTACCGTAGCACTTGGGAAACATGCCTGAATGAGATCAGCTAAGGTGCCCGTAGTTACATACGAGATCGAAGTACGCGGGTCACACCCCTGAACTCGCTCTTGACCGAAATGCGCAACAACGCGCCCAAACTCTTCGCTCTCAGCCGTTACATCCAACAGCAGCGCGTCTTCTCCAAACGCCCCAAGGCCTGTGTGTATATCTAGGCTGATTACGCGTTTGGTATCCGATAATTCGGCGCACAACCACTCTTTGAGTGCAAGAAGCTCGGATTGCAACTCCATGCCGCCAAAAAACAGCCCGTTACTATCAACAAACTGCCCACCCGTTATCGCTTGTTTAACTGAAGAAAATCCATAGCGCGCAACCTTCATAAGAGCCCGCACAATAAATTCAGCATACGACATGCTTCTCCTCGGCAAGAGCAGCGATTTAACATGATCATAGCCGTCAGGAGCGCCCCTGCGCTCTTCCGGAGGAAAGACACTGTTCCGATTCAGATCGACATTGAATTCATTAACTCGGCGCTGCATCGACATACCCCACGGATTAAGGCAGTGCACAAGAATCACAGCAACGTTCGATGGAATTGCAACATTCTCTCTGAGAATTGCGCACTGAATAGCAGCACCCGCTGCGCCCTCTACTCCGTGAGTGCCTGAAATATGGATAACTTTTTTAGGAGCTGCACGGTCACCTAATAGGGCAACCTCAATGGTAAGCGGCTCTGGCATGCCGGCGGTGGACGTTCCTACGAGCAGTGAAGAAAGCTCCGCCCCTACCACTTTGGCTAGCTCGATAAACCGACTCCGCGAAGAGAAGAATGTGTCAGGGAAGCACTCATTTGCATTCATGTATGCAGCCAGTAGATAGAGCTATAGCACCATAAAAGCACCTTAAAGACCGTATCACAACGAAATTCAGCAAGCTACTAACAAGACTATCTCGTGGCGCTAGCTTGCAACTCTTGGCCAGCCGATTAGGGGAAACGACCTTCAAGACAGTGCTAGGGGTATTGTGCCGCTTTTCTGTCAGCATATACACCCTACTATCACCGTTTGCAGGGCGCACAAGCAGTGGTTATAGTGAGGGATACAAGCCCGCTCCAGCCAAGCTGGCAAAGCTTTTGCAATCACTAGTGCTATGAAATCATCCGACGCAGCAGCGCAACTTAGAGAGCTAACGAAGCAGAAAGAATGCCCGACTGCTGTTGTTATCACCTCGCCCGACCGAATACGCTGGGAACGTGCGCTTCGGTTTCTGCTCGATCATTTTGCGGGCAAGGAGTACAAGCCGTCGTCATATACATGTGGAGACAGCGGTCGTGTAACACTTCCCTCGTTTATTCAGGATCTCTCTGAGCCTTCTCTCTTTGAATCGGTGCGCTATGCCGTGATCAAGAGCATTCAATCTGCTAAAGCTCACGATCTCGAGCCCGTAACGAATTTTCTTCAACGCGCGCCTGCCAGCGCCCGTGTATTTATCGTTGGCGAGGGGCTGCCCAACAGTGGAAACTTTAAGAAAGCTTTAGAGAAGCATGCCGTTACACTAGCTTTTGATGAACTGAAAGGCGCAGAGCTACGAAGGTGGGCTGAGCGCGAGATCAAGCAGAGCGGTATCGATTCTGCCTCGGATGAGTTTGTGGAGCTTGCGGTATCATTAGCGGGAGAGGAGCCTGCCGAAATCTCGCGCTTACTTGAGAAGCTAGCTCTCTACCTCGATGGAGATCCGGCGACACCAGCGACCCTGCGCTCGTTGACACCTAGTCGCCCGTCAGCGAGTGATTTTGAGTTAGCCGATAGCCTCGTATCTGGTAAACGTGTCCACACTGAGGTTCTGCTGCATCAGCTCCTTGCACAAGGCTCTAGCCCATTTATGCTCATAGGCCTTCTAACCAAAACGTTTACTACCCTGCTGCGAATTCGGGCGCTTCTCGACCGAGGCGTTCAGGGACAAGCTATTCGTAACGACCTTGGCATTACTCCCTGGCTCTTTAATAAGTACCTCCCTACAGCTCAGAAGCTCTCAGTTAAGCGATTAGAGAAGACACTGTACGCCCTTCTAAAAGCAGACTTCTCGCTTAAAGATCGGTCACTTGGAGCTGCTGCAGCATTCAGCTCGCTCTGTTTTGACACTTCCAGGGGATAGGCACGATATGCGCTTAACTCGATTGGCTGCGTCTGTAACAACTCTCTGTCTTGCAGCCCTCTCTGCTGCAACGGGACTCGCCCAAGAGAAACCCGTTACCACCGCATCGCTCCTATCTCAAACTGCTCCTACTGAAGCGAGCGTACCGTCTGTATCAGCTCCCTTTAATGGCTGGGGATTCCTCGTCGATAAGCTGCGCAGCGCAGGAGTTCCGGAGGGTGAGCTGTCGGCTGTGTATAATGACCCTCGTATGCCACCGTTTTCATTCGTTCCTTTTCGATTAAAACCGAAGGAGCAATCATCTTTGTACAAGGGGTTTACTACCCCTGCGCAGATCGCGATGGGAGCTGCATTTGCGCGCGAGCATACGAAGGAATTTGACAGGATTGAACAAACGCTGCGCGTACCGCGTGAGGTGGTCACTGCAATTGTACTCGTTGAGTCTCAGCTCGGCCAAAACACTGGCAAAGCACTCGTGCTTGAGCGGCTCTCACGGGTTGCCTCGGTTAGAGAGCCTATAAACCTTCAACAAAACCTCGAAGTCATGCGCCAAGATGATCCTAACGTCACTTTGGAACAGCTCGAAGAGCGTGCTCTATACCTTGAGAAAACATTTCTCCCGGAAATCCCTGCTCTGTTTGAAATCAGTCGACGACACAAACTCGATCCACTTACCTTGCGAGGCTCAATGGCCGGCGCCTTCGGCTTACCTCAGTTTCTACCTTCAGCTTTTCTACGATTTGCAGTTGATGGCGACAGAGACGGGGATATCTCACTCTTTGATAATGTAGATGCAGTTTGGTCAACCGCGAAATACTTAGGTTCGTACGGCTATCGAGATGAGCTGCCCCACAAAGAGAAACGCTTAATCTTGTGGCGTTACAACAAGAGCGACGCTTACATCGATACAATTTTGTCTGTGAGTGGTGCAATTAAAGCCAGACTGCGCACAGCTCCAGCGTCATCAATCAAACGCAAACAACCATCCAAGTAGCTACGTTGATAGCTCTCTGATTTTTTGAGCTATCAAGCGCCCGATGAATACCTTGCCAGCCTCTTCGCATATGTTTTGATCTATTGCACCAAATGATAACGAGGCTCCCGCAACGACTACTTCCCGGTCTGATATGCCTGCTTTTGTATCCACCGTAAAGACTGCCCCCTGCACCACGGCACCGGCCGCTTGACGAGAAGTGTTTGGCTCAAAGGTAGTTACCACCGAGCCACGAAAGTAATCTCTGTGATGCGTCAGGGCCTCTTGTAAAATCTGAACGTGGTACATTCTCTTCGGACCAACCGCGACCAGACCTTTGCCCTCTGCAAGAGCTACTACAACCTTGTATGCAGTATATGGGTCAGACTGATTACGAATCTCCTTTAGAACCTCAACAGCATTTGAGGCTAAGATAACGTCCTCGGGACGGCTTGGCAGCATAACTCTACGGCTCAGTTCAGTATGCATATAGCTAGCTTATTACCATCAGTGATAACGGCCTTTGCCGGGCTTGTGTTCTTTGCGCCCCTCTTGGCGCTGAAATTCAAGGATAACGTGTAATAAAACCTTAAGGAAGCAGCCCGTAGGAACTGCTTATTTTGAGCATGTCAGAGATTGAATAAAGTGTAGCGATAGGTGCGGCGATAGGTGCGAGCCATCTCGCTCTGGCAATCTCGCCCTGGTACCCTGTACCTTTTTCTTGACCTGTTCCCTAGCAGCTAACCATTTGTTCTCTTTGATCGATTATGCAGTCTTGCCGCTAGCAAAGAAGGTACAGGGTACTAAATTGGGGGGGGGCTCAGGGGCTTGTGCAATCCCAGACGTAGTGGTCGTTAAAGCTCTGCAACATCGCCTGAGAGGCGCCTAGTGTTTATATCGGCAGGTTTGGTATCTGCTCTTGTTCGCGCTGTTGGAGCTTCTTCCCCTGCCTCTCCCAAGGTATCCCTGTACTATCCGTATCAAACATATCTAGTAATCTAGACCCGAACAGTGCGAGCCCCTAATAGGTAGCCTCTCTCTCGCCCGCACTCCCCGCACTCCTCTCCGCACTCCTCTCTCAGAGAGCGCGCGGAGATAGGCTCCACCTATTACCCTGTACCTTTTCACAGACCTTTGCAATGTCAGCTAACTAATTGTTATCTTGAAACTATTCCGCCTCGCCCACGCTATCAAAAAAGGTACAGGGTACCATTTCAGGGGCGATCCCCACCTCTGTCTGTCTCTCGATCCCCCACTTTTCTCTCTCAGAGAGCGCGCGCGGACGGGCTAGACTTCCTTGTCAAATAGCTCATCCTTGCTATTCTCCGCAGCTATGCGACCCCATACGCTAATCATCGGCGGTACAGGAATGCTCACCGAAGCCTCAGTGGCTCTTGCAGCATCGACAGATGTACTCACCTCTATTGCCCAGACAAAAACCTCTCTCAGTGCGCTCGATGCTGCTCTAACAAAGACCAACGTAACACACCATCACCTCCAACTGGATTGGAACCAGCAACGTGAATTTCTTGATTCTCTGTCAGCTCATATTCAACAAATAGGCGCACCCTCACTCATTCTAGCCTGGCTCCATAACGATCTACTTGGTCCGGAAATTGCCCGATTAGTTAGCTCAAAGGGCGACCACTGCACCTTCTTTCAGGTGCGAGGATCAAGCGGAACTGAATCACCTGAGAACATCCAGAAGTTTGCTGAGCAGTTTAAGGGCCTCCCGGGCGTCAGTTTCCACCAGGTTATACTCGGATTTGTAAAAACCTCCTCTAGCTCTCGATGGCTGCGCAATTCTGAGATCTCTCAAGGGGTTTTGCGGGCCATAGAGTCAGGCGCACCACTCTCTATCGTTGGCGTTGTTGAACCGTGGAAAGACCGGCCCTAAATACGCGCAGCTACACTCCCAGCGACGAGAAAATAGCCATTGCGACTGAAAAATATAACATCAGCCCTGCAACATCGACTATGGTGGCCACAAAAGGCGCAGAGGATGTTGCGGGATCAAGCTTCACACTCTTTAATATGAAGGGCAGCATCGCTCCCGCAATACTGCCCAGTGTGACAACTCCCGTGAGCGAGAAGAACACGGTGAAAGCCAACGCCCACGAGTGCGCTCCGTATCCACTCGAATACAAAGGTGCTGATAGCACCCTTAGAAATCCTACCACGCCCAAAAGGGCGCCGAGAGATGCGCCCGTAACCGCTTCTCTACGCAGTACCTGATACCAATCTTTCAATGTAATCTCACCCACTGCGAGCGCTCGAATAATCAGCGTAGATGCCTGACTGCCGGAGTTGCCACCACTTGAGATAATCAGCGGCACAAACAGCGCAAGCACCACAGCCTGCTCAATCGCACTCTGATAACGACTCATCGCTGAAGCCGTCAACATCTCACCGACAAAAAGCACAACAAGCCAATGTGCGCGCTTACGAATAAGGGTGGCTACCGATGTCTTGATGTATGCTTCTTCAAGAGCTTCTGTACCGCCAAGTTTCTGAATGTCTTCTGTAACTTCCTGCTCTTCAACATCAAGAATGTCGTCGACGGTAACGATCCCTAGCAGAACTCCACTTGAATCAACTACGGGCAGCGTGGCGCGGTTGTACTTTTTAAAGAGCTCAATCGCAATCTCTTGATCACTGTGCACATCAAGGGACTCGAATTGAAAATTCATTAGTGATGCTACTTGGTCTTCTGGCGAAGCTAACAAGAGCTGCTTCACTTCTACTTCATCAACGAGCCTTCTCGTTCCGTCAACTACATATAGCGTATCGAACGAATCACTCTCTCGACCGTTAACCCGGATGTGATCAAGCACCTCACGAACCTTCCAGTCTTCTTGAATAGTAAGATAATCAGGGGACATCAGCCGCCCAACGGTGCCCTCAGCATAGCCGAGCAAAGTCAGCGCTACGTCGCGCTCTTCTTTTGATAGCAGAGCCAAGAGCTGCCGGGCGGCTTCAGCAGGAATTTCGCCTAAAAGTGCCGTGCGATCATCCGCGGCCATTTCATCAAGCAACCGCGCTGTTTGCCGATCTCCCAGACCACTCAGAATATGTCGCTGAAGATCAAGCTCTAGCTCGGCGAATATATCCGCTGCTTTTTCACGCGGAAGAATACGGAAGATAAGAACACGCTCTTCAGCCGAAATACCCTGGAACAGGTCGGCAACCTCGGCAGAGGGAAGATCGAGCAAACGATCACGCAACGTGTGAAGATCACGCTCTACAACTAATGCTTGGACTTCAGACTGGCTTATCATGCGATAGAATCACGCCACACACTGTAAGATGGCCTCTAGTCTATCAACGATCATAAAGTGTCCACCACCCTCAACCTTACGAAAAACGCTGTGAGGAATCTTCTGATGCAGAATGTTTGCCATAGAAATCGGCACATACGTATCAGCATCTCCGTGCCATATAGTCGTGGGTGCCCGTAATTCAACAACTAACGGCATCCAATCTGAGACCAGAATACTAAAGTCAGAAACTACCCCTCGAACCCCCTGGCGTAGGGCCTCTTTAATGTTCCGGGCTAACAACAGCCCCACATCACGACGCTGAACGATCTCAAGATCAACCGCAGGTAGTAAGGCCCCAAACCAGAGATTGGCGGTAATAGGAAATGTCCGCCATAGTGAAGCCACTGCCCCCACGGCCCCACGCCCAAGCCAACCGCAACGAATCGCCGCAG
>JBIKWG010000312.1:0-2992 GCA_044356425.1 Bdellovibrionota bacterium | reverse complement strand
AGGGTGCTTGCTGGCTGCGCGGTGCTTGCTGGCTGCAGGGTGCTTGCTGGCTGCGCGGTGCTTGCTGGCTGCAGGGTGTTTGCTGGCTGCGCGGTGCTTGCTGGCTGCAGGGTGTTTGCTGGCTGCGCGGTGTTTGCTGGCTGCGCGGTGTTTATCGGCTGCGTGATGTTTACCGGCTGCGCGGTGTTTGCTGGTATCGAAGGGTATGTTGGCGTTGCGGTTGCTTGGGGGGCTGCGGGCGAGGTTTCAGGAGATTCGGTTGGGCTTGGGTTTCCTGCTTCTAGAATTCGTAAGATTGCCTGACGACTCCCTGCTTTCCACTCGAAATACGGCAATACCGATGTAGAGAGGTCAACCACTACGCGCATTTTATCGCTGTGTGCACCGAAGCGTACGTTGGTAATGATATTGTTTTTGGGAAGCTCAAAAGCTTCACTCTTGCGAGCCCGTGTGCCAGAGAAATCAAGCACAATTCGAAGCGGATCTGGGACAGTTAGGGCCTCAACGGTAGCAGCGTCTGGCGTAATAATTTTGATTACGATGAAGGAGCCTTGTTGGGTAACTTCGCGACCAATTATAGTTCGGGCGCGTAGCGACTTGGAAGCAACGGATGCGGCGTTTGGTTTAGCGCTCTGCGCCTCGCAGGTTATCGTGGTTGAAGTGACAGCAGTTGCAAGTGCTGCCAATAGGATAGAAAAGAGCAACGTCCGATTCATTTGTGCCTTTATATCACCTAGAAACTTCCACCTACGTTTGGTACTTAAGTGGCTTGCGCCGTTACCTTAACACCGTTTAGCCGTGGGGTATTGTATAACAGAAAGAAGGTCACTAGACGACTCCCTTAGAAAGGAAGCGAGAGAAAATTATCCTCAGGTTCTTCGGTCAGGCCCTGCGCGGCCCGTTGTGCTGTAGCTTTGTTTTTATACACAACACCGTTCATTTTTATCTTTCTTTCACACGCCAGGAGAGATGCTGGATAGTCGCTTGTTAGAAAGAACGTCTCGCGGACGTCGGCAAATCTTCGGCTTATCACCTCGATTTTGATCCTTCGTCCAGCTGGGTCCTTCTCTTCAAACCCTTCTGCCGTAGCCTGAAATCGCTCAAACAGTGGATGAGCGAACTCAAGGCGAGCCCCACCCTGCTGCTCAGACATTGCAACAAGTGTATCCCGAAACACCGCTACCCACACTGGCACTCGCTTTGGTCTTGGGTTTTCAGGGTCAAACGTTTCTTCTTCCTGCTCTCTGTCGCTGTCAGTATTTCTAGCTCGCTCCAGATACCCCCTGAACATGAGATCTACGGCTAAGTCTTGCGCCTGTGCTCCGTAAGCATAGCGACGGGCCGCTGACCGTGCAGCTAGATATTCGAGCATTGCTCGCGGTTTTACATCTCGCCAAGCCTTAGCCGCAACGAATTGAAATACGAACGGCACAGCGAGGAACGCGGCCCAGAAAACCCAGGGGAAGCGCAGACCAACTGCCACAGTGCCAGTCATCACCAGTAGCACCAAGGATGCTCCGATGCCTTTTGAATGGGCCTTCGCCATTAATTCTAATTTCTCCTCAGGAGAGATTCGTCGCCAGATATCTGGGGATGCTCCACCTGAGTCAGCTACTTTTGCCATAGAGTATCGGAAATATTTGCCCGGTTCTAATAGCACAACTTACGCTAACATACTGATGCAACGAGGAAGTTTGTGCCGTTTTCTCGGCCTCTGAGACCGCTTACTGGATTACTTGCACAGATCGTACCGAATACACAGAAGGTACAGAATTTAGGCATTACGCTGCGTTGCGAACGCTGCCCTATCAAGGGAGTTAATCCTCATGGAGTTAATTTCTTAAACATTACGCACAACTTTCCTGCCTTTATATCGATTGAGCTTTTATGTTTGCTACTCTTATATCAAGTTGCATCGTCGGGCTCGACGCTGTGCCAATCGACGTTGAAGCGACCGTGCGCGAAGGCACCCCCAAGTTCACTATAATCGGGCTGGGCGGAGCTACCATTCGCGAGTCGCGTGATAGGATCATTGCGGCCCTTGAATACAATGGCATCGATAATCCTGGCGTGGTGCTGGTCAACCTGGCTCCCGCAGAGGTCAAAAAAGAGAGCACGGCTTTTGATCTGCCGATCGCCCTCGCGATTGCTGCTGCAATGAAGATTATCCCGTCTCATGCGTTTTCTGGAATCTCGTTTTTTGGCGAGCTCTCGTTAACTGGCGAGGCGAAGGCTACGGCAGGAGTTACGGCGCATGCTCTGTGTGCTGCACAGTACGGTATCGCAACCGTGGTGGTGCCGTATGAAAATCGCCATGAGGCGAGTGTTGTTGAAGGAGTGCGAGTAATAGGGGTTCATTCTTTAGCACACGCCATCCGTTTATTGACAGGTCGTGAGGAAGCTGAGTTGCAGCTTGAGCGTCCTCCGACCCCAGTCCGACGCTCATGTAAAAGTCTAGATGATGTGCACGGACAAGAGGCGGCTAAGAGGGCCCTGATAATCGCCGCGGCCGGGGGACATAATATGCTTATGATCGGTCCCCCGGGCTGCGGCAAAAGCATGCTCGCAGAGCGACTATCGTCTATTCTGCCGCCGCTGGCGAAGGATGAGCTGCTGGAAGTGTTACGCATTCACTCGGTAGCGGGCCTCTCTACAGCATCAATTTTAAGCGGCGAGCGCCCATACCGGGCTCCTCATCACGTTGTTAGCGACGCTGGTCTTATCGGGGGAGGTAGCGGCCCGCGCCCGGGTGAGGTGAGTCTTGCGCATCGTGGTGTGCTCTTTTTAGACGAATTCCCAGAATATCGACGTAGTGCTGTTGAAGCTTTGCGGGCACCTATTGAGATGGGGGCCGTTCAGGTGGCTCGAGCGCGCGCATCTATTCACTTTCCTGCGCGCTTTCAGCTAATCGCTGCGATGAATCCGTGTCCGTGCGGTCGCCTCGGTTCTCATCAAGGGGCCTGTCGATGTGCACACTATGCTGTGCGTGACT
>JBIKWG010000099.1:0-10481 GCA_044356425.1 Bdellovibrionota bacterium | reverse complement strand
AGGTTTGTGAGGCTGTGTAGCGCATGTGCTGCTAGAATTCTCTTGAGGTTGCAAAAATAGCCGTTTATCCGGCACTGCGCAAAACATCACCGATAGTCGCAGAAGAGAGGCTTCGCTCTCGCGATCTGTTTATCGCAATGGAATTGTAATCGGTAGAACATTGTCGGCATTTGCGCGAAGCACTATCTCTCTGGGCACGCATCCTTCTGAGCTTGCAGCTGCTAGCGAGAGCTGAAGCACGCCGTCTGAGGATGCAACGGTGCCGTCTGTTACTTGAGAGATGTTGCCACAATCACTTCGAACTTCCCCAGAAATTACAAGAGGTGTGTCACCGTGCGAGGTGGCCTGAATAGAGATACCGCACGACCCAGCTATTTGCTCTTCTGAGATGTTCAGAGAATTCCCTGTGGTGCTGGCACCTGGACAGAGCGAGCTTGAGTCGATTTGCACTTCAAAGCCGGTGCCGAATGTCAGCCTGCCGTCGCTAGTTTGCACAAGTGTAGTTGAAAGCACACTTGACCCTGAGTAGCTTCTTACAAGCGGCGCTGTGCGCTGACCTGAAATTTCGACTGTGACACTCTGTTCCTCTGGCGCAAGGGACATCTCAAAAATTCCCTGTTCATCGGTCTGTGAAGCCAGTAGCTCTTCGTTTGAATCGGCAGAGTAGATGGTCATGGGTGTTTCGCTGATGGGAGTTCCAAAAGCGTTTTGCGAGGTGCCGAGGATCTTGAGTTCTCCGGTGGATGAAGTTCCCGTCGTCCCTCCGCCGCAGCCGCAGCAGGCGATTAAAAGTGTACTGGTAAGAGTTAGTGCGCAGCGCTTCATATGCTCTCTTCTTTCACTCATTGAATTCTATTCACTGATTTTTTTCTTTCTGCCACGCTTCTTCGGTGTTTGCTGCTTGGCGGGAACGATCGTCCTCCCAAGCGAAAATACCGATACCGCAACCCTAGCTTTCTCTGAAGAGTGTTGCATCTGGGGGTTTACATCGCGGTCACGTTGACTGAGGTAGGCCCGCACTTCTTGCTGAAAGCTTGCACCGTGAGCCAGTATCCAGCGGCGGATCTCTTCGAGCATGCTTGGGTCTATGTTGTCGTACGTTGTGCAAAGGTGGAGGTCAGGCGCACTTTGTCGCGTAGAAAGGTTGTCTTCCACGGTTTCAACAAGAGCAGCGACATCGTTACTTAGAAGTTCTAGCCCGTGCTCAACATCCCCAGTTGGATAATATCCTTCAGCTATCAGCTCAACGAAGTCGCCCTCATAGGTGATGGCACCGATTCGCTCTAATTCAAAGAGGATCGGGTAGTGGTTCATCTCTTTACTGATGCGCGCCACGAGGCGCGCAAATTCACTCTGTAGCCCTTGGTATGTAAGGCGTAGTGGCTTGCCAGTTTTTGGGTCTCGAAAACGACTACTCTCGGACCACAATCCTACGACGCGGTTGAGGACATCATGAGCGCTCTTGGAAGGTGGACTGCCTTTCAGAAGCTTCGCTACCTCAATTCTGTTGAGGCCGGTAACAACGCTTATTTTACTAACGCTGCTCTCGCCAGAGGCTTCTTCAATCAGCGTTTTGGCTTCTTGTACTAGGGTTGTTCTGATTATCCCCGATAGTTCGTGAACCCGAACTCCTCGCTTGAGACAGTACCGGATTAGCGGCCGTAAAGCGGCTTTTAAAATCAGTGATGGCTGGAGTTTAGCGCCCATGGAGTGAAAGCCGGAATCCGATTGTTATAGTAAGCATCTAAGCTACAACTAAGGTAGCGATCTTTAAAAGCTGTGTCAATTTTACATTATTTAATTGACTTTATGCGACAGCTATTAGAATACTGTGTAAATCGCGCAGTATAACGCTGCCTTAACGTAGCCGCTTCAGTAAGGGACTATATCAAGGGAGTTGGGCTAGGGAAGTTTAACGCTCAGGTGTGTCAGCTCGGTCAATATCGGGTGGGCGGCTGGGACTTTTTAGGAGAGAAGAAATGTTTCTAAAGCATTTGGTTTGTAGGGCGGTAGCTGCTAAGCAAGTTACTGTTGGTTTGAAAGGCACGATATATCTTACCTCATACATGGCCAGCTCACTGCTTGCTGTAGCGTTGTCAGCGCAGGTCGCTCTGGCAGCTGAGAGATGCGAAGAGCGCTACAGCGAACTCACCGAGAAGTATAATCTGGCTTACACCAAACTCAATGATGAGTGCTGGCCAAGGTTTGATTCAGCACAGCAGGCTGAATCCTTTGAGATGTCGCCTGAGTGTATTGATAAGTACAATCTTCTTAATGTTGAATGGAATGAGAGCTCCACGGCTCTTTTCACCGAATGTTCCGATGTGCTTTTTCCGACGCCAATCGAACAGACTCCCGCTGAGCAACAACCTGAATCGAAGCCGACAGAGGGATCGTCAGATATTGCAGCTCCCTCTGAGGGGGCAATTCCTCCTGTTAGTAAGAAGTGTGAAGAGCGCTATGCTGCTATTGGTGATAAGTTTTCAGCCGCGTACGTTAATCTCGAAGCCGAGTGTTATCCAGCAGATGCAGCGGCTTGGTGCGGAGTTCAACTCTCACCAGAGTGTGTTGAGCGGTATGAGGCGCTGAACAAAGAGAGCAATGACGTCTACAGCGCTTACTATGAAGAGTGTTATGGGGCGGGATGGGGTGCATTCTTTGGAATCACTGATTCAGCTAGCAGCGACAACGTTGAGAAAGCTCAAAGTGAAGCTAAAGCGTCCACCGCTCAGGTTGTAGCAGCTCCGACTAAGAAGGAGATGTTGAAGCGCATCAAATCTCTTAAGAAGCAGCTTCGCCGCGCTAAAGCTAGTAACAAGAAGATGCGGGCACGGTGTTCAAAGTAGTATGAAGTAGGTCGTTGACCGGCCTGCTCTATCGTAATGAGGGCTGCACGTTAGCTGACGAGTCTGACAGCAACGTGCAGCCCTTCTCTATTCTTGCTTCCATCCTAATCTCTAGCGTCAACCCGCTAGACTTACGTCGCACAGGCTAAGGTGCCGCATGTTAAACGCTGAGGTAAAGTTATAAATGATGCGCATAACGAGCACTAATTTAATTGACTCCTGCCTGCCCTTGCGGTATTGCTGTTAATAACACGCAGCAAATAGCTGCGGGGGAGTTAATCTAACAACCCAGCCGCGCCGCTCGTTGATAAGGGGCGGGAATGCTGGATTTTTTAAGGAGAAGAGATGTTTCGTAATCTTTTAGCGGCGGTCGCCGTCAGCGTTATATCGGTAGGGTGTGGCAGTGATAATGATAACTCAGCTTCGGTGCGTGTGTTTCACGCTTCGCCAGATGCGCCACGCGTTGACGTGGCGATTGATGGCGGGCGGGTGCTTGAAGATGTGCCTTTTTCGATAGCGTCAGATTTCTTGCCGATTGATGCAGGAACGCGCCGGGTAACAGTCAGCGTCGCTGGAACTACTAATGCTGTAATTGATGCCCAGGTCCCATTTGCAGAAGGAGAAGATTATCTAATTGTTGCAGCTGATCGAGTCAGCAAAATAGCTCCGATAGTTGCCCCAGTTGATCGTTCGGCGCCACCTGCTCGGTCTGCTAAGCTGCGGGTGTTGCACTCTGCTCCAAGTGCCCCAGCGGTTGATGTCTACGTTGTCGCCGCAGGCAGGGAAATAGCAGCGAGTGAGCCTGTTCTTTCAAATGTCCCCTTCAAGGCTATCTCGCAGTATCTAACTGTGCCGGCCGGAACGTACGACGTGGTAGTAACGGTGGCGGGCACTAAGACGGTTGCTATTGAAGCGCTTGGATTTGTCGTTACGGAAGGTGTTGTGGCAACCGTTGCCGCCTTGGATGCGCCGGGAGCTGGAGCCCCATTTTCATTGAAGGTGCTAACGGAACAATAGGGTAGATAGGAAAAAAGCCTGTCAGTTATGACCCTCGCTTTTTGTGATTGCTAACTGTGGCCGAGCCTCCGCTCTGTCGCACTGACCCTCGAGAGAATCGAGGATACATTCACAAGGTCATGACTGGCAGGGGATTTTATACCCTCTCAAGCACGGTCGCTATTCCCATGCCGAGACCGATGCACATCGTTACAAGAGCATACCGTTTATTTGTTCGCTCGAGTTCGTCAATCGCCATTCCAAGCAGCATCGCACCTGTTGCCCCCAAAGGGTGACCGAGAGAGACTCCGCCGCCATTAACGTTGACTTTTTCGGGGTTAATTCCAAGCTCTCGCACAGTCATAATCGGCACAGGAGCGAATGCCTCATTTATCTCCCACACATCGATATCATTTACAGAGAGGCCGGCTCTCATAAGAGCTTTCTTCGATGCTTCAATCGGACCAGTCAGCATAATTCGCGGAGGTGAGCCGATTGCAACCTGCGATACCACACGTGCCCGTGGAGTAAGGTTGTGTTTTGTGAGGGCGGCCTCACTGGCCACCAGAAGCGCAGCCGCGCCGTCTACTATTGCAGAGGCGTTTCCGGCGGTGATAATTCCATCGGGCTTGAAAACGGTTTTTAGGGAGCCGAGCGCTTCAAGGGTCGTATCGAGACGTGGATTGTCATCAACGGTGAGCGTGTTGTGGGCGCCGCTTTCATCGATATACGGCACGGGAATCACGCTCTTTGCGAATCGCCCTTCAGTAAGGGCAAGTTTGGCGCGCTGCTGTGAGCGAAGTGCGAACTGGTCAGCATCGCTGCGGGTGATTGAAAATTCTTGCGCTAGAATCTCTGCAGCAAGGCCCTGCTGGATAAGATCCGGATGGTGAGCTTTTAGCGCTGGGCTCTCTTCTCCACCCCCGTCGCTGAACATCGGCACACGGGTCATATGTTCGAGCCCGCTAGCTACGGCAAGATGATACTCTCCGGCGGCAACGCAGCTTGCCACAAAGTTAAAAGCCTGTTGGCCTGAGCCGCACAAGCGGTTAATCGTTGTCGCGGGCACCGTAATCGGCCACCCAGCCGCTAATACTGCAGCGCGACCAACGCACCAGCCTTGCTCAAGCGTTTGGGTAACGCATCCAACTGCCACGTCTTCGATTAGCTCAGGCGCTACGCCAGTGCGTGTTGCTAGCGCGTTGAGGGGATAGGTAAGCAGATCGACAGGGTGAACTTTAGAGAACTTTCCCTTGCGTTTGGCTCGGGGTGTGCGGACTGCGTCAACGATAAACGCTTTGCTCATGGTTTCTCCTCAGTGTAGGCCTGACAAATTTAACTCTCTGTAAGCGCGAGCGTCTTCTTTTTACTTCTTTGTTCACTATCTCGTAATCTTAACATCAACGCGTCTATTGAGCTGACGACCCGTGGGCGTTGCGTTGTTTGCTATTGGTTTGCTTGCGCCTACCCCTGATGTCTTAATCTTATCGAGAGATATGCCCCGGGCCGCGAGATAGCCAGCCACCGATGTTGCACGAGCTAGGGCGAGCTTCTCGTTGTAATCAGAGCTTCCCGTGTCATCGCTGTGGCCAACAACTGAGATGCTTCCCACATAAGGATTTGATTTTAACGATTCTGCGATCGTTTCGAGATTCTCAATAGCGCCGGTGCGCATGCTGGTTGCATCTTCGTCAAAGAACACCTGGTAGACGGTGTTACCTTTTGGTGCACCGTGCGGCGTATCGAGTTTAGCTTGAATCTTTTCAAGCTCCATCTGGTTGGCAAAGGTTTTGACCTTTAAGGCCGCAAGTTGCTGCTCTTGTTCGAGCATGCCGGCTTCAGCGCTGTCTTGCGTTGCCCCAGCAATCATTCCGCCTACCGCACCAAATCCTGCCCCTACGGCTACTCCTGCACCAGGTGAGCTTACCTGAGAGCCAACGACTGCTCCCGCGCCCGCTCCCCAAGCTGCGCCAAGAAGGGTGCCTGCCGCAGTTTTGTCGGGTCCCGGCTGTGGAACAGAGCAAGCCGAGGCTGCCAGTGTTAAGATGATAGATCCTGTATATCGGAGTAGTATGCGTTGAAATAGCGGGTAATGAGCCATAATCGGTCCGATCCTTAACGTATCTGCAGCCTTCATTTATAGCGTCGAAGAGGTAAGTTAGCCAGGCGCTTAACGATTGAATCTGGCACTTACATCTCACCGGTGTTGAGCAATCTGCTTCAGTCGGGACTATCGGCTGTATATTTATCAGTCTGTAGCCCTAATGTTTCTTAACCACTGTTTTAGCTGGCTAGTTTAGGTACCATTAGGATGCAACAAATAACTTTTGGCGTAAGCTTACAGCGTTATTTAAAAAGGTGTAGTGGCGATGTTTCAAAAACCAACGGCTCCGAGTGGTGCGGGTGTCACAAATGCTCCAAGACAGGGTAACGGATCTGTTTCAGCCTGTTCTATTTCTTCTTCTGTTGCAGATGGCAATGCTGCTAAGGGTGCTGAGGTCGTTGCAGTGAAACACGCGGCCGGAGCGTGGCAAAACCCGCTCTCTTCGGTTCTTTTGAAGCTAGAGATAAGTCATGAGAAACCGCAAGCTCTAGCTCAGTTCATCAGTAGACACAAAACTGATGGTTTGAATCGTTTGTGGGGGGCAATCTCGGAGCTTGCCGGTGACCCCATAAGCGCTCCGCGCGCGTTTAGGGTAGCAAAAGCTATTGTCAATATCTGTCAGGAGAATTCGGAATTAAAGAGCTATAAGCCTTCGCAGCAGCCCTTTGTGAATTTTCTAAGTAATCTTCGGAGCAGCCAGCCGGAAGTGCTGGCCCTACTCAAGCAGAGCGGGGCAGTAGATGCGGTTGAATTTCTCGCCGACCGGCGAGTCGCTGCGCTCTGTCGGGTCCGAACTCTTGACGAGTTCATTCGAAGAGAAGCTCCGTTGTTGGCTCAGAACGGCACAGAGCCAGGTCGTTTTACAGATGTTGTTGATGCCCTTGTGCGCCGTGCAAAGTATCGCAGCATTGAGATGTGTCGGTTTATCCAGCGGCACTGTGATGATGAAACCGTTGGAGATAAGCAAAAATCAAGAGAATTTTTTTGGAAGCTCCGCAATCAGCTAACGCAATTATTGATGAGCTCTCCGCGCATAGCTGAGAGCAATCTAAAGCTGAGTGAGCTGTTTTCTAGCGAAGTGCCACACCCCAGATTAGGCGCAGAGCCTTCTATGGTCGTTGCCGTGCAGCAGGAAAGATTGAGTAAAATTGGGGTGACCGTAGACGAAGATGGAAAGCTGCACTTTACAAGGGACGCCCGTTGGGGGGGTGAGGCTCTTGACCGCAGATGGCGCAATTCGGCGGCCTATATAAGGCCTACGCAGTTAAACAAACTTAACCTCCCTTTATGTTTCGCGAAAGAAGACAACACCCCAGATTTTTACGAGCGGATCATCGCCCCGGCAGAGAAAAGGTGCACGTTAGATTCAGAAGCGCAAGGCAGCGCCCGGGCGGAACAGCAAAGATATCCTCGAATCTGGATAGACGAAGCAGACGCTATTCGTTACCAAGCTGCTCGTCTGGAGGAGGTTGTAGAAGGGTTGTCCGACTACGTGGCACAGCGACGGTTGTCGCCTACCAATCAGATGCTGCTAAAGAGCTTCTTTGGGCGGGTTATTCGCGAGCAGCCGCACGCTGTATCTGAGATTCGGTTGCAGATGAGAGCTTCACATCCATTTCTTGCCGGGTTGTTCCTGCGTGCACTATCAGAGGAAGTAACGAAGCTTATTGAACTTGAAAAAAGTAATACTGCTTCTAGTGGTGAACTGCGGGCCACGTTGTACGTCGGATATACGTATGGCATTCCGATTAGGGGTTTGGCCGCTCCTGCGTTGCGAGAGTTAGAGGCCGTCTTGAAGACAGCCACCGCATCGGACCTTGAAAAATATGACACAATTGCCCTTGTTGGTGTTGTGAGGAGGCTGTCGATGACGTCGGCATCTCTTGAAGCCCGTTCGATTGAGCTTATTCGGAACCATCCAGATACATTAGGCTCTGCCGTGTTGGCGCTGCTGTTGTATGAGCTTCGATGTGCCGATCGTAGTCTTCAAGCCCTTGCGGTACAGCAGGCGCAGCGAAGAGATCTCTCGGCTGATGTATGGCTGAATTACAGCTTGGCAGCGAACGGTTTCGGGTTTACTGAGCAGGGACTGTTGGAGGCGCGACGACTTTTCAAAGAGCTATACCTACCCAGTTTGAAATTTACTCCCCAAGAAAGTCAGAGGACGCGCGGGTGGAAGCGCTTGGCGTCTGGCGCGCTTTTTCCGGAGGAGCTTGGAATAGTGAAAGATAGAGATGATCCATGGATCGCTCAATCAAATTCTGAGGGTAGAGTTTTTCGCACCCTTGAAGCAGACCAGGAGCTGCGCCTGAAAACTAACGTGAGTATCCAACGCGCACCGACGATTGAGGGCATCATGTATCCCCCGGGTTCAGGTAAAGGCTGCGTCGTATTTATGGATAGTCGATGGTTTACCTCTGTAGATGGCGCGTGGGAAAACAGAGGGTATAAAGGGCATACACTTACTGTAACGAAAATGCTGACAGCCGCGGGCTGGAATGTGCTGCGGATTCCTGACACCTTTTCGCTTCAAGAGGGTCACCCATCGCTGTTAAAGGCCTTGAATCAAATAAAGAGCTACTTCAAGTCGCAAGGCATGCTTGACGACGGACCTCTAAAAATCGATGCAGGGGATGATTTTAAAGATATCGCAAGTCACGTCATGCTTTACACAGCGAAGAAGCAGACTGCCTAGTGAGTAAGGCGGCCGTGTGCAAAGTATTCCCTGTGTTACGCGCGCTTAGGGTGTTTGCGATAGCTGCTGCCGAGAGCGGATTTAATCAGTGCGAGCAGCGAAAGCGCAGCAACCACCGCCCAGGCAACAGGAATGGGAAAGCGCATAAAGATGGTTTGGGCATCAATTAGGTTGACCTCAATCGGCAGAGCTCCCTCAGAGAAGGGAAGCAGGGATGCTAAAGTTCGCCCAAGAGGATCCACTGCCGCTGTTAAGCCAGTGTTCGTCGAGCGCAGCAGAAATCGGCGGTTCTCGATAGCTCGAAAGCTTGCGATGGTGTGGTGCTGATAGGGCGCTACGGTATCTCCAAACCAGGCGTCATTTGTCTGGTTTACGAGTAGGTTTGCCCCCTTCGCACTAGCCCAACGGGAGATGTGCGGGACAACGTCCTCGTAGCAAATCAGGGGAGATACCCGCACAGGCGTTCCGTTAGACAGCGAGTATTCAAGTACGGCCGGCTCTGTGCCGGCGGTAAACTGCGCGGCCGTTGCATTTATCTCTTTAAGAAACGGAAGGAGCCCAACCAGCGGAGTGTACTCGCCAAACGGCATGAGGATCATCTTGTGATACGGCGGAGCGACAGACCCGTCGGGCCGCACCAGGATTGAGCTGTTAAAAAACTCCTCTCTTGATCGGTACGTCAATCCGCCGACTAAGAACGAAGAGCCATTGTTGAGAAACGGAAGCACGCCAGATGTGTGGGCGTCTGATATGTTGTCGGGTAAGAGATCGGTAATCGTTGATTCGGGCCAGATGATTAAAGTGTCTCTCTGTGCAACAGCAGCGCTTGTTTTTGCATACAGGGCACGATTGACAGAGAAGTAGGATGTATCGTGTTTGCGTTCAAGCGAGATATTTCCTTGAACCATCACCGTTGAGAGTGGAGCCTGATACAGGCTTGGAACGCTTTGCAGTCGCGTTGCTCCGAATACAAGAGCCGCAGCAAAGATGGCGCTCGCAAGGATCTTCGCTCGCAGTAGTGATGCCGAGCGAAGGGTGAAAACTTCAGCGAGCCACATCATTAGAAAGGTAATTAACGTAACGCCACCAAGCTCTGCTATCTGAGCGAGAGCGGTAAATGCTAGCTGCGTGTGGCCGAAGTCCCACGGAAATATCTTTATCCAGAAATGGTAAGCGATTAGCCAAGCTGCTGCTGTTCGCAGCCCCCAGCGTGCAAAAAAGGGGGGTAGATGTTCCCAGGCGAAAGCCCAGATGAGGAACTGAATAGAGCTTCCTGCGACAAAAAGAAGAAAGATTGGTGTTGCGGCAAACCAGGGAAAGCCACCGAAATCGCTGATGGTCGAGTAGAGCCAATAGAACCCGCCCAGGTAGGTGATGCAGCCTGCTGTAAATGCACGGCGTATTCGGCCGGTGGGCTGGGCAAGACTGGCTACGAATAGAATTACCGAGGTCCATGAAAGTGCTGTACACTCCATAGACCCCGGCATCAACCAGGCGGCAATAAGTGTTGCCGCCGCAGCAAGTGTTGTTATCCAGGCAATCACGCGAACGGATTCTCGCAGATAGAAGACCCAGCTAGGAAGGTCTCAATCCACAGCAGTCGGTTGTATTTAGCTGTTCGCTCGCTGCGGCACACTGAGCCGGTCTTTATCTGACCACATGCAGCGGCAACGGCGAGGTCAGCGATGGTTGTGTCTTCGGTTTCACCCGAGCGGTGCGACATAACCGAGCGGTAGCCGTTCTGGTGCGCTAATTGGATCGCCTCAAGCGTCTCGGTGACGGTGCCGATCTGGTTGAGCTTGATCAGGATAGCATTTCCAACGCCTTGCTCGATGCCGTC
>JBIKWG010000311.1:0-3045 GCA_044356425.1 Bdellovibrionota bacterium | reverse complement strand
GCTCACCAGGACAACACAAGAAACCAGCGCAACAAGCAGCGAATACTCTACCAGCGAGACTCCACGCTCTTTTCTATTATCCACAAGTGGCTGAATCTTTTGCTCTTTCATAGCGCATTCCCCTAGCGAATAAAAACAAGACGGATTTTCGGGTAGTTATCCGTACATGTTGCTTCGCCCGCCCTGAATTTTGACTGAACAATCCAGCGCTTTTTTTATTTTTTCTGGCGCTGTTTCCTTTCGCTTCCTAGGCAAGCTCCCGATAACTCCTAATACCATGAGAGAGAAAACACCATCCGAACTTGCAAACTACAAGGTCGGTTCAATCATATCGAATCGCTATGAGATCTTAGAAGTGCTCGGCTGGGGTGGCATGGGTTTTGTGGTTAAAGTCCGAGACACCGTACTTAACGGAGAGATCATTGCCCTCAAGGTGCTGTATGCCCGCCACGCCAAAGACGATACCACTCTCGCTCGCTTCAGACGCGAGGTGATTCTTGCGCGCAAGGTTAGCCACCATTATGTCGTGCGTATGTTCGACATGGGCTTCACCGATACCGGTGATTTTTTTATATCAATGGAATTCGTTGAGGGTATTACACTTCAGAAGATGTTGATGCAGGGGCCGCTTGCAGCTGGAGCTGCTATCGACTGCGTAAGACGCATCGCTGAAGGGCTTCAGTGCGCACACAGCTATGGCATTCTGCATAGAGACCTCAAGCCTACCAACATCCTCATTCAGCCCGATGGATCGCCGAAAATCGCCGACTTCGGCACAGCTCGGGCGATCTTCTCACAAGAGCAGCTGACCCAGGCCGATGAGCTGGTCGGCACACCGCTCTATATCTCACCTGAAGCGATCAGAACTGGGTCAGCAGACACTCGCAGTGATATCTATGCGCTCGGACTGATGGCGTTTGCGATGGTAGAGCGATACCCGCCTTTCAATTCGCCGAACTGGGCTGTGCTTGCCAACCAACATCTGTCAGCCGAAGTGCCGCTTTTTACTCGGGCTGATGTTCCGAGATGGTATCGCGAGCTAGTTGAGCAGTGCCTCGAAAAAAGACCCGAAGATCGATTCCAATCGGCAGAAGAGGTGTGCAACTTCATTAGCCGCCAGACAAACGCCCCGGACGACGGACGATCTCGCTGGCAGATGAGCTTTCTCGCCGCAAGTACAGCTCTTTGCATGGGCACCCTCTTTGGTGCGGTTTTCTTGTAGGTTTAAGTCGCTGCAGATGGACGCCACCAACCACAAAAAAATAGGCAGTATCATTATCAATCGATACCGCGTCACCGAGCACCTCGGATCGGGTGCGATGGCAGATGTCTATCGCGCATACGATGCCGCGCGCGGTTGCGATGTGGCCCTTAAAGTGCTCAATGAAGAGTGTCAAAAGTCGCCTCAATTGCACGAGCGCTTTTTGAATGAATTCGCGATCCTCTCTAAGCTCAAACATCCCGGCATCGTATCTGCATTTGACCTACATGAAGATGAAGCAGAAGCCCCCTTCTTTTCGATGCAGCTGCTTGCAGGCGCAACGCTCTCGGCACGACGAGCTAAAACAGTACATGCGCTTTCTTTAGACCAATCAATAACCGCTCTGCAGCTTATCGCAAACGCCCTGGAATATATTCACAGCAACAAGGTGGTTTACTGTGACCTTAAGCCAGATAACGTCATGATCAGCTCAGCAAATGAAGTCGTGACGATTACGCTCTTTGATTTCGGAATAAGCTGGCAGTGCCCGCAACAGGAAACAAGAGAAGGTTCACAAGCAAACCTGCTTGGAACCTCCTTCTATATGTGTCCAGAGGCTATACGCGGCGAAGCTCCGCATCCGCTGTGGGACATCTACTCTTTCGGGGCGCTGGCTTTTGAGCTGCTGACTGGTCAGGTTCCATTCTCACAGAAGGAGCTGTTTTCTATTACAGCCTCACACCTCCTGGCAAAGGTGCCGGATATTTCGCACTACAACCAGGATCTGCCGCAAAGCTTCAATCGGTTCATCAGAGTATGCTTAGCAAAAGATCCCCACGAACGGTATCAGTCGATGTCAGAGGTATGCGACCGACTGGAAAAGCTGCGTCATGAAAGCTCAACGTCTAGCATCTTACGCAGGCTCTTGCACTTTTGGCACGCTCATCGCCACAACAGCTCTATTGTTACAGCTCCCGCTCGCGCTCAAAAGCAAACGAGCGCTCAACATAGCGACGATAGGCCTCAGAGCGCAGAAGAAAATGGATAGCGCTTACAACAGTTACTACTGAGAGAGCCGCAGCAAGGGACATCAACCCCGATATCCAGAGCTGATATCGCGAAAACAATTGATACGCGAGAGCAACCAGACCACTCCAGACCAGAGCGGCAGCGGCTAACGTGCGCGGCCGCGGGCTGCGCATAATAGCACTGCTCAAAAGAAACGCACTTACTGCCAAAAAGCTAAGCTCATCTATAAAATCGAGTCGATGCAGCCACGAGCGATTCAGCAGGTTACCGATTACGGTTCCATGAATCTCTACTCCAAACATTCCCTGCTCTGATACGGAGGTCGGAAACTGATCTTTTCCTAGATTACCTTTACCAAATTGCAAGCTTTGATAGCCCAAGAGAACAATTTTGTCTCGTAGCAAATTCGCTGATGACGCCGTGTTTTCACCTACAAGCTGATGCAGTGAAAGCTGCTTCAGAGTACCTGGAGGCCCATAAAAATTTATCAGGTCGAGGGGGCGCGGAGCTTCAAGCGTTGCCCCGCCGAAGGCCTCTAAAGGTCGAGCCAGCCACAGCCGCTCATGAAGTGGTGCGCCATCTGAGCGCACCGGATCACTTACGTACATGACACTTCCAGCAGAGGCATAAAGCGTCATAGGCAGCTCCATCTTGGCCGCCTTTCTGAAGCGCTCCTCAGATGCAAGCCGGATCTCGCGCCCGCTCGGATCATTTGAAGAAACCCCATCCCAAATAGAGTAAGGGCCCGCCTTGATCGCTGCCTCAAGTCGGTTGTCGGCCACCGGATCCACTACCCTCTCCTGCGGGATCTTTCC
>JBIKWG010000310.1:0-3052 GCA_044356425.1 Bdellovibrionota bacterium | reverse complement strand
TTGAAAATTAAATAGTACGCTGTTGGCGACCACTTGAGCAGATGCAACATCAAGCGCCCAAGCAAAACCACAAAAAAGACTGCAAACAGCACCCCAACGAACACCACTAAAATTTGCAAAAAACCTTCCACACATCATTTTGTCCCCTGCGTTCCATAGAATGACGATAGCTTCTGAGCCTGCTTACCGACACTGACATCACAATGAATTACTCCCGATCCTGAGACAGGAATGCTCCAAGGTCTATTTGGGTGCAACAGCTTGCGACCACTTGAGCTGCAAGACTCTCGGTCTAGAGGGCAGCTTGAACAGTTCTCAACCAGCACTGCTCGCGAGCCCGAGTTCACAAGTGTCACTTGATTGACCTGCGATTCAATCTTCAAGACCCCTTTGGCAGCAGCGCTTGGCAACGTGATGGTAACACCCAGACCAGCAACAACCTTGATGCGTGCTGCGGCTTCATTAACCTCGGCGCTTACCTCGACTTCAGAGGCCGGAGCCTGCTCGGGTGAGAGGATTAACCTGTATAGATCTTCGCCCGCATCTGGGGCGTTACCAGCCAACAGAACTCGAACGGCGCGGGTGGCCAACGGAGGCAGCGAGAAACGGCGAGGTGTGGCGATCAAGGTCTTGGTGCTTTCGTATACTTCCTCTGGCAGCCCCGAGTTCTCGACTCTTTGAATATCCGTTCGAAGAAAAAGCTCCTGGTCGGTCTTATTCACCACCATCACATCACGAATCGGGCGCTCGCCAGGCTCAAAAGAGATAAAGGTACTATCAACCGAGAACTTTAGAATGTGGTCTGGTTCGAGCGACTTCTTCTGTATCGAAAAACTTACATCCGGCGACTGCGGCGCCACTATGGAAAGTTTATCTTGAGCTGCTGCATTACTCGGTATAGACGCAGCCATGTGCTCCTCCTCTGATGGCAACGGAAGAGACCCGGCGGTAGCGACAGCTGGAACCGAGCTGGTTGATGATGCCTGCGATGGAAGCGCTACGAAATCAAAAACCGCAACCCTCTTATCTGGGGTCTGAGACATAGAGACTGACGCCTTGCGACTAAGATCAAGCACTACGCGAGCCACCTCACCCCTCTGACCAGACCGAATCCGCTGGATAACAGGCGAATCCACGAGCGAGTAGCTCTCAGCGCCACCAACCTGCTGCTGAGGCACATCAATAACGAGTCGGTCGGGCGCTTCAAGGCTAAAATATTTCATATCAGCAAAATTGCCGGTCCCTTGCATCTTGCACGTAAGACGCGACAGCTCTGGCTCTATGGAACAACCGAACGTCGGGCCACTAGCCTCGGAACTTGGCGGCGTGCTCTGGCCCGATGCAGTAGTGATGGCAAGAAGCAGTACGCAACCCACCGCAAGTGCCGGATACTCGACAAAATACTTTAGCCTACGAAGCAGCTTACAGTTTTCCATAGCCTCAGGGGGGTTTATGCTAAGCCCACGAACATTCAAGCTTCACCTTAGATAGAAGAAGACCATCTGCCAAGGGAGCTTTCGAGCGTTGTGGGGCTTTGGCTGTAAAGCTGCGAGCCTTCCGTTGAAAGACCAACATCCATTCTGGGAACTTTGAACCTAGGGCTGCTCGAGCAAGATGGTTAGTGAAGCGGAATAGCTGCCCGGCCGCGCAGCCACTAGATCTGCCTCAGCCATACGAATTTCATAGCTAGCGTTAGTCATACCACTACAGGTTTCATGCGCAGTCGAAGCACCTGTGAATCCGGTTGCTGTGTTGTATGACATGTTAGTCCAAGCGCCACTACCGGTGCGGAAGCGCAGCGTGAATGGAACAGTTCCCGCCGCGCCGGAAAAGTTAAACGCACCGGTTGCCGTTGTAAAAGTTATCTTAAAATCAGAGGTTACTGAGTTATAAATACAGACCTGGTCTTCGCCAGTTAAATCACCACTCCCAGGATAGGTGGCGAGGTCAACATCGTTAATTGACGAAACCTTGACCACAGCGGCAGGTGTGGGGGTCGGTGTTTGTGCACGCGCCGTTGCCTGCAAAGAGCCCCAAAAAAGCCCTGCGAGCAAAACTACGTGAGCAATTTGTTTTAGCAGACCTATGGACATCAATAGCCTAGAAACACAATAAGCGACCCTCTCGCTTTATTATTACTATTCAATCACGCTACAGCCATTTAACAGTTCCGTCTATTAGGCATCCTCAGCGAGGTGCAGGTTTACCCCCCCTTTTGCAAACCTCGTCTCTAGTTACGATGCCAGGATCTGCCTACTAGCCAGCGACGAAAACATCTCTTTTGCTGTGAATTTTTGTCCTTTAGTGTAGCACCTGATTTCAGGCTCTTAGGCCAGCTATGGTTGCTAGCAACCCAGAACGGCCCGTGCTGTTTGCCGAACAGACTAGCTAGCCATCAAAACGGCCTTCCGCAAACGCTCCTGCGCCAACGGATGCCAACAGAATTGAACACCGGATTGGGTGCTGCTTGCTGCGCAGCAGCACCGTGGCTAAGCCCTGCGCACGCTCGTGCCAAGCACGACTTAAGAGACTGAACGAGAGTCCAAAACCGTTGAATGAGCAATCGGTTCATCAATCGATCGATCGATAAGGAGCGAGAATACCAGCGTAGCAATGGATGCACGAGTGGGAAGTTAGCCAGCAAGTACGGATGAGGGCGGAGGGGCCAATAACGACCAGGCTGTGGAACCAGCTGGTCAAAAAGGAAACGTGGTGGACCTGCAGAGATTCGAACTCTGGACCCCCAGCTTGCAAGGCTGGTGCTCTACCAACTGAGCTACAGGCCCACGTGAGATGAGGTTTTCGCAGCTAGCGGAAAAAATGGCAATACCGAGCAGCAACTATTTTTACATTCCTCACTGAAATCATGCTCCTATCCAAATATGGATGACGATTTATTGCATACAAGATACACGTCCACCGTGGGTCAACGGCTGCGCAGCCCGCCTGCTCGTCATCCAAATCTTGGCTCCAGCCAAGTTTGGATAGAATTACATTTCGTGGGCCGCAGGGTCCAGGGGCCGCGCAGGCCCTTGGTCGTCATCCAAATCTT
>JBIKWG010000309.1:0-3059 GCA_044356425.1 Bdellovibrionota bacterium | reverse complement strand
GGTCGCGGCAACAACATTCGAAAAGATTGATGATACAGCCGGGATACCCCCGTGATATTCGTGGGCAGTCCAGAGCACCTCAAAAATGGGTACCACCTCTCTATATAGCTGTAGGCGTGCAGTCTCTTGGGTAGTTAGCGGAAGGGGATGTATGAGTGCTTCGACTTCCCAGCCCGTGCCACCGTTGGCCACAACCTCTTCAACTCCACGTTTGTATAGGTCAACCAGAGTAGCTACTGTGACGTCACTGCCGTGTACATTAATAAGCCAGCTGCTTGCTTGCCTTAAAGCATTGCAGCAGTGTCGCCACAGCTCAATGAATGCGGCGCTGGAGGTTGGAGAGTCGAATTCTTGGAGGCGTTTGCGCATAGCACTTAAGCCAAGGATTTGATCAGCAGCGACTATACTAGCAATTACTGTAGAAATGCTTTCTCCAGAGTTGTGGGCAAGGGAGAAGATAAAAGGTATGTCAACTACGGGGATTAGTTGGTTTACCAGTTCGCTTGCTACAATCTCGGCTCGCAATGAATGACAACGAATCTCTTCAGTAAATAACTGCTGCACCTTTTCAGGAAAGTAGTGCAAGAGGACGGGCTCTAAGTAGGGGTCACCGCAGAGCGTTGATTTACAAAGCTCATCCTTTGCGTACATCTTCATTGCTGCGTTGCAATAGGCCAGTTCAGGGCGACTAAGGCCATGTTTATGCGAGATGCGATCGTCTATCTCTTCATCGTCAGGAAGGCTATCGCGTGTGCGATCGAGATAGCCGAGACGATTCATCTCTCGAATAAAGCTGCGGTACTGCTCCATCATAAACGCCGATCGTTGTTGGGCAATCGTCAGCATCAGAGCTTGGCTGCGATTGTGCTCAAGCACTGATTCAATAACCTGGTCTGCGATCTCTTTGAGCAGCTGATTGCGCTCCTCCAGAGTTATCTTTCCTTTTGCGACGATAGGGTTCAGAAGCAGCTTAAGGTTTACCTCGTGATCAGAGAGGTCTACTCCGCCAGAATTGTCGATGGCATCGGTATTAATTCGACCACCACGGTGTGCGAATTCAATGCGGGCGCGCTGAGTGAATCCAAGGTTTCCGCCTTCGCCGACAACACGTGCGCGCAGCTCGTCTGCATTTATACGAACGCGGTCATTGGTTCCGTCATTCACGTCGCTGTGTGTTTCGCTGTGGGCTTTCACGTAGGTGCCGATTCCACCATTCCACAGCAGGTCTACGCTTGCTTGAAGAATAAGGCGAATGAGCGTCTCTCCGTCCACGGCTGCTGAAATGGCATCTGAAATTGAAAGAGCTCGGCGAGCTTCCTGTGAAAGCAGAATCTCTTTATCGAAGCGATTGAATACCCCGCCACCGGCGGAAATAAGATTGGTATTATAATCGGACCATTGACTGCGAGGAGTCTCAAAGAGCCGTTTGCGCTCTTGAAACGCTGCCATATTATCGGGATTCGGATCGATGAATATGTGTTTGTGATTGAATGCGGCGATGAGAGATGCTTGCTTACTTAAGAGCAATGCGTTGCCGAAGACGTCGCCAGACATATCGCCAATTCCGACTACGGTGAACGGGGCATTGAGGTAATCGATGCCCAGATCCCTAAAATGTCGTTCAACACAGGTCCAGCCACCTCTGGCAGTGATGCCATACTTTTTGTGATCGTAGCCCTGAGAGCCGCCCGATGCGAATGCGTCACCCAACCAGAAAGAGAAGTTGTTTTGGGCAATTCCGTTAGCGATATCACTAAATGTGGCGGTTCCCTTATCGGCAGCAACTACAAAATATGGGTCAGGTCCATCGTGAATTACGCACCCGATTGGATGGGCAATTCCTGACGGTGTTTCGTTGTCTGCAAGGCTTAAAAGAGCGCTGATATATTCTCGGTAGCACTGTTCTACAGCCGCTGGAATCTGCCCTGGATCTGTCGGGGGTTGTTTGTTAACGAAGCCACCCTTTGCGCCACTCGGCACGATAATGACGTTTTTTACCTTCTGGGTCTTCATTAATCCGAGAACCTCAGAGCGGTAGTCATCGATGCGTTCGCTCCATCTAATTCCTCCACGGGCAACACGGGCACTGCGGAGATGTGTGCCCTCAATTCGGGGTGAGAACACAAAGATCTCAAATAGCGGCCGCGGGTATGGCATGAATTCAATTTTTTCTGGGGTTATCTTGAACGCAAACGTATCAAGGCCAGTATAAAAGTTCGTGCGTACGGTGTTCTGTACAAGCGCAAACAATGCGCGCAGGACACGGTCGTGAGTGATATCGGGAACCTTGCGAAGAGATTCGAGTAGGCTACTGCTTTGTGTAGCGCATAAGGCCTGCCTGTCAGATAGCGATTGACCGCTTGCGGGGTTGAACATTGTATTAAAAATTGTGAAGAGCTTGAACGCCACATCAGGAGCTGCTGCTAGCGCTTCCCACATAGTTCTTTTAGTAGCTACTTTTTGGACCTGCCAGAGCAGTGCGCAATAGGCACGCAGGAGCGCTATGTGACGCACGTTGAGCGGCGCTCGGCGTAATAGTGAATTTAACGGGTCGCTGTGCGCTCTGCCGGCAAGAATCTCTATTAAACCAGGAGATACAGCTGCGTTAAATCGTTCGGGATCTAGCGCTGTTCCGTCATAAGTTCGGACAGCAAGCTTGAGAAGATACGACGACTGCCCCCTAAAGGCGCAGGTGTACGAATGCGCCCGTAAGACTTCAAGCCCGATATTTTCAAGCACTGGTGTGGCTTGGCTAATCGATATGGTAGTGCCGAGAGAAAAGATCGATAGAACCGGTGGCTTATGGGCCTGAGAGTTAGCGAAGAGTATAATTGCAAGGGGGGCTGATTTAGACAGTGCAGCAATTGTGTTTATGTCCACAGCGGCCTCAGCGATATCAGTTGCCGCTTGGTAGTCTTGCGGAAAGATCCCTCGAATGTCAGAGGCGTCTTCACATAGATTCGTGGCATCAAAAAGCTTCTCTTCCCAGGTAAGCGATGCCTGCATAAAAGACTGAGCAAGCAGTGCCTCAGGAATCGGACCTGAGAAATCACGTGGAA
>JBIKWG010000097.1:0-10726 GCA_044356425.1 Bdellovibrionota bacterium | reverse complement strand
TCCTGCGCCAGGAGCTTGGCGAAGCGCAGGAAACTTTTCTCAAGACATCTCTTGCACTTCTACATTCACATACGTGGCTTACCGAGGCTGCTCGCGCGCTTCGACAAGAGCAAAAAGATGAAAATCTCTGCACGCTCAAGAAGATGCTTCAAAAATAAGTGTCCTATAGCTGGCTCTTGCGCATCTTGGTCCACTCTGCGATTTCTGGAAACTTGGCCATGTCGAGCAGCTTCTGATCAACGCCTCGACGAACAGCCTCTTCAAAACGCTGCGACGAAAGGTGTGCTCGTAATTTTGCTAATCCGCCTTCCACCTCGCTACAGAGAGAGGCATGAACTGTCGATGAGACTGATGCGCGCGCGCGCTCAAGTGCATTGCTGCGCTCTGCAAGATAAACGACTTCAAGGTCCGCTTGTGATGTATTAGAGGCTCTTGCTACGTGCGGCTTTGGGCTGGTTTGTTGATTTCGCGTCTGAAATGAGAGGCCCGGTTGATGCGCACGAGAGCCCTTTCCTCGCTCTTGCGAGCTTTGCTTGTCTGTGGGGAGAGAAAACTCGAGCGGCCGCTCAACTGCGCGGTACAGGAATCCTGTCGGGTTTCTGCTTACCAGATGGCTTGCTGATGCAACAAGCTTATCAAAGTGTTGAACGATGCACTCAATGCGCTGCAATACTTCAGCGCCCTGCCCTTCTACAAGTTTAAGAGCCTGTCGCTCCACTATTCCGCGTTTAATTAACGCTGCCGCTATACGACGAAATCCCTCCGGATGCTCATCAACACCAGCACTGCTACCTGCTACCTCATAAGATATTTTGGTAAAATCCTTTGCACGAGAGGTGCCAGACGCTGCTGTTTGCCCTGCTTCATGCGAGGCCGGTTGGGCTATGGTTCGCCGCGGTGCAGTCGCTGCGTGCAGAACAACCTCGGTGCCTTTTCCTTTTCCGAGAAACTCATACGCGCTCAACATGCCTTTAGTTTTCAGCTCATCAAGCGCTGGCTCAAGCTGCTGTCGCAGAGAGCTGGCGTATACATAGTTGCGGGAGACTCCGATCTTCTCGTGGGCAAGAATAAAGAGATTTACCTGTATTCGAGAGCGATACCAAAAATGTTTATCAAGGTAGCGGTAAAGACGCTTTGAAACAGCACTCTGTAGGTCGAGATAAAACTCTAGGTCGAGCTTCTTAATAAAACCAACCTGGAAAGACTTGAAGAGAACCTCACTCCAGGTGAAAAAACTCGGTTGAGTATCGCGACCATCGTTTATCTCATAGGCGTCGATGATGCCAAAGTTACGCGTGCTGTGGAGCTTGCTCTCATTATCATAGAAGGCGTTCGTGGCCTTGATACGCACACCACTCAATCGATCAAGCGCATTTTGCAAACGGGTGTAGCTGCGGCCTTCGGTTGTCCAACGAAGAATCTTCAATAGCTCATATCGCGTAAAGTGAATTTTGCGGCTCTTAAGCCCGTCATCTGCTGTAAGTTTCAACAGACCGAGCAGCACTTCGTCGTCAGAGGATGTTGGCAACCCAAATTTATCAGCACCGGTAATAATCCACTTACGATTGACGGTATCGCCATTCTTTCCCTTAACAACATCAGAAAATTCAAGCGTTTTAACTGAAGGGTCTGAGCGCTTTGAAAGAACTGTTAGCGGAAACTCAGCGAGGTTCATCTCATCACGTGAGATGTTCAGGGAAAGAGTTCGAACGGGAGATGACGAGTCAGATACTGGTACAGCAAGCGCATCGGAGGTGGCAGCACCAGCGGACTCACCGCTCAACTCATCGATTGTCAGATTGAGGGGGGTCGAGGAGATATATTGCAATCGGTTTTCTCCGTTTGAAAACTCCAATCGCACATCCTGCTGGAGTACTTTGTCTTGGAGTATTTTATCCTGTCCCACTGTAAAGCCGTCGTTCATGTAATTTTTTCGGTGTTGCGCATGGCGGTTGTCAACGTGGCCGTGGTGATTCCGCTCTGCTGTTTAGGGGTTGTATTCTGACTTACGTTGCTTGGCCTAAATTACCTTTACTTTTCCTATTACCTTTACTGTTCCCGTTACCTTTATTGTTCCTGTTACCTTTACTGCTCCTATTTGCGTTCACTGTTCCTCTGTTGGGTCGCTATTTGAATTTAGGGGTACTATTCCAATTTAGGGTTACCAATCCAACACAAATCTTCTATCTCAGATCGATGCTAAGTTTCGGTCTGAAAACAAAGTTCCTAGCTGATCGGTGAATTTTCAACGAGTTTTGCTCAACCCTACGATTCAATGTAACGAAGCTGCTCCTTACGAAAATCAAACTCAAAGCGACGACACCATAGCTTAGTTTTAGTTAGTTAAACAATCTTTTTATAGATAACATGTTTAGATTAACCGGATAAAAAACGATGGTATCCCAGTGGGTTAGGTCGGCTTTTTTATTTCACATCACGAGTGTTCGCGCGCTGTTTCACGATATCAGATTATCTCATTGCTCGAATCTCTTCCTGTCATCTCACGATGGACTTACTTCGGATTCACGACCTTCTTACCTGAGTTCACGAGACCTCTGCTCAGAATTAGAGGATGGCGGCGCTTTATCGTGTATTGGCATATAAACGCAGCCCTTCTAGGGGAGTTTTTGTGCCGAATGTGCTTATCTCGATGCACGATGCTGCTCGGAGAGGCTCTTTTTAATCATTGAACTATCTTTTGGGAATTTCGCCTCGTGATCTGACTTAAGTGTGGATTTTAAGGTCAAACTTTGCCAAATTCCTTATCTCGATTCACGATTCCGGAGGTTAGCAGTGGCAATCGCAATAAGTATAGTTAATCAGAAGGGCGGTGTTGGTAAGACAACAACTACCGTCAACTTAGGAGCAGCAATAGCCGCTAAGGGCAAGCGCGTATTGCTCATAGATATAGATGCGCAGAGTAATCTGACAACCCACCTCGGCTTGGGCGGCAAGGAAGATCCAAACGATCTAAGTGAAGTAGAGCAGGGGCCGGAATGGACGGTCTATGACGTGCTCAAGGGCACAAAGCGAATTCAAGATGTGCTCATTAAAAGGTCAGATACGCTTCACATCGTGCCTTCTAGTCTTCTGCTTAGCGCGGCTGACCTGGAACTCGGTGGCATGGTAGGGCGAGAGCTTCTGCTAAAGCGTGCCATAGATAAAGTCAGAGATCAGTATGATGTTATCTTAATCGACTGTCCTCCGACCCTTGGATTGCTTTCTTTAAATGCATTGGCGGCGGTTGATAAAGTGATAGTGCCGGTGCAGAGCGAGTATTTGGCTTTGCATGGAGTAAGGCAACTACTTGATACTATTGATCAAGTACGGGGTGTTTACAATCAATCCTTGATTGTTGGGGGTGTTCTTATCTGTTTACACGATAGCCGAAAGCGCCTGGCGCGCGCAGTAGCAGATACAATTCGCGCCTACTTTGGGCAGTTGGTGTTTAGCACAATCATTCGTGAAAATGTTGCTCTAGCAGAAGCTCCAGCAAAGGGGCAGACGATTTTCGAATATATGCCTAAATCATCGGGGGCAGAGGATTACACAGCTTTAGCTGAGGAGGTATTAAATGTCCAAGCGTAGTTTTTCATTTGCAAATAATCCACTGATGCAGGGGCCAGCTCTTGATGAGCGGTCTCGTGGCGGCGTGCCATATCGAGAGATCCCGCTCTCTGCAATAGAGGCAGACCCGAATCAGCCCCGCCAGAATTTCGATTCAGAGAAGCTCCAGGAGCTCGCAGACTCAATTAAGCTTTACGGGGTTTTGAGCCCAATTCTGGTCAAAGCAGGCAAACTTCCTGGGCGTTTTATTCTTATTTCTGGTGAGAGACGGTTTCGGGCTTCTCATCTGGCAGGTCTCTCGTCAATTCCCGCTATCGTGAATTCTGGCGAGGAGGCAGATGGCCGAACTCTCGCAATTCAGCTGGTTGAGAACCTTCAGAGGGCAGATTTATCACCCCTTGAGCGAGCGTATGCTATCGGGGCTCTACGCGATGGTCATAGCTTAAGCATTCGAGATATTGCTGAAAAGCTAAGTATCTCAAAGAGTGCCGTTCAGCGAAGCCTTGAGATCCTGCAGCTGCCAGATGATCTCTTGAACGCATTAAGAGAAGGTGCGGCTGAGTCTAAGGTTCTGCTGCTTGCAAAGATAGACGATGTTGCCTTGAGAGCCGTCTATTTGAAGGACCTGGATGTGTTGACTCGCTCGCAGCTGGAAGACTCGCTGCATAAGGGCAAGACCGAGCCGAGAAACGACCCTGATCCAGTACAGGAGCCACGGGCGGAGAGCGCCGAGGATCTGCGTATTGCTGATGAGATTCAGAGATCTCTTGGAATGAAGGTTCGCCTGGTTCGCTCAGTCGCTAATTCTGAAAACGGGAAGCTCACTCTAGAGTTTTACGGAGAGGGCGATCTCCAGATATTGTTCCGAAAGCTTATAGCAGACTAGTCTGTCCCACCGTGGGACGGTTTTCTGTATCGTGTTTTGATATTATTTGTGTGGGCGCCGATTGTCCCACGGTGGGACAGTGAATAGGGTTAAGTCTGGTTTCGACTATCTGGGAAGGCTGACCCCGTGGAACGGGCGGGGTGGCTTTGAGCTATCTGCAATAAGAGACACGCTTCTACGTCTGGGGGACCCCCAAGATGCGCTGCCAATGGTGCATATAGCAGGTACGAATGGAAAAGGCTCTGTTTCAGCCGCTGTGTGTTCGATTCTTGGGCAATCTGGATTTAGAGTAGGGCTTAACTCTTCTCCCCACCTAGTAAAGATGAATGAACGCATCTGCGTTGACGGCTTGAGCTGCTCGGACGACCTGTTGGGGGAGATGGCCTATTCGGTTCGGGAGGCTGCAAACCGAGCCGTTGTAGAACTCTCATTTCATGAGGCCATTACTGCAGTGTCGTTTTTAGCTTTTCGCGAGCTTGGTCTTGATTGGGGAGTAGTGGAGGTTGGCCTCGGAGGTCGGCTTGATGCCTCTAACGTTATAAAAAGGCCGGCAGCAACAGCTATTGTTACCATCGATTTCGATCATCAACACATTCTTGGCGATACCCTTGGAAAAATTGCAGCAGAAAAGGCTGGGATTATTAAACAGGGGGTTCCACACGTCACGGGTGCTCTTGGCAGAGAGGCTTTTGCCGTTGTACAGGCAAAAGCGGCTGGTAGTGCTCATTATGCATTCGGAAGGGAGTTCGATGCACGTGTTCTATCGGGAACCGAGGTAAATAGATTCGAGTATTGGGGTAAGAATTTTCCTATCGCACCGTCTGTTAACTATGAATTCAATTCGCCATTGATTGGATTTCACCAGGGACACAATTTGGCAGTCGCCTCTACTATCGGCTTGGTCGTAGGAATGACGCCCGAGAATTGCAAACGAGGGGTGGAAGGTGTGTTTTGGCCTGCTCGTGTTGAAAAATGCGAGCTTGGTGGTCGTGAGGTTATAATTGATAGCGCGCACAATCCGGCCGGAATACGGGCTTTAATCAATACAATCCCCAGAGACAGTAAAATTGATCTGACTTTTGGTGTTTTAGATACCAAAAATTGGAAGGAGATGATTAATCAACTGGCTCCTTTTGTATCTTGTTGGCGCCTGCTACAGCCCGAGTCAGAGCGGGCGGTTCCGTTGGACTTGGTGGCAGCTGAGATACGGCTATCGGGAACCGAAATAAGTGTGTTCAAGTACAATTCAGATTACGAGCGCTGTTTGAGAGATATCGTTGCTGATGGGAGCCCGATTCCAGCCTACATTGCTGGTTCAATGTATATGGTTGGGCGTATCCGTGGGATGCTCTGTTCACAAGAAAAGCCATTGTGGGTACGAGTAAAGTGAACCGGCGTAATAGAAACACTGTTTTATGAGCAACCTGTTGGAAACCACCTTTAATCGCTGGCGCCACCTCATTGATTGCGAGCTATTTGAGGTGGATCTATTTGGAGCTGAGCAGAGCACTACGCTCTATGAGGCAGCGTCATACGTTTTGAGAGGTGAGGGTAAGCGTCTGCGAGCTATGCTGACCCTTTCAACCTTTGCCGACATTCTACAAGACAGCAGCGAGGTTTCTCTGCCACTAATCCCAGCTGTTTCTGTAGAGATACTGCACGCTGCGTCGCTGGTACACGACGATCTTCCTGCGCTGGATGACGACGATATGCGTCGAGGGCGCCCCGCCTGTCATAGAGTATACGGTGATGCCACGGCGATCTTGGTAGGCGATCTGTTGGTTGGAGTGGCTGTAGCGCGACTGACAGCAGCCACATCGAGCGCGCTGCAGCAGACTCTGCTTCAACAGATGCTTGCAACTACATGGGCCCACATCTGCATCGGTCAGCACCTCGATATTGCGCACGTTACCGATCCGCTTAAGAAGCAAACTATGATCGAACTAAAGACGGGTGCACTATTTGGTGCGGCTATGGCCTGTGGAGCGATCTGCGCGGATGTTTCATCGGAAGTAGTTCAGCAGATGTATCAGCTGGGCGTGCGTATCGGAGTTAACTTTCAAAAAATTGACGATGTCCACGATGGCGAGCGAAAACAGAGTGAGCTCGAAGAGATTCGCGATGATTTAGTGGAGATCATGAAGTCACTTGATCATGTTTGCGGTAGACCGCTTACGTTAACTGAAGGGGTGTTGAGTGCAATTGTGAGGCTGTAGGGGCCAATCGAGGTGTAGAGTGTGCAGATATCGGAGCACAGCTGCTAGATTATAGTGACCCGTAGGTACTCGCGGTCATTATTGACACCAGCGGCACTAGCGAAAAAATTGGAAGCTCTTCTTTTTAAAATCGACTATCTTTCCGTCTCGAATAGAGAGCCCCTCGCTTTCAAGCAAGGCAATCTTAGCTGCAACTCCAAACGCATACCCACCGATTTTTCCATCTGACATGACTACTCGATGGCAGGGCACTTTGGGCGCATCTGGATTCCGATTTAGGATCTGTCCCACCGCGCGAAAAGCTCGTGAATTAGCAGCTCGAGCTAGCTCTGCATAGGTTGTTACTCTGCCCGCAGGCACCTTGCATAGCAGCTTCATTATCGCTTCTGCAAACGGAGAAGAAGGGGAGCGCTGTGGCGATTGTTTGAGCAAGTACGTTTCTTTTGACTGCATACGATCGTTGTAGCTCTGAACAGTTTTGAGTATCGTGTGCTAGGTTAAACTTTGTTGCCGGGGGCAATAAAGATAAAAAGATTTAATCGATGACATTCTTTGATTCGTGCGAAGGTCGAGAGCTGGTAGCTGCGGTACGCGCGGCCGGAGATATCTTGATGTCCTACTGGCCGGGCAGAGCTGCGCACACGAATGCAGTCGTACAGCAGAAGCACGATGGCTCGTTGGTCTCAACGGCAGATGTCGCATCAAATGAGTTGCTGACTAAGAGATTGCTTGCGCTGTTTCCAGGCGAGGTGATTTTCTCAGAGGAAGTTGAGCTACGCCCTGAGTCCATCGTTGCTGCCCGCCGAGTGTGGATTATTGATCCACTTGATGGCACCTCCGCGTTTCTTGAAGGAAGAGATGACTTCTCAATCCTTGTTTCACGTTGCGAGTCGAATCGCTCAACAGTGGGCATCCTCTTTCTACCGGCGCGAAACATTATGGCGTTAGCGAGTAAGGATGGAGGAGCTACTGCTAATGGCGTGCCGTTACGTGTGTCTCGTGCTGTAACGGGCCGAAAGGGGTCCGTGTATGTAAGGAACTTCGAGCAGCTACACACAGATCTAGCCTCACCCATGATGGATTCAGGTCTGGCGCTCTATAAAGTAGCTGCAGGAGAGCTCGACGGAGCTTTAATACGTATGAAGACCCACCGTGAGTGGGATATTGCAGCACCTATCCGTCTCATTGAGGAGGCTGGCGGGCGTGTAACTGACGAGCACGGAAACGCCATTCCCCTCGGTGTTGGTAAGATAGAGTTTAGCTGCTTAGTCGCCTCAAATGGCATAGTTCATGAGGAATTACAGCGGCTTATACCGGAGTGTGAGCGCCAAACAGTCACGCCACTAATAAGCTAGAACCATTCCGAGTTTTCAGGATTACACATTAGCGTTGCCTGAAACGCCAAAATCCGCTCATGCCTGTTCTTGGCTGTGACGACTACCATTGTGATTGGTGTACTTAATGGACAGGCCACGGATCTTGCTATGGGCGTGAAATACACAGACGAGCAGAAAGAGTTGATAGCTGCGGCACGCACCGGCGACAGGGAATCCTTGCAGCGGATCATAGTGTCAGGATACGCAATCGATTGCGAACTAAAGTATGGCTCCAGTGCGCTGACTATCGCGGCATCGCGCGGACAGGCTGATGCTGTAAAGCTTCTGATAGAAGCGGGCGCAAAAGTTAATCGGCGTAACCAGTTTGGTTCGAGCCCACTTCAAGAGGCGTGTGATCGTGGGCATCAAGACGTCATCAAGCTGCTCATAGAATTAGGCGCAGATGTGAATATGCCGCATAACAATGGCAGCACGGTGCTTCTGCTGAGTGCCATGAAGCGTGACGTTAAAACTGTACGATTGCTGTTAGCGATGGGAGCTGATCCAGATATCACAAATTTCGAAGGATGGAGCGCTCGCCGATGGGTAAAGTCCGAGGCTAATACTGCGCTCCTTGATGTGTTTGGAATCTCGCGTGAAGAGCTTGCGAAAGCATCGGGCAAAGAGCCACGAGACACACAGATTCTCGAAGTTGAAGATCTGCGATTTGTACCGTCAGCCGCTGATGGTGCTTTCTGGACCCTTTTTATGCGGGCGGCTGCCATGGGTGATGTTGTTACCCTCCGCAGATTGGTTGAAGATGATGGCGTAGAGGTTAACGGACAGAGCCCTAACGGCACTACCGCGCTGATGGCAGCCATGAAAAATGGGCATCTGGAAGCGGCGTGTGAGCTGATTGATCTCGGGGCCGATATCACTATAACAGATCACGAGGGGCTTACTGCCTGTGCATGGGCCGCAAAGAAGGGACAGTTCGATGTTCTCAAAGCCCTGCAAGATCGGGGCCTTGCGCGGCCATTGGAACAGAGCGAATCGGCTCATTCTTAGGGTCAAACAGCTACAACCTTAGTTTCAATCACTGTACTTATCAGCGTTTGCTGCGATACACTTCCGTCTACCACGTTAGTGTGGTCTTTTATCCTGGTAGACTGAATTACTATGTCTGTTATCGTTTCAATCGTCGACTTCATCCTGCACATCGACAAGCACCTCGTTCAGATCGTTGACCAGTATCAGTTGTGGTCATACGGCATCTTATTCTTGATAGTTTTCTGTGAGACCGGCTTGGTGGTGACTCCGTTTTTGCCTGGTGACTCGCTGTTGTTTGCGGCCGGTGCAATTGCGAGCAAGGGTGTCATCGATCCGCACCTGTTAGCTCTGCTGCTTTTTATGGCAGCGGTGATAGGCGACGCGGTTAACTATTCAATCGGACGCAGAATCGGACCTAAAGTTTTTGAAAAGAAGAACTCGCGCATCTTTAAGCAAGAATACCTGCAGCGTACACAGCGCTTCTTCGAGAAGTACGGTTCAAAGACGATCGTATTTGCGCGCTTTGTCCCCATTGTCCGCACCTTTGCTCCTTTCTTGGCGGGTGTTGGAACGATGTCATACCGAAGATTCGGTGCTTACAACGTTATTGGCGCCGCGCTGTGGGTCGGAATTTTTGTCTATGCGGGCTATTTCTTCGGTTCAACACCTATTGTTGAGAAGAACTTTAAGCTTGTGATTGTGGCAATCATAATCCTGTCCTTTCTGCCTGGAGTGATAGAGATAGTGAGAGCGCGCCGAGAGGCTCGTGCAGAGGCAAGAGCCTAAGCTGTACGGTTGCTTGGAGAGCCTTGGTAGGGATGTCTCAGCTCTGCGGTGAGTCAACCAAAGGCTGCGCTACCTAAGCGAGCGGGGTATATGTGTTTCTTACAGCAAAGGATAGCTGCAGTAGCTCTCGTTTGTTCCGTTTTGGGTGCAGAGTTAGTAGGTGCGCAAACTCCAAAGCAACGTTACATCGTTTGCTTTAAGCAGCACACTACAGCAGCAGCTTCGGTTGTAACCAAAACTGAGCGTAACCTTCGCACAGAGCCCGTTTTTGGGTTTCAAACAGTCGCTACGATATCTGATGATAAAGCAGTTGTTGCACTGCTCTCAGCTGAGGAGGCGCGTGCGCTTCCTCAGCGCTCTGATGTTGAGTCTGTCGAACTCGATCAGATCCTCCACTCAACTCGCACGACTAATGATCGTTACATCTCGCGGCTGTACGGCTTGCGCCAGTTTCCAGGAATTGCCGCGATGAGTGCTTGGGATGCAACGATTGGAACACCCAAGGCACTCGTTGCGGTCATCGATTCAGGGATAGATTTTACGCACCCAGACCTTCAAGGGGCCGTGTGGCACAATCCAGGTGAGATTAAAGAGAATGGTCGTGATGACGATCGAAATGGCCTGATTGACGATTATTACGGCTACGATTTTTTCAATCAAGACAGCGCTGCTTTCGATGATTATGAGCACGGCACTCATGTGTCAGGAATTATCGCAGCACGTGGAGATAACAGACGTGGGGTAGTCGGAGTGGCGTGGGGCACTCAAGTAGTTCCGCTAAAGGTGCTTGATCAAAACGGTTCGGCGTACAGCTCTGACATAATCCAGGCGCTCGATTACGTTGGCACTTTGAGAGGGCAGGGGTATCCTGTTGTAGCCGTTAATATGTCGCTTGCTGGGCCGCA
>JBIKWG010000096.1:0-10755 GCA_044356425.1 Bdellovibrionota bacterium | reverse complement strand
GCTCAGTCGCACCGTCGGCTGCTGATAAGACCGTCAGTCTATTCGACGGTATAGAGGGATTCGACAGCCGCACCTCAGGATCAAGCTCCATGCTGTGGGACGACCCCGATGCTCGTATTATTTACGGCACCCTGAGATCGGGCCAAAAAGTTGAAACAGAGCACTCAATAGTCGTCTTTGGTGACGTAAACTCGGGCGCCGAGGTTATTGCTGGTGGCGACATCGTTATTTTAGGCACCCTGCGAGGAATCGCACACGCTGGCGCTTACGATGAGAGCGGCGGCGGCCGAGTGATCTTCAGCCTCAACCTGCAGCCAACTCAGCTTCGCATAGGGCTGGTCATCTCACGCGGCGGCGGAGAGGGCTCAAGTCGTGGCTCAGGCACGGAAGTTGCGCGCGTTGAAAATAACATGATCGTAGTTGAACCATACCAATCTCGAACCGTTTGGGTACGTAGGAGGGAGTAACGTTAATGAACAATAGAAGCACTGGCATTACAGGCAAGAAAGACCTCGGAGAGGTTATCGTTGTTACCTCTGGTAAAGGTGGCGTGGGCAAAACAACCACAACCGCTAGCCTTGGTGCCGCCCTGGCACTGCGAGGACAGCGGGTGCTTGTTGTTGACGCGGACATCGGCCTGCGCAACCTCGACGTGATCCTTGGCCTAGAGAATCGAATCGTTTTCAACATCGTTGATGTTGCTAAAAAGATCTGCAAACCCTCTCAGGCAATCATCAAGTCAAAGAAATCAAATAATCTGTACCTTCTCCCAGCCTCACAGACAGACGACAAAGATGTAGTCGATGAGGCTGAGGTTCGCTACGTTCTTGAGCAGTTTCGCCGGGAATTCCACTATATCCTCGTAGACTCGCCAGCAGGCATCGAACAGGGCTTCCGCAATGCGTGCGCGGGCGCAGAGTCGGCTATTGTGGTAACAACACCAGAAGTTTCTGCGATCCGCGATGCGGATCGCGTCGTCGGACTGCTCGCTTCAAAAGGAATTGATGCTCGGCTGATAATCAACCGCATCGATTTTGAAATGGTTCGTCGAGGCGATATGCTCTCGGTAAAGGACGTTCAAGACATCCTGGGCATTGAAATCTTAGGTGTTATCGAGCGGGACGAGCAGATTATCGTAGCAGCAAACTGCGGCGAACCGGTTGTTTACAACCCGAAATCTAAGGCTGGTCAGGCGTTCACCCGCATCGCGGCTCGAGTCTGCGGAGAGCAGATCGTGATTCCGAACTTTGATGGTGGATCGTTCTGGAACCGGATTGGGCGCCGTTTAGGTGTGGCTCAGTAGTTTTCATCTGTACGGAAGCACGCAATAGGGCTAAAGTCTAAAGTATTGAATTAGTAAGTCGTTGAAGGGAGTTCAAATCGTGTTTAGAGCACTCAAGCAAAAGCTCTTTGGAGATAGCAACGAAAGCAAGGCGCTCGCTAAGAGCCGACTCCACTTTGTCTTGGTTCAAGACCGCACCGGCCTTACCAATGAAGAGATGGCGGGTTTTCGCGAAGCGATGGTTAAAGTTATTGAGAAGTTCTTCGTAATAGACAAAGAAGGTTTCGATATAAAGTATCATCGAGTAGCTGACACTACCACACTGCTGATAAACTCGCCGGTTATCGTTCGCCGAGTAGGCGCTAGTGCGGCGGCTGCGCGGCAAGAGGTCGCTGAAGAGCCGACTACAGAGCCGGTCGCATCGAACGTTTAAGACGCCAATCGAGGCTTCTGCAAAAAACCGGCCTTGGGCGTGCCCCAGGTCGGTTTTTTTGCATCAAAAATAGCGGCTTGCAGCTCTTTATATACGCAGTTTCAACACTCTCACGCCCACAATCGCGGCACTGCCCCAAAGCCGTTACCCCCTCACTCATACGTTTACCAACACCCCACAAGCTAGGCTTTCAGCCAATACTTATGGCACTTTTTTGCAGTTCTGATAACTTCGCCCTATCGCTAACACCCACAACCTGCAAGTGAGGGGCGAGTTCTGTAGCAAGCAGACCGCGCCTTTTCAGCCCTGCTGGCACTGATTATGTGGGGACAATAGAAGACCACGAACCACTAGGTATTTTTCTTTCAATACACACGAAACTCTCACTCACCACAGATAGATTCTATGCTCAAACAGTTCAACCGACTCCTCCTTCTCGTCATTGCAACTACGCTCATCCTCTACATAACGCTGACCAACTCTGACACTGCAACAATCAAGCTAGGGCCAAGCGTAAGCATTACAACAGATGCAGGTGTCATCTATGTGGCAATATTCGCACTAGGATGCCTAACTGCCTCCCTTGTTGCGCTCTTTTTCGGACTTAAAGGCTACCTCCGAGAACGAAGGCTGCGAGCCAACGAACGCAGCAGGCAGCTATTTTTCGAGCTTTTTGTCAAAGCTCGTGGCCTTATGGCTAGCAACGAGTGGGGAGCCGCGCGCGATATCTGGGAGAAGATTATTCGGCATGAGCCTTCCAATGTAATTGCGCGCGTGGAGCTCGCTGCTTGCCTAGATTCCCTAGGCGATCCTCGTGAGGCGCTGCGCATCCTCGACCAAACTCGTGCAAGCGTTGCGCTCAGCACCGAGGTGCTTTTTCGAGCTGCCGAGATCAATCGTCGACTGGGAAACTTTACAGCTGCAAGCGATAACCTGTCACTCATCGTGCGCGAGGCGCCCTCTCGAGCAGCCCTCGAGCTGGCGCGGGACAACTCAGAAGCTATTGGCAAGATCGAGGCGGCGCTTGGCTACCATCGTCAGCTAGAACAGATCGGTTTTCGTGATGAGGCTCTTGAGATTCGCAAGATAGATCTACTTTTTAAACAGCTACTGAATCAGAAGCACCCAGAAGTTTCCGCGCTTAGTGACTCGTTGCAGGCCTTTACCAAGCGGCATCCTTCTTATGCGCCCGCACTTGATCGACTCGGCGACGTATATCTGTCTCTGGGAAGATACGATGCGGCTGCAGAAAGCTTTGTAAAGGCGGCTAAGCTTTCTGCAGATGATATCGACACATGGAAGAAGGTGATTGACCTTTGGCTTTCCAAGGCTCCGGGGGAGCCTCTCAAGCGGGCAGAGCGAGCAATTGCGGCGGCCCGCAGCAGCACTCAGCACACCAAAGGACTTAAGCGCCTTGAGGCAGAGCTGCTGCTTGCACGAACTCTGCTGCAAACGAATCGGCCCGAGGAAGCACAAAAATCGGCGGCTGGAATAGCCGCTATCGCCGCGCGTGAAGGGGTTCGCCTTCCAGATGAAATTGTGCAAAAATCCATCGGCCTGATTGGGATTAGCCTTGCACGGCTTGGTCAGACACGGGAATCTGCGAGCCTGTGGCAACAGCTCGTAGAGCCAGAGGCAGCCTTGCCTGGAGTAGTCGCACCGAAGGGTGCGATATCAGCCCAGGATGCACAGGGCCCTTCGCCGGCGCTCTCGACACCGTAGCAAACCGAATCATTGAATTTTCAAGGCATTGTTTAATTTAACCAGATGTAACCTCTGCGTACCTACCATGAGAAAACCTACCCTACTCTGCATCCTTGATGGCTTCGGATTAAATCCCTCCTCAGAAGGCAACGCTGTGGCGCAAGCAAAGAAGCCCGTCATTGATCAATTACTGGCGACATGTCCCCACGCAACTCTTACAACCTTCGGCGAAGAGGTCGGACTGCCGCAGGGTCAGATGGGCAACTCGGAGGTAGGGCACCTCAACATCGGTGCCGGTCGATGTGTAGAGCAGTGGTTGCTTCGCATCAGCCGCGCTCTCGCTGGGCCATTTCTGACTGAATCAAAGCAGTACAACTCGTTTCTGAAGGCAACTGAGTCCTCAGAGAGGATTCATATAATCGGCCTCTACAGCACCGGCGGAGTGCACTCTCACCTTGACCACCTAAAGCTACTTCTTAAGCGGCTAACACAAGATAAGGGGCACACTCATATTGTGCTTCACCCGATTAGCGATGGTCGCGACGTATCGCCCAGCGCATTCAAAAAAGACCTCGCGGATCTCCTCGAGTATATAGAGCAATTCCCAACTGTTCACATCGGCTCGATCTGTGGACGCTTCTTCGCGATGGATCGGGACAAACGCTGGGAACGAGTTCAAACAGCTTACGATGCTATTACTCAAGGCAAAGGCACTCTCTCGAGCGACCTGCTTACGCACGTCACCGACTCGTATGCTCGCGGCATCACCGATGAATTCCTTGAGCCAGCTGTAACTTCAGCTAACAAGTTTGATGCTCACGACGGAGTTGTCTTCTTTAATTTCCGTGAAGACCGCATGCGAGAGATCGTAGCGGCGCTCTGCGCACAAGACTTCTCAGGCTTTACACGCAACGCTCCAACTCCGGCTTCAGAGCGAGTGCTGTGCTTTACTGACTACGACCATACCCTTAATCTGCCGTTTCTCTTTGAGCAGCTCGAGATAAAAAACCATATCGGTGAAGTGGTTGCTCATGCCGGACTTGCGCAGCTTCGCGTTGCTGAAACCGAGAAGTATCCGCACGTCACATATTTTTTCAATGGCGGCATTGAGAGCGAGTATCGCGGTGAAGAGCGCCAGATGGTGCCCTCGCCTCGAGATGTGAAGACCTATGACCAGAAGCCAGAGATGAGTGCGGCTGGAGTTGCGGAGTTGGTGATTAACGGCATCCGCTCACAAAAATTCGATTTAATCGTCGTAAACTTCGCCAACTGCGATATGGTCGGGCATACAGGTGTTGTCGAAGCTGGCATTAAAGCCGTTGAGACCGTAGACACCTGCCTCGGCGAGATCCTCGAGGCTCTCAAGCGCGTCGGTGGTCAGGCTCTTATTATAGCTGATCACGGCAATGCAGAGCAGATGGTGAACGTTACAGATGGAACACCACACACTGCCCACACCACCTTTCCAGTGCCGGTAATCTTGGTTGATTATCCCGAAAAAGTTACCCTTCGTGCAGATGGAGCTCTATGTGACGTTGCCCCAACGCTGCTTAAGATCATGGGCCTATCTCAACCAGCAGAGATGACAGGAACGGCTTTGTTCTAAAGGTGAGGTTCTTCAATTACTATTATGCCTGCGCCTGACCTCCTCTCGTTCATTGGGGCAGCTATCCTACTCGCGCTAGCGCCGGGACCTGACAATATCTTTGTGCTTACTCAATCAGCGCTCACAGGTAGGCAGACTGGCCTAATGGTTACCCTCGGCCTTTGCACCGGCCTGATTGTTCATACCATCGCTGTCGCATGTGGTGTGGCAGCTCTCTTTACAACCTCAGAAGCTGCATTTCATCTGCTAAAATATGCGGGGGCTGCCTACCTGCTCTATCTTGCGTGGAACTGCTTTCGCTCGGGAGCAATAGATGTGTGTTGCTCTGCAGCTCAAGCACGATCGCTGCCCTACTACTATCGGCGCGGCGTGATTATGAACATCACCAATCCGAAGGTCTCAATATTTTTTCTCGCTTTTTTGCCGCAGTTTACAGATTCCTCACGTGGCTCAGTTGCTCTGCAGGTTGTATTCCTTGGGCTAGTCTTTATCTTTGCGGCTGGTGCAGTTTTTAGTTTAATTGCCCTCTCTTCCGGTGCCCTTGGCAATTGGCTACAGAAAAGTGCTCGAGCGCAGATTGTTCTTAATCGCACCGCGGGGATTATCTTCTCAGGTTTAGCGCTACGGCTCGCCACGGCATCGAAATAATTGAGGATGCGCTACCGAGTAGCTAGAAGAGCAGCTATCGTAATTGGCACGTCGCGGCATGCTGGAAACACCTGGAGCAGGCTGCGCGCGGCAAATGAGCGGTTACAACTGCCTGTATTCGACCTCGCGGCTCTGAGCATCTCTTATTTCGACGAGACACACGCAAATATCGACGACCACTTTATCCCGACTATTGAGAGGCTTCTTGAATACGACACCATCGGCCTGATTAGTCCCGTCTATTGGTAATCAGTCAGTGCCCAGATGAAGGTGTTTATAGATTGACTAAGCGATCTTCTTGGACTCCGCAAAGAACTCAGTCGAAAGGTCCGAGGGAAGCTTATTTTTCTGATCGCTAATGGCCCTAGCGAACCATCGATTCCAAGCTGTATGGAGCATGGGGGCGCGCACTATTCCCATATAGTCGAGGACGCCCCGACTGCTCCGCAGATTCACGAGCAGGCTCAGCTGTTTCTGGAGGGGCAGCTATAATACAGTTCAAGTGTAACACACCCGCTGCATGGTGCCCGAGAACTCAGATTTCTAACGACGTTAGCCTGCTTAGAATGGCTGTAATCCTACTAAAGAGGGGCTAGAGCCCATCCCAACATGAGAAGCGGGAGCTACGATTTTATTCCTTTCAAAGCCACCCGATCCTAGTGCAGGATACAGGCAACCTGTTACGGAGTCTTCTCATGACAACATCAGACACCCCTTCACAAAACCCTCTTCAATCGCTCGATGAATGGGAGGATTTTCTAAAAGCGACTTATGCTGAAGAGAGCGCCGAATCTGCGTTCCTTAAAAACATAAAGCGCGATCAGACCGAATTCCGCGATTATCGCAAAGAAGCACGGCCTTCTGTTAAGGAATTTTATCGGATCAATCATCACCATCAAACGCTCGACTTTGTGCTTAAGAAGAAAGCCGACTTCCTCTCGTTCTCCCGCAAAAAAATGAGCATCTGGGAGGCAGCAGAGTTCTTAAATCAGCTCGTTGATGATAGCGATCCTGACACTGATCTATCACAGCTTCAGCACCTTCTTCAAACCTCTGAGGCGATCCGCTCGGACGGTCATCCGGATTGGTTTGTTCTAACCGGATTTATCCACGACCTCGGAAAGATATTATGTCTCTTCGGCGAGCCTCAATGGGCTGTTGTTGGAGATACTTTTCCTGTTGGCTGTAAATACTCTAACAAGATCGTGTTCAGTGAGTTCTTTGAGTCAAATCCCGACTTCAACGATGCACGACTACAAACAACAAATGGTATTTATGAAGAGGGATGCGGTCTCGACAACGTGCACCTCTCGTGGGGACACGATGAGTATATCTACCAGATCGCCAAGCCCTATCTTCCAGAAGAGGGGCTCTACATGTTGCGATATCATTCATTCTACGCGGCGCACAAAGAGAACGAATATCAGCATTTAATGACCGATCACGATCGTTCGATGTTTGACTGGGTACGGCGCTTTAACCCCTACGATCTCTACTCAAAGGCAGAGACCGCTCCAAACGTTGAAGAGCTGAAGCCATACTATCAGAACCTGATATCGAAATACTTTCCGGCTACGTTACGCTGGTAGCGACGCTAGGGTCACCTATCAAAAGTGCTGCTTAATATCGTGAGCCAAGCAACTTCTGAGTACGGCGCTCGATTACTGTGGCATGTTTTGCCAAGCGTTACATTGCCTCTCTCAAGCCGCGGAGGTGCTCTTTCCTAGAGAGTGTCTGGTATGTACCCGCCCACTACGGGGAAAAGCCCTCTGCTTTCGCTGCACTCCGCGATTACCCTCAGGGGGCGCGGGCAGGGACGGCGCCTGCCCCTGTTGCTTTACTCCATTTGCGGCGGCAGCCTTAGCTCGGCACGGCCGGTGCGAAATGTGCGTTACCTTTCCGCCCCTCTTTGATTCGATGCGCTTCCTCTGGGATTACTCAGGCCTGGCGCGGGACCTGATCCGGGCGGCAAAATACCGTCCCAGTATCAATCTTGCCCGACTGAGTGGAGCTTGGCTGGGGCAAGCCCTTCCAGATCTTTTTTCTGAGCACAATTGGGATCTCATTATCCCGGTTCCCTCTTCACACAAAACGTTTAAAAAGCGCCTCTTCAACCCGTGCACCGAGATAGCTCATGCAATGGCTCGACATCTTACTGCCGCTGACATTAAAGAGCTATTAGTCCACAACAAACGCCGCAAACCACAGGCCCAGAGCAGCCGCACTGAGCGTCTGCGCAACCTGCGTACTCTCTTTACCGTCCGCAATACCGCCAAGCTTAAAAACTCGCGAGTGCTGCTCGTCGAAGACGTCGTAACCACTGGTGCAACCATCAGCGCTGCCTGCAATACGCTGAGAGAGCACGGGGCAGCACGAATTGATATCGTTGCCCTTGCGAGAACCCAGATTTGGGGCCGATTTCGTATACCGTTGAGCAAGCTGCTTCCGGCTAGCTAAAACAGCTACCCGAGACAAATGCAGACTCAGCGCAAGCCAACCGACCCTGACGATTGATACTCATTGCTGCGAATGCTACCGTTTGGATTATGACAGTTGAATCTCATGTTAAAGCCGCCTCCGCACTGCAAGAGCTGTTGAGCATCATAGCAAGGCTGCGCAACCCACAGGGGGGCTGCCCGTGGGATATCAAGCAGACTTTTGATTCGCTCAAAAGCTTGCTCATTGAAGAGGCGTATGAAGTCTCAGATGCGGTAGCCGAGGGCGATGCACAGGTCTGCGAAGAGCTGGGCGACCTTCTTTCATTAGTAGCGCTCTATGCGCAGATCGCCGAAGAGCAGAAGCGATTTTCATTTGATGCCGTACTTACCGGAATTACAGAGAAGCTTGTGCGCCGACACCCCCACGTATTCGGTGATGTTAAAGCAGCCTCACAAGAGGAGGTTTTAAAGAACTGGGAGGCGATTAAGCAGCAAGAGCGGAAAGAGAGCGGCAAATCGAAGAAGGGGCTGCTTGATGGAATACCACGCTCGCTTCCAGCCCTTCAGCGAGCACACGAGATCGGCGAGCGGTGTGCGCGGGTTGGTTTCGACTGGAACAAGAGCGACGAAGTAGCCGAAAAGGTGCGTGAGGAGCTCAACGAGTTTCTCGAAGAATCTTTAGAATATAGTGCAAAACTTGCTACAGATGCGTCCGATAAATCCCCCAAAGAACGCCTCATTGAAGAGTTTGGCGACCTGCTTTTCTCGCTCGCACAGTACAGCAGACACCTCGGATGTGACGCTGAAGAGGCCCTAGCTGCGGCAAACCAGAAGTTTCACCGCCGTTTCCAAGCTATTGAAGAGCTGTGCGAGGCGCAGCGTGGAGAACGTAGCATCGCTGGGTTAGCCCCAGAACAGATGCAAGATCTCTGGCTTCAGGCCAAAAAAATCGTAGGATAACCTTGCAATTAGGCGCTGCACTCGCCGCAGACCCAATTAATCGTTGGATTTTCATGCCATTGCCGTATTTCGACAACGAAGCTTAGCAAGTCAGTCCGGCCAGCTTGTAGCCGCATCTATACTAGGGTAAGTTTCCCCTGTACTTTTCGCCGCCGTCCCCTGTCGTCAGGAGACGGTTTTTATCCACTTTTAGAAGTGTTTTCGTATGGCAATGGCAGCAACAAAGACCGCATCCTTCACCGATTATAAAGTAGCAGATATATCCCTCGCAGATTGGGGACGTAAAGAGATCGTCATGGCAGAAAAAGAGATGCCTGGCTTGATGGCGCTCCGCGAAGAGTACGGCAAGAGCAAGCCACTTAAGGGCGCTCGTATTGCGGGCTGCTTGCATATGACTATTCAGACTGCCGTATTGATCGAGACGCTCATCGAGCTCGGCGCCGAGGTTCGCTGGTCAAGCTGTAACATCTATTCAACTCAAGACCACGCTGCTGCAGCTATCGCTGCTGCTGGCATCCCAGTCTTTGCCTGGAAGGGCGAGACTCTTGAGGAGTATGACTGGTGTATCGAACAAACTGTAAAGTTTGGCGACAAGCCGCTTAACATGATCCTTGATGATGGCGGCGACCTTACTGGACTGCTCCATAATAAATACCCGGAGATGCTCACAGAGGTTTGCGGTATCTCTGAAGAGACAACCACAGGCGTTCACCGTCTCTACGAGATGATGAAGGAAGGAAAGCTCAAGGTTCCTGCGTTCAACGTTAACGACTGCGTAACTAAGTCAAAGTTTGACAACCTTTACGGATGTCGCGAGTCTCTCGCTGACGGCATCAAGCGCGCTACTGACATCATGGTTGCCGGCAAGGTTTGTGTAGTTGCAGGTTACGGCGATGTTGGTAAGGGCAGCGCCCATTCACTTCGCGGACTCGGAGCTCGAGTTCTCATCACTGAGATCGATCCAATATGTGCCCTTCAGGCTTCAATGGAAGGTTACCAGGTTGTTACGATGGAAGAAGCAGCTCCAATCGCTGACATCTTCGTAACTGCGACTGGTAACATCAACATCATTGCCGAGAAGCACTTCAAGGCGATGAAAGACGAGGCGATTCTCTGCAACATCGGTCACTTCGATAACGAGATCGATATCGCTTGGCTAGAGAAGAACACCAAAGAGGTGAATATCAAGCCACAGGTTGATAAGTTCGTATTTGCTGACGGTCGTGCTCTGATAGTTCTTGCTCGTGGACGTCTCGTAAACCTTGGATGCGCTACAGGACATCCAAGCTTTGTGATGTCAACTTCATTTACAAATCAGACTTTGGCTCAGATCGAGCTTTGGACAAAGAAAGGCCAGTACCCTGTCGGCGTACACGTCCTTCCAAAGATACTCGACGAGAAAGTTGCCCGTCTTCACTTGAAGAAACTAGGTGTTCACCTAACTGACCTCACTGATGAGCAGGCGAAGTACCTGAGCATGAGCAAAGAAGGTCCTTTCAAGCCCGAGCATTATCGGTACTAAATCTGATAGTCACCTACCAGCGTCAGGGGCGGGCGTTTCGCCCGCTCCTGAGCCGCTCTCTGAAGTTTGTAGGCACCCTTCCTTCCAGACCTCAACCTTAAGCTCTCTGACGAGACAGCGCGCTATAAAACCTCAGGTAGACCGAGGAGGCCGGCGGGCCCA
>JBIKWG010000095.1:0-10784 GCA_044356425.1 Bdellovibrionota bacterium | reverse complement strand
TTCACGTTCACGTTTATGAGCACGTTCACGCGAAAATACGTGATTTATCACTAAAAACAATGGGGTATGACCCATCAGCAGTCATCGGCACCCACTCGATTCCACGATGAGCCTTAATTCTATTAGCCAAGCATCTCAGCAGATATGTGTCCACGTGTTCTCCGCACCAAAAAACAAATATCTATTTAGGCACCGCTTTCTCGCTACAGATAGGTTGTGCCGAGCTTCCTTAGGCCAGACCCCAAAAGCCGGTGTGCTGCTGAGAGAAAAACTGCGCTACTCCATGATCACTAACCAGCTCTCGCTTGTGACGCTAAGCGAGAACCCGTTCAGCGAAGGCTAGCTCGGTCAATAAGAATAAGATTCGATCAAAGGTACAATTCGTCGTTACAGCTCGCTGGTGTGTTACTTGAAAACTATGACAACAGCGCAAAGCTAAGCAGTTAGATTCACTGATTGCTAACCACTAACTTCGGAGATAATGCCGTATTCCAAAAAACCAAGTTAACGGTATTTTGACTCGCTGCCCACCAGTAATAGTAACAGTAACCGCTCTCAGATAACTCCTCTCGTGCAACTTATTGCTGATGAGGCGGGAAATATCAAAAGGCGAATAATCCAACCGCTTGGCAGGACTGATTAATACTAATTTTGACAGATGCGGTAACATCACCGCCCCCTAGGTCGGAGGAATTTTACTTAGACGCCCTCTTTAGGTCACACTCTCGTTACACTGAGGAATAACCAACACTGAGAAAACTGAGAGCTTCTGTTTTGAAGCTATTTGCAACGGAGCTGTAGATGACCTTACCTCATACACCGACCAAATTGAAAAATCCCGCTCAAACACCTGCTGAAGAGGTTTCACTCAGCGGACCACCAACTGACCGCACAGAGATTCAGTCGTCGATTAAAGATATGGTGGCGGATTCCGGTTCACCGCAGACCGTAGTGGACGGCGTAGGTGATGAGCTGAACAGGATAGAAAAGGGCATGCGTTCGTCTAATGTTACAGAGGTCAAAGAGGCTGTTGGTGCGATAGGCAAGACAAAAGAACTGTTAGATGCTCATATAAGTAGTCCACATACTGATGATGCAGTGCGAGAGAAACTTAAGCAGATTTACAACCGCTTGAGTCAACTTGAGGCTGATTTAATTGGGACAGACTCGTCTAATAGCCATTTCCAAAGCGGTGGAAGAGCCGGGGCATCATCACTGGAATCAAGCGACGGAGGAGGCGGTCATTCCGGATATTCTGGCGCTCGCACGAGCAATCCATGGGAAGAGAAAAAGCGTGTAGATGATCCTTCTCTCAGCGAGCACATAGCTGATATCACTAAAGATGGAGGCCTCTCGCTTGAGGCAGGAAGCCGCAGACGAAATGAAATAGAGCATGCGCAGGCGGCTAGGTCTCGCGAGGAGGTTCATGAGGGCATAGTTAAGCTTATCGAGGAGCTCAAGGCGCTTGATATGAGTGATGGAAGAGATGGTGGCGCGTCTTTGTCTGCAATTATTAATTCAATCTGCGAGGCATATCCTCCATCTGCGAGCGCGCTCAAGGCGCAGGTAGATGAGATTAATCGACGACAGGCAATGTTGCAGCAGCAGGCTTAAGAGCTTCGCGTGGGCGCACAAAGTTGATTAGGTTGAATTGTAATGCAAACGATGGCAATCAACGATCCTCGCTCGATTGAGAGATTCTCTGCCAAGGATCTTTTGACCAAGATGCAGCAAGATGGACCACCCCGCCACGGAACGCATGGGCCAGCTGCGAAGGCTGCTATTGAGCGGATCATGGCAGCGGTTTCTGCCGAGCGAAGAGGTGTGCTCTCATTAGATGGTCAAGACCCTGTTGTTGAAGCGGCGCGAGAGATCGCTAGCCGTTTTCTCCGGGATGCCGAGACGGCTTCAAAAACTAATTGTAGTTACGATTCGAAGCTCAATACCTTTGGGCAAGCGTGGCAGGGTGAATTGGAGAGAGCAGGGAAATATATCTCTGAAATCTTAGCTCAGCACGTTCCTAGGTTGATGTCGTTAGGTCTGACTCCGAAGCAGATTGGGAATGCGGCCTTTAAGATGCGTTTTGATGAAATCGAGCAGTTAGTTCAGCACCCGATGTTTTATCAGGATAACAAGCTCGAGCCTGGGCGTGTGCAGCACGTTTTGGTGTCGCTCGCTCCGCGAGAGCTCTTTTTACGGTTGCAGAAAATACATACAGACCCGCAACTCGCTGAGCTTCCGTTCTCACAACGGTTTCTCTTGGTTGCAAATCCTGAAGAGGCGGATAATCGCGTAGCAGTTGCACGGATCATTAGTCAGCAGGGGTGTAGCTCAGCGCTCTTACAGGGCTTGATTACGGCAACTGAAGAGCAGAAAGAGTGGTTTACTGCGAAACAAGCAGGTGGTCTTACCGGAGCTCCGGAAAGGCTGATTCGAATTGCAAAGTATCCGCCCGAGCAACGCGAGCAGCTATGCGGTTTTGTGACTGAGCTCCTAGCTAAGGGTATTACTCAACGAGATGCGATGGAGCTAGTAGTAACGCCTGGCTATCATCCGCGTATCCGTAATGCTGCTCTTGTAGCAAGTGAGCTTGGCTTAACGTCGCATGGAGTTTATCTATTTGCGTCATCAGTTAAGGGGCAGCAGAGTCCAACATTTACTGCGGCAGATATCAAAACTCTTCGAGAGCTGCCGCTTGACTGGAGTGATGGCACAATTTTGCGCATGCTTGTCGGGGATCCAGGCTACAAGCCGCTGCCGCATAGTGGGCCGTTTCAAACTGGAAGTGACCTTAAGGTAGGGCTGGCCACGACCATGGAAGCTGAATTTCGAATTAATCGAAGAGACGCTTTGGCCTATGAGGCTCGGCGGTTAATTGCCCACCTTACTGTAGATCAGATTCAGACTTTCTACGGTGTTTTCTTCAGTTCTCGTGAGTGTGCTGGTCTTCAAGAACGTTTGCAGAATGCAAGGATCGCCGAAAAAAATGCGCTAACTAAATCTTTGAATAAAATACGTCTAAAAATACCACAATTAGAGAGCGACCCTGAAAGTGATGGTCTAGAGACCTTTAAGAATGCCTGCGTTATGTTGAGTGACTCTCTTATAAGTCTCGATGAAACCACAAGAAGCGCTGCGCAGCGACTTTTCTGTGGTTGGATTGTCAGGCATGCTGAAAAAGATTATCCGGCCTATGTGAAGATGGATTCAGAGGCGGTAGCCAGGCTTGCAGAGATGACAGTGCAACATTACGACCCCAAAGCCCTATCGTTGCGTAACGACGCCTCTGAGCAGAAAAGCAGGCCCGGATTGTATCAAGCTTTCGCAGGAAATATTCGTTTTTTCTACACGTATGCGATAAAAAATAAGCTTGCTGGTTCACCTGAGGGGCTGCGGGCCTTTAAGATCTTTACTGAAAAGCAGGTAGAGAATCGGCGCTCGGGTCATAACTTTTCTCAATCTGACATATGGCACGAGCTCGTAAAAGAGCGCCCGGATTTGAAAGTTGGAGTCGAGGCTGCGCAGAAAGCGATCGCCGAAGTCACTGAGTTGCGTCAGCAGCATAGAAAGCGCCCAAAGTCAGCTTCAAGCGCCGTATAAATTTGCGAACACCTTACAAGGTCTTTAAGTCTATTACGAAGCGATAACGCACATCACCCTTCATCATGCGGGTATAGGCATTATTAATCTCGTTTGCAGCGATGAGTTCAATATCTGATACGATCCCGTTATTGGCGCAGAAGTCGAGCATCTCTTGAGTCTCTTTTATTCCTCCTATCATAGAGCCTGCTACCGCACGTCGGCGGGGGATGAGTGAGAAGGGATGAATCTGAGGTGCTTGGGGTGGAACACCTACTAAAACCAGCGTTCCATCAAGCTTAATCATTGAGAGTACAGAGTTGAGGTCGTGTTCCGCAGATACGGTATCAAGGATAAAATCAAATCGGTCAGCAGCTTTGGTAACAGCGTCTGTATCACTGGATAGTAAGAAGTGGTGCGCGCCCAGCCTACGTGCATCTGCTTCTTTAGCCGGTGATGTGCTGATCACCGTTACCTCTGCGCCGAATGCGTTTGCAAATTTAACTCCCATGTGTCCAAGACCACCAAGGCCTAAGATTGCGACTTTGCTTCCACGTCCTATCTTCCAATGTTTTAGAGGTGAATAAGTTGTTATTCCAGCACAGAGCAGGGGAGCAACAGCCTTGAGATCGAGAGAGGGGGATATCTTAAGCGCATACTTCTCATCAACAACAATCTGAGACGAGTATCCTCCGTAGGTGGGGGTTTTTCCGTCCTGTTCGGTGCTGTTGTATGAAAACGAGACGCGCTTCTGACAGTACTGCTCTTCACCAGCTTGGCATGGTGAGCACGTTCTGCAGGAATCAACGAAACATCCGACGCCGGCGAGGTCGTTTACCTTAAAATGTGCGACCTGAGCTCCGATGCGAGCCACGCGACCGACCATTTCGTGACCAGGTACCATTGGAAAGGTTTCACCGCCCCATTCTCCGCGTGCCTGGTGTAGATCCGAGTGACAGACGCCGCAGTAGTGCAGCTCAATTAATATCTCTCGCTCGCCTACTTCTCGACGATTAAACTCAAATGGTGCAAGGGGGGTGGCGGCTGTGAGTGCAGCGTACGCTTTCGTTGGAAGCATTAGGTTCTTTCCTGGGTGTAATCTGGCGGCAGTTTAAAGGTAATAGCTGCAGAGAAAAAGGGGGGATTTATAACTCTCTTCTTTTAGGGTGTCCTCTCTTAGCGTAGCTACAGTAGATATGCTTTTGACACCGGTGGGTTATGCCGCTAACCTGCGCAGTAAGAGGCAACTTATGCTCTTCTCTCGCAAGGGCCAGCTGAAGGCAAGGCTGATATCTAGAAGCGCTTGTTGGGATTATTGCTGGCGAGCTCCCTATGGTTCTTAAAATACACCCGATTCAGCGGCTGACTCTTATCTTTTTCGGAGTTGCATTATCACTTCTTTTGCTCGAAGGTGCACGGCGTATTGATTTGCGGATTCGCAAAGGTGTTCCGATTGTGGCAGCGCCTCGCCTTCTGTGGCACGAGACGCGTGGGTGGCTGGGGAAGGAGCATACAGTTGGTCTGCCGTCAGATCAGCCGATACTGGTGCTTGGTGATTCCTTTACCGAGGGGCTCGGTATTCCGTCTGACGAGCTTTGGTTCTCTTACCTACAAGAGGCTTTTTCAGATCGGCAAGTCCGTGCGTATGGCGGATTGGGCTACGGAACGCTGCAAGAGCTTCTGATGCTGGAAGAGTATTTAGCGCAGGGTATTACACCATCGCTTATAATTCTTCAGATGTGTACTAACGACATCAGTAACAGCCACTACGCCTTTGAGGTAGAGAGTTATCTACAGCGACCGCCAGCACCTCGTCCCTATTTAGAGGGCGATCAGGTTGTTGTGCGATTGCCCCGTCGTTTTGGTCAGGTAATAAAGCCCCTTCTAGCGTACTCGCAGGGCGCAAACTTCCTCTTTACATCTTGGGATAATATGACTATCCAGTTGGCGTTGGCAGGGAAGGTTGATTCTATTGAGCACCGTATTCAGAGAGTGGGGCATAGTGACCCTTTGTTTCGCTCAGCAACGCAATCTGCTGAGCGGGTGTTAGCGAGGTTTAGAGCTGCTGCTGGCTCTATACCGGTTATAGCGATGCTTGTGGACGACTCAGAGCCATACACCCGAGCTATACGTGACATGGCGGAGAGGGTGGGTATTCCGCTCGTAGTGCCGCAGCGCATTTCGCCCGTTGGAGCAGCTGGTTTGCTCTACGATGGAGCTCACCTCAATGAAGAGGGAAATCGCATCGTCGGGCAAACGTTTGTGCAGATAGCTAAAGAGCGTAACCTGTTCTCGACAGCTTCAAAGCCTCAGAATCATCTATAATATAGAGGCGCCAGAGACTCTTTTCGCACCTCCGTCACGGAAGTTTGTGCCGCGCTCTGCTAGATGCGCGCCGGACACTCTACATTACAGATCGCCAGGCCGTCTTTCAGGGTTCGGTTTACCGCTTTCGTGATAGTAACGCGATCAAGGAATACCCCCTCATGCCGAAATACCGGTGAGGCTGCATAAAACGAGCTGTACTGTGAAGCGATCTCAAGCAGATGCTTTACGAAAACAGATGGATTGCTTGCACTTGCGGCCTGAGCCACCACATCAGGGGTTCGTAACAGCTGGAGAGCCAAAAAAGCCTCTGTGTGTGACAGTTGATCAAACAGCGCAGGAGCTTCAGACGATTCTGCAAATCGGTTGAGCAGCGCATTTGTACGGCAGGCAGTGTATACCACGTAGGCGCCACCTGCCTTCTCAAACTTTTCAATCGTTTTCATTGGTGCGCTTGCGTCTATCTCAACAGCGCCTTTGATATCCTTTTCGAGGTCGTTGAACACAATTGAAGCAATCGCTAACTGTTTCGATGTGTTGTCGCGCTCTTCAGCGGAGGTGATACTCTCTTTGAGCTTCTGCTCAAAATATAGCTGAGCATCGTCAAGTAGCTGGTTGACGCTCGAGGCGCCGTCGCGACTTGAGAGCTTTTTCTTTGTCTTTGCATCCACATAGAAGCCGAAGTACACATGCTCAAAGCGCGCTTCTGCACCGCTGCCGAGATTCATAATTGCGGCCGCTTCAAAGATGTCTTTGAAATGAATGCGCTGTTCCTGCCCAACAACGTATATGCAGTAGTGCGGTTGGAACATCTCATAGCGCTTCTGTATTGCGCCGAGATCTCGTGTCGCATAGATGCTCTGTCCGTCTGAGCGTAGAATGACGACTCGCCGGTTGCCGCTTAGCCTAACAATGATGGCACCGATGTCTCGTCGTGCTCCCTCAATAAGGTCTGCGTGCTCGGTCTCTGAAAGCTCGCCTTTGCTGAGTAGCCCATCGAGCTTAGCTTTGTCTATCTCAAATTCCTGCTCGGTATACTTCAGCGCTGTGCCATTGGTGAGGCCATGTTCGATCAGAGCTTTACCGGTGTTGAGGTAAAAGCTTTCGCCGATCTCAAAATCGATATGGATATTGAGCTTGTCATAAAACTTTGCGAAGTCCTTGACACTTATTGATACTATCTTTTCCCATGCTCGCACCTCCTCGTGGCTGCCTGCCTCGAGTCTTTTCATGGTCGCTTCAGATGCTTTTACGTACTCGGCATAGCGCTCGGTTGCGGCCGCAAAATCTGAAGCCGCTCCGAGGATTATTTTTCCAACTTCGAGTTCTTCAGGCGTTGCAGCTGCCCAGGACGCAGCATCTCGACAGATCCGTTCAAGGGTGCGCCGAATCTGGTACACTTTTATCACTTTCTGATCATCCGGTAGTGTCTCGATCTGGGTGCCAGCACAACGATTCCAGCCTTCGATTAGAAAGCCAAAGCCGCCAAGATCGTTGATGTGGTTCACGCGGTATACGACAGCGCCACACGCCTCATGAATGTTACCTAGGATATGCCCCACAATAGTCGAGCGAATGTGACCGGCGTGCAGCGCCTTAGCAGCATTCGGAGCGGAGTAATCTATGAGCACATTTCTGGTAAGCTCAGAGCGATTAAGTACAAACGAAGCCGAATCACTCGATAGAGTCTCAAGCGCCTGAATAAGAAATTTATGCGAAAGCTTTACGTTAACGTACATCCCTTTAGCCGAAGCACTCTCAAAGTAAGTGCTGGAGGCGAGGCTATCTTGGAACGCTTGAAGGATCACAGGCACACAGCTCTTGATGTACTCTCCTGGTCCGGTTGCTTTAAGGATTGACGGCACTGTTATAGCGATATCAGCATCGAAGTCTTTTCTGTGTAGTGGCTTGATGTTTACTTCAGAGCAATCGTGCGACAGTTTTTCAGTGATGAGGCTGCGTATGTGGTTTTCAAGATCATGCCAAGGGTTGGTGGTCACCTCAGCTGCTCGGTTATGCTTGCCGCGAATCTGATCGCGCAGGGCTAGGTATCCTTTCTCTCTCTCTGCATTGTGTAGCTGGAGGTAGTTTAAATGAGAGGGGGTACTTTCTGCTGAGTTTGCCATAGTCGGAGCTGCTTTTTAGCTAGAGGTTGCAATTGTTTAGACTGTATCGCGTTGTGGTGGGGCAATCAAGAAAGAGAGCTTTTTTGAGATAAGCATCAGAGCATAAAGGGCATAGAGATGGCATCCGACTTCCTCCTTGGAGATATTTTACCCCTTGGCTAGTGGCTATCACTTGCGAGAAATTGGGCGAAGTTGCGATTAATTGCAGGGTTACTGTATGAAAAAACTTGTTGGTGCAGCTGCTTTATCTCTGGTGATGCTATCGTCTGTCTGTGGAGTTTTAGAGGCCCGCGCACAGTCGCTAACGTTAGAGGGTACGCTGCCCGGAAGAGCGGGATACACTGTGTATTTCGTTGAACGTGGGGGAAAAACTGCATCAGCGGTTGTGAAGTCGAACGGTAAGTTCTCTTTTGCCAGGGTCACCAGAGCGAGGCTTAGGTCAGCCACGCTTCAGATGAGTGATGCCGACGGCAGCTACGCCGGGCCGATAGTTCTGGGCGGGGCAGGCTCAAAGGTAGCGACTTCGTTTTCAGGGCAGCTTGCAAGCTCTAGTCAGAAGAAGATATTGCTCGGCAGAATAGCTGTTAAAGCCGGATATGGCGCAGTTGCAAAGCAGACAGCGAAGAGTCTCGGGGTTGTTGTAGCTAAAGCTACCACAAAAGCAGTTGCTGGTAAGCCTCTCGGTGCAGGAGAGCTCGGGCTGGTGCGCACTGGGGCAGCGGCAAGCTTTAGAGCGGCTGCCGCAGGCGGGGCAACAGAGGCAGGCGGTGATGAAGATCGAGATGGGATTCCGAGCGCATTTGATGCAGATGACGACGGAGATCTGATTCTCGATCCATCAGATCCCGACTCAGCCGGAAGTGATATTCCGTACACAACCATGGTGTTAGATCTGCGTTCCTCTTTAAATGAGCACGTGCGAGATGGTCTGACGGATGCCGCTATTGATGCGACTATCAGTGGTGAAAACCGCTTCGTGTTAGCGACATTCATCTCACTGCCTTCTGAACAGAGTAGCCGAGCAACTGGTGGGTATATTGTGTGTAATGATGCCCTAGCGTATTGCAGACCGAATTCACCCCTTGGTTATTCTTCAGGTGTATCAGAAAGCTCCAATGACTTTCGTAAGCCGTTGTCGGAGCTTCTCACGTCAACCGGATACCCGCGCATGGAAAAGATTGCCAGCTTAGGGGCAATCGTTTCGGCAATTCAACCTAGGGTGGGTCGTAGCCAGTTTAGGCCGGGTGATGTGTATGAGGCTGTTGTAACCTCTGATACGAGAGAGATCACGCGCAAGACCTTTACGCTTGCCCCTTACTTTGTATCAGCACCAGCGCTTAAATCCTACGATGCCGGAGCCGGAGAGGTGATTGTTGACTATGATTCGGTCAGCCCAACTTCCGGTTCAATACCTGGCGCGTCACCTGGTAATCCAATAGTGCTGCCACCCAGCGGGCTGCTTACTATGACCTTCTGGCGTCCGCAGCGAGCGGCGATTCGCTCGGATGAAAGTGGATACTATGATTGGGGAAATCTTAATTACGGGGTAACAGTTGGAAGTATTCAGGCAACATGCGCCGGGCTATTTTCAAACGTTTCAAGTGAACTCATTGAGGATACGACACCATTTGGAACAGGAGATAGCGTCTTCTTTAATCAGGGAGCTAACGGATCTCCGTATCGCGATTCAGCGGCGGATAGGCCAGCGGCAGTTGGCAATACGCTGACCTTTACCCTTGATGTAAAAACGTGCGCTACTCGTGGCGGAGGCTCAGGCACGGGCCAAACCGAGATAGCTTTAGAGGCTAGGGGCGAGGCGGTTACTGGTGGTCAGACCACCGGCAGGCAGTCAATATACGTGCAGCTGCAATAAAATAAAGGGGACGCTACCCTTTATCAAACTCTCTTTTTTTGAGCTCCCCTCCAACGCCACCGCTGGTAGCCAAACTTTTGCGAATCAATCCCATGCGCTCGACAGAACGCTCAAGGCTTCATGCCGCTTCGCCCTTGCTGATTAATGAGCTCATCCCAGTCTTCTCTCATCTCGTCCTCCTCCGTTGGTTAAACGTTACAGGACGCTTCTCTCATATCGTGCTACTGGGTGAAAACCTGCTGGCTGGAGGACGGTAGTGAGCCTACTCCTTCTTATCTTTTCTCAACACCTGCGAAAGGGCCCAGGCCCCAAAACCAATGGTGATCGCACCCCCCACCGCTAGCTCAGCGTTAGATCCACTTCTCAAGTAACTGAGTTCTACACCGTGAGGGGGATTTGTAGGTGCAACATTACCCGCATATCTCTTAGCAGCTTCGCTTGAGTCGGCTCCAAATGCCGCGCTAGATAACAGCAGCGCAGCTGAGGTGTCCCTGAGAGTGTTTGCAAAAGATGGCATATGATTAGACCCTCCGACAAAAAAGCTGGCTTCGAATCTCCCACCAAAGAATCACCAAGTCAAACGAAATGTGTATGCCGCTCTATGTCTCGTTATGGCATCCGCCCTTTGTTTTCAAATCAGACCGTGTCGCACGATGACCGACAGTCCCGTTTGCGAGTAACATGGGTAGGCAAATCGATCGCTTTTCTATAAGTAGTTGAACTGTAGTGGTTGTCCGGTCCTCAATCTGCCGAAGTGGGTCAATCAAGGGTGGAAGTGAGAGGTCGGTCCCAGCTGGCGCCACCCCGCGATGGTTTCAAGGGTGCAAAGAGAGCGTGGAAGGGCGAGCTAAGTTAGCAAAAATGGCGTAAGGCACGCACTC